>CAZWNS010000001.1:0-5091 GCA_964635245.1 uncultured Spirochaetaceae bacterium
GGACCCGGCGCCCGAGGATCCGGCGCCCGAGGACCCGGCGCCCGAGGACCCGGCGCCGCCGGACCCGGCCCCCGAGGAACCCGCGCCCGAGGCGGAGCAATCGGCGCCGTCCGGTGAGACGCGCGGACGCGATCCCCTCGCCGGGGAGCGTCGGAACGGGGAGTTGGGGCTTGAGGACATCTACGAGCGGGACACGCGCCCGGGAGCCCGCAGCTCGCCCCCCGAGGACGACGAGATGCGGGAGCTGCCGCCCGAGGAGCAGGCAAGATCGCAGGGGGCGCCTCCGCCCGACTGGGCCACCCGGCCGCGGGAGACCGTGGAGGAAGCGGGCATATCCACCGAAGGTGTCGATGAGGGCGAGATCGAGGATCTTGCCGAGAGGGTAGCCACCGATCCCGATTTCCGACGCAGCCTGCAGGAGGTAACCGACGCCCTCGAGCGGCGGAGGAGCGACGGAAGGGCAAGCGATCGCACGCCGCGGGAGTCACCGGATATCGAGCCGCAGGATGAGCCGTCCCCCGAGGACCGCGCGCCCGGCGACAGCCGGTTCGAGTGGGTGGGCACCGGCAGCCGGGAGCTCACCAACCCGCCGCCCGTCCCCGATAACTTCTTCAGCTCCGCGGACTTCGACGGGTCGGTGCCGGCGCAGGCAAGCTTCGTGGTGGTTTTCGAGGTCGATTCGAGTGGAAATGTCGTGCCGGGGTCGGTCATCTTCCAGCAGGGCTCGGGCTATGTGCGTGCAACGGAGAAACTGCGCGGGCGCGTGCGGCAGTGGTCATTCGAGCCGGCCGCCGCGAGCGCACGCGACGCGACCGGCATCTTTACGCTGGTGGTTCAGCGTGAAGATATTCGGTAGCGTATGCAGATTCGAGCCGTAGCATTCGATGTGGACGGGACGCTGTATCCGAACAGCGTGATGTACCTTGCCTCCGTGCCCTTCTTTGTCTCCCGTCCCCGCCTCATGCTGGGTTTTCGCCGCGTTCGCCGCGCCATACGAGAGGTGCGGCCGATAGGGGATTTTTACGATCTGCAGGCGCGCATGCTTGCCCGGGAGCTCGGTGTGGCTACCGAGGCCGCGAGAGCGCTCATAGACCGGCGCATCTATTCCGACGCGGAGCGGGTCCTCAGCGTGGTTCCGCGCTTCCCGCACGTGCGGGAGAGCGTCGAGCGACTGCGGGAGGCGGGGATCAAGGTGGGGTTGTTGAGCGATTTCCCGCTCGGCGGCAAGCTCCGCCGCCTGGGACTCGAGGGACTGTGGGACATCGGCCTCGAGGCGGAACGGGTCGGGTATCTCAAGCCCCACCCCGAGCCCTTTCGGGCAATCCTCGATGCGCTCGGAAGCGAGGCGGCGGAAACGCTGTATGTCGGCAACAACTACGCCTACGACGTCCTCGGTGCCGGGGCCGTGGGAATGCGTACCGCTCACCTCACGGCCCGACCGCGCCGTGACTCACGGGCTGACCTGTCCTTTTCGAGCTATCGAACGCTCGCGTCATGGGTTCTGGGGGGTCAAATCCGTTGAGAAAAACGCGTGTTTGGATGTGCAGTATGTCCAAATGTCGTATATAATAGCGTAGAGAGCATATAACTGGGAGTGGGAACGTATGGTATTCTCGGCCGGAAATGTCATCGTCCTGTTGATTGTTCTTGTCATCCTCGCAATCTACCGGCAACTGGACCGTAACAACCGATCTCTGGAAAAGGTGAAGCGGTACGCGGAGCGCGTCCAGGCCGACCTCGACGCCATCGTCGAGGAGAAAGCGACGGAGATCAAGGACATGGGTATCGAGCTGGAGGTCCACCAGAAGGCCGCTCGCGAGGTGCTCAATCGAATCCAGAGCCTCGAGGACGGGCTCAACGAACGGGCTTCGCAGATAGAGCGCATCGGAACGCGCATCGGCGACTACGATACCGCGCTCGACGAGTTGATGAAGATGACCTCCCAGGCGGAGGAGAACATCAACCGTATCCGTGAGGAGTCCGAGTACATCGACACAGTGGGAAAACGCATCAAAACGTCGCAGGCGCAGCTGCAGGAGCTCGAGGGCCGCATCCCGGAGATCGTCGACGAGTTCGAGGCGCGAAACGTCGAAGCTCTCAAGGATGCCGAGGAGCGGGCCGTTCAGCACGCCGACGATCGCGTCGTGGAGATCCGAAACGACATCGAATCCGCCGAGCAGCATGTGCGCGGCCTCGAAGAGCAGGTGGGCAAGGCCCGCGACCGGGGCGAGGAGCTCGCCGCGGCCGTTGAGCAGGATATCCGCGCTCTGCACGAGGAGCTGCGCGAGAAGACCAGGACCGAGGTCCAGCAGTTCAAGGCGTCGGTCGATCAGTTCGCCGCCCGTTTTGCGGAGGTGGAGGCGGACTACGGGAAACGGCTCGAGCATGCCGCCGCCCGCGGGGAGAAGCTCGAGCACGGCGCCCTCGAGAAGATCCGGGAGCATATTCAGACCCGCTTCCGGGAGGTCGGCGCCCAGGTCAAGGAGCTTGCCGCCGGCAATCTCGCCGAGCTGCGAGACCATGTCGGGGAGTCGGTCCGGGAAATCCAGAGCGCCGCCGACAGCTGGAAGGAGGAGCAGAAGCGGGTGGTTTCCGGCCTCGGGGAGAGCCTCTCCGAGGCCGAGCGACGCTTCGGGGACCGCATCGGCGGGGTGGAGGCACGCCTCTCCGATTACGAGGAGCAGATCTCCTACCGCTTCAATAAGCTCGATCAAGTCAACACCGATCTCGACAACCTCGAAAGCGTGCTTCGTGAGTCCATGGCCGGCACCGAGGAGCGGATCAAGGAGGACTTTGCCGCCTTCGGCCGGGATATGGATGCGCGTCGCCAGGAGGACCGGCGCGAGGCCGGCGAGGTCATGGAGGGAATCCGCCGGGAGATGCAGGAGCTCGAAACCGGCATACAGGACCTCAAGAGCCGTGCGTACGACAACGTCTCGGAAAAGCTCCAGGGCTTCGAGGATGATTTCCTCAGCGATCTCAAGAGCCGAAGCATCGCCATGGACCAGAAGCTCGTGGAGTGGCAGCAGGGCGTGGATAACCATATCGAGGAGCTGGCCGAACAGTTCCGTAGCGACCGCACCACCATCGAGCAGCAGTACACCGAGGGGTTGCGCACGGGACTGGCCGATCTGCAGAACCGCTTCTACGCACAGTTCGAGAAGTTCGAGCAGCAGGTCTCCGACTTCCAGAAGAGCATTGCCGCGCGGATATCGAGCTCGGAGGGGCACGTCGAGTCCTTCGAGGAAAGCACACGGCAGGAAGTCGACGAGATGAAGAAGCGTGCCGAGCGCAGTTTCCAGCAGGAGTTCGCCCGTCATTCCGAACAGGTCTCCGACCAGATCGACCGCTTCGAGAAGGAGCTGCACGGTCGCATACAACAGCTGCAGGAGCAGGTGGAGGAGGGTACCAATGCCCTGACCGCCTCGGTGGAGAACGCGAAGTCCGACACGGCCGTGTGGCGGGCGCGCGTGGAGAACGACCTCAAGGGTGCCGAGGAGACCGTCACCGGCCGCGTGTCCGACCTCGAGGATCAGATACGGGAATCGGTGCGAGCGATGCAGAGCGAATACGAGCGGGAGAAGGAGGAGCTCTTCGGCAAGCTCGCCTCGGAGCGGGATACCATGCGCGAGGATCTCTCGACGCTGCGAAACCGGGTGTCCTCATTGCGGGCGGATCTCGACACGCAGGTGAAAGAGTCCATGGAGGAGTTTCGCAAGCAGTACGGCATCCTCGAGCAGCAGCTCACCGAGCGTGCCGAGGAGGTCGCCTCCGAGAGCGGGGAGCGCATCAGCGAGTTCAAATCCACGGTTTCCGACGTACGCGAGCAGTTCGACACCGTACAGAAGAAGCTTTTCGGCCGTATCGACGATGAAGCGCGGATCCTCTCCGTGCGGCTCGAGGAAATCGACAAGCGTACCAAGAATTTCGTCGAGCAGACCAGGATCTTCGAGCGGGCCGATTCGCTGAAGCTTTCTCTGCAGGAGACCGTGGAGGATCTCAAGGCGGAGCTCTCGCGGGTTGAAGCCCAGCGGGAGGAAGCTCAGGAGATACAGGCGCAGTTCGCCAAGATTCGAAAACTCTCCAGCGAGGCTTCGGAGAAGATGACACGCTTTCTCTCCGAGAAGCGGCGTATCGATGCGCTCGAGGACGACTTCAAGAAGCTCATGAGCATGTCGCACGCGGTTGAGGTGAAACTGCAGAATCTCACCGCGACGGACGACACGATCCAGACCGTTCAGGCGAAGCTCCGCGGCCTCGACGACATCGAGAAGCAGGTCGAGGAGCGCTACGACCGCCTCGAGAAGAAGAAGAGCATTGTTGATGTGACCACCCAGGGTGTGGACAAGAGCTTCCAGCAGCTCGAAGACCTCGAGCAGCGGCTCGAATCTCTCGATCAGGAGCTGCGCAATCTCCCGCAACAGATCGAGACCCTCGAATCGCAGGTCAGGGAGCTTTCCACCCACAAGAAGGACGCCGACCAGGCGGTCAAGCAGGTGTCGCACCTCGACGACACCCTCGCCGATATCGAGGCGCGCATGCAGGAGCTGCAGACCGCGCGGGAGTGGCTCGCCCGCACCGAGACCCGCCTCGAGGAGGTGGGACGAGAGGCACAGGAGCAGGTAAAGCTTCTCGGCTCGCTGCTCCGCGAGGACGGCAAGTCCGGCGGAAGCGGCGGCAAGGGCGGAGGCGCCCCGTCGATGAGTGCGCGGGAGACGGTCATCAAGCTTGCGCGACAGGGGTGGAAGGTCGATGAGATCGCCCGGCAGATGAAGGTGAGCCGCGGCGAGGTGGAGCTCATTCTCGAGCTTGCCGGCAAGGCGACCTGAGCCCGTCGGGGCGGAGCGTACCGCGGCCGGTGCGCTTGACGCCTCGATGTGGCCTGAGTACTTTTCCGACAAAGCAACAACTCAGAGGTATGTATGTCCGGCGAAGAACGCAATTTCGAGGATACAGGTGCAGATATGGAGACGGAACAGACCGCACGTGAGGAAACCGGCGCGGGGAATGTCTCCGCCGATGCGACATCCGCCGACGCGACATCCGCCGACGCGACAGCCGCCGACGCGGAATCCGGTGATGCCGTGTCCG
>CAZWNS010000001.1:5191-130109 GCA_964635245.1 uncultured Spirochaetaceae bacterium
GCGACATCCGCCGACGCGACAGCCGCCGACGCGGAATCCGGTGATGCCGTGTCCGGCCGAACCGTCGATGCGCACGGCGTCGGGGCCGGTGCGGCGGCCGGCGAGGACGAGGTTGCGCAGCTGCGTGCGCGGGTGCAGGAGCTCGAGAGCGAGAACAGCGAGCTCAAGGATCAGTACCTTCGCAAGCAGGCCGATTTCGAAAACTTTCGCAAACGCATGACACGCGAAAAGGCGGAAGCGATCGCCTACGCCAATAAGCAGCTCCTGCTCGATATCGTACAGATCATCGACGACTTCGAGCGCGCCATCAAATCGGCGGAGGAGTCACGGGATTTCGACTCGTTTCACGAGGGCGTGGCTCTCATCGAGAAGCAGTTCACGAGCATGCTTGAGCGGAAGTGGGGTCTGAAACGATTCGATTCCGAAGGCGAGGAGTTCGACCCGCAGAAGCACGAAGCGGTCATGACGGGCGAGGACGGCGAGCACGACAAACCGGTGGTCCTCGAGGACTATCAGAAGGGGTACTTCCTCAACGACAAGGTACTCAGGTCGGCCAAGGTAAAGGTGTCGGTTCCGAGCGAGAAACCCGACGGCGAGCAATCCTGAAGTAGACGCCGTGCCGCGGCGGTGCGTATGTTAGGGCGGGACATGAGATGCAGCGTGAGAAGCCGCGCGGAACGCAGCGCGGGATATGAGGAGCAATTGAATGGGTAGGATAATCGGTATCGACCTCGGAACAACGAACTCCTGCGTGGCCGTGATGGAGGGTGGTGAACCCGCGGTCATCCAGAACGCCGAGGGTCAGCGAACAACGCCGTCGATGGTGGCCTTCACCTCCAAGGGAGAGCGACTCGTCGGCCAGCCCGCGAAGAACCAGATGGTGACGAACCCCGAGAACACCGTGTACTCGATCAAGCGATTTATGGGGCGCCGCTTTAACGAAGTCTCCGAAGAGATTCAGATGGTGCCGTACAAGGTGACCGAAGACGGCTCGGGCGGCGCTCGGGTTCAGATCGACGAGAAGCAGTACTCGCCCCCGGAGATCTCCGCCGCGATTCTCCAGAAGATGAAGGAAACCGCGGAGGACTATCTCGGCGAGAAGGTGACCGAAGCCGTCATTACGGTCCCGGCCTACTTCAACGACTCCCAGCGCCAGGCGACCAAGGATGCCGGGAAGATCGCGGGATTGGATGTAAAGCGTATCGTCAACGAGCCCACCGCGGCCTCCCTGGCATACGGCTTCGGCAAGGAGCAGAAGGACGAGAAGATCGCCGTGTACGATCTCGGCGGCGGCACCTTCGACATATCCATTCTCGAGCTCGGCGACGGTGTATTCGAGGTCAAGTCCACCAATGGCGACACCCACCTCGGTGGCGACAACTTCGACCAGCGTATCATCGACTGGCTCGTTTCCAGCTTCAAGGGCGAATACGGAATCGACCTTGCACAGGACCGCATGGCACTGCAGCGCCTCAAGGAGGCCGCCGAAAAGGCCAAGAAGGAGCTCTCAACCACCCAGACCACCGAGATAAA
The DNA here is from genome assembly GCA_964635245.1 of uncultured Spirochaetaceae bacterium. Lineage (GTDB taxonomy): Bacteria > Spirochaetota > Spirochaetia > DSM-27196 > PWMO01 > JAAAOH01. The sequence goes on from CAZWNS010000001.1 coordinate 6,725, forward strand.
CCTGCCCTTCATCACCGCGGACAATACCGGCCCGAAACACATGCAGTATTCGCTCTCCCGGGCCAAGTTCGAGCAGATGGTCGCCGACCTCGTGGAGAAGACGAAGGAGCCATGCAAGAAGGCCCTTGCGGATGCCGGAGTTTCCGCTTCCGACGTCGACGAGGTCATCCTCGTGGGCGGGTCCACCCGCATCCCCGCGGTGCAGGCCCTCGTTACCGAGCTGTTCGGCAGGGATCCCCACAAGGGCGTAAACCCTGACGAAGTCGTTGCTGCCGGTGCCGCCATTCAGGGTGGGATCCTCGGCGGCGACGTCAAGGACGTGCTGCTGCTCGACGTCACACCGCTCTCCCTCGGCATCGAGACCCTCGGTGGGGTGTTCACCAAGCTCATCGAGCGAAATACGACTATCCCGACCAGAAAGAGCCAGATCTTCTCGACCGCATCGGACAACCAGACGGCCGTGTCGATCCACGTGCTGCAGGGTGAGCGCGAGATGGCGACTCAGAACCGTACCCTCGGCCGCTTCGACCTCGTCGGAATTCCCCCGGCCCCGCGTGGTGTCCCTCAGATCGAAGTCTCCTTCGATATCGACGCCAACGGAATCGTACATGTCTCCGCGAAGGACCTCGGGACGGGCAAGGAACAGAAGATTCGCATCGAGTCTTCGTCGGGTCTGTCCGAGGCGGAAATCAACAACATGGTGAAAGAGGCGGAGACCCACGCCGAGGAAGACAAGCGCGCGCGCGAGGCGGCTGAGACGAGAAACGAGGCGGACAGCCTTATCTACTCGACCGAAAAGTCCCTCTCCGACTTCGGGGACAAGATTACCGACGAAGACCGGGAGAAGATCAACGAGGGCATTGGGGCCCTTCGCACTGCGCTCGAAAGCGGCGATGCCGCCGAGATCAAGGGCAGGATGGAGGAACTGAAGCAGGCGTCCCACAAGCTCGCCGAGGAGGTATACAAGAACGCCTCGAGCCAAGAGCAACAGTCCGGCGGCGAGGCGGGGCAGGCCGGCGGCGATGCCGAGGGTGAGGGCCCCGCGGAAGACGCCTCCGATAACGTTGAGGACGTCGACTACGAGGTCGTCGACGAGGACGAGAAGCAGAACTGACGCGAGCGCGCGATCGGAAGCGGTACCGTGGCGAAACGAGACTACTATGAGGTGCTCGGGCTCCAACGCGGAGCCTCGAAGGACGACATCAAGAAGGCGTACCGCAAAGTAGCGGTGGCAAACCACCCCGACCGCAATCCCGGTGATAATCATGCAGAGGAGCGGTTCAAGGAGGCCACCGAAGCCTACGAGGTGCTGGCCGACGACGAAAAGCGCCAAGCCTACGACCAGTTCGGCTTCGCCGGCGTGGAAGGCATGGGCGGGGTCGGTCGTGGCGGCTATTCCCACGCCTTTCACGACTTCGAGGACATTTTCGGCGGTTTCTCGGACATCTTCGAGACCTTCTTCGGCGGAGGCGGTCGCGGCCGTCACCGAAGCTCCGTACGCTCGGGAGCCGATCTCCGCTATGACATGGAAATCTCCTTCGAGGAGGCCGTCTTCGGCACGAAGAAGGAAGTCTCCTACAAGCGGCACGTCACCTGCGACAGGTGCAACGGTAGCGGTGCGGAGAGCGGCAGCGGGCGCAAGACGTGTCCCACCTGCAACGGTGTCGGTCAGGTGCGGCGCAGCCAGGGGTTCTTTTCCATTGCGAGCACCTGTCCGACCTGCGGCGGGGAAGGTCAGATAATCGACAACCCCTGCCACGCCTGCGGGGGAAGCGGCGTTCTGAAGAAACAGCGAACGGTGAAGGTTACCATTCCCCAGGGTATCGACAGCGGGAAACGCATCAGCCTCCGCGGTGAGGGGGACGCGGGTCCTAACGGAGGACCTGCCGGAGACCTCTATGTGGTGGTTCGGGTGCGCCCGCATGAGTATTTCGAGCGGCAGGGCAATGACCTCTACTGCATGATCCCGATTACCATAACCCAGGCCGCGCTCGGGGCGGACGTTCGGATTCCCACTCTTGACGGCGAGCGGGTCAAGCTCAGCATCCCCGGGGGTACGCAGAACGAGAAGCTCTTTCGCATCAGGGGCTACGGCGTTCCCCATCTCCAGGACCCTTCCCGGCGGGGTGACCTCTACGTGAAGATCCACGTGGAGGTGCCGAAAAAGCTCTCGAGCAGGGGAAAGAAGATCCTGCGGGAGTTCGCCGAGGTAGAGGGCGAGAACCCGAACCCCGAGCCCGTTCCCCTCTCGCGCATCGGTTAGCCCGCGCCGCGGCACCCCGACGGCTCAATTCCGGTCCGACTCCGTTCGATAATGAAGTGGTACACATTACGCGAGGAGTCTTGCATGACGGCGCTGTTGCGCGGATTTGGTATTCTGTTGGCCGCCCTGTTAGCGGCGGGAATTGTGACCGGCGTGGCGGGTGCCCAGCCTGCCGATTCCGAGTATCCGCGTGAGCCACGTGAGGATCAGTATTTCGACGTCGATCGCTACGGAGACGAGTGGATGACCGACGATCGCAATGAGGACGGGATGGTCGACTATGCGGTGCGGGTGACCGACGAGTTGCAGAAAGACCGCGAAGCGGTCGACTTCAATTACGACGGCAAGATGGACGACTTCTACTTCTACAAGAACGAGGTGCTGCAGCGCCAGGAGATCGATACGAACTACGACGGGGCGATAGACCTGTGGGTGTTCCTGCGGGAAGGCGTCTATGTCGAGCGGTACGAGCGCGACACCACCTATGACGGGTATCCGGACGTGATAAAAGAGTATGGCCAGGAACAAGAGGAAGAGGACCGGGACGGACGGGATCGCAGGCCGAACGCCCGCCGGCGGTAGTACGGACAGGGGCGGCCGCGGCGTGTACGCCGGCTACCATGCCGTGTTCGAGGCGCTTCGCAGCTCCCGCCTTTCGGGAACGGTGTACCTCGCGGGCGGGAACAGGAAAGCGCGTGATATCGAGGAACAGGCCCGTCGACGGGGGCTTCCCGTGGAGCACGTGGATGCCGAGGAGCTGGCCCGGCTCGGCGGAGCGCACGCGCGCGGTGCGGTGCTCGTCGGGGCGGTCGTCTCTCAGGGCAGCCCGAAGTCCCTCGAGGGCTTCCTGTCGTCACTGGAGGCGCGCGTGTCCCTCGTTGTCGTGCTGGACGGCATTACCGACCCGCACAACGTCGGGGCGATCCTGCGCAGCGCCGATCAATTCGGCGCGGACCTCGTGATTTCCCGGGAGCGCAGGGCGGCCTCCGATACGGCTACTCTGACACGGACCTCCGCCGGAGCCTCGGCCCATGTTCCGAGGCTTACGGTCACCAACATTGCGCAGAGCCTCGTGCGGCTGCAGGAGGCGGGGTTCTGGGTATACGGCGCGGCCGCGGACGGCACCGATGTCTTGTCGGTGGACCTCGGCGGTCGTGTGGCGCTGGTTCTCGGAAGCGAAGGGGAAGGGCTGAGCCGCCTGGTGCGCGAGCGGTGTGACGAGCTCGTTTCCATTCCCACGCGTGGTCACGTGGATTCCCTCAACGTGTCCGTTGCGGCCGGTATTCTCATGTACGAAGTGCGCCGGCGAGAGACATAGCTCGCGAGAGACACGCGCGCGCAAAGAGCGCCCCCGTCAGCGAAACAAGTTCTGCCCGACCTCTCTGCTGAAGGAGAACCCCGACTCCGACAGCTCGCCGGCAAGCCGCATGGCGCGATCGCGCGCGCGCAGCGCGTCTCTGCCGATCCCCACGGCGGTCAGCGTGCCTCCGGGGGGCACCGTAAGTGACCGCGCCCTCCCTTCCTGCTCGGCGAGAAACACAATGGTGTCTCGGGCCGCGGATCCGGGAACGGCAACCATCGAGCTCGTAAGCGGGAGCGGGAGATCCGTATCGTTCGTGAGCACGACCGCCATCGTCGAGCCGTGTCGAACGCCGAACGGCACCGAGTCCAGCTTGCGCTCGAGAACCGCCTCGAGAAGGGTTCCGAAGTCGATGTCGAGCAGCGGCATGAGCACCGAGGCCTCGGGCTGCGAGAGCCCGAAACGCACATGGTCGATGAGCGGACCCTCGGCAGAGAGTCTCAGCTGGAAGCCGATGATACCCCGGTAGCGGAACGCCGCAGACTCAAGAGCCTCGATCGTCTTTCCGACGATGTCCCGTTCGATGCGCTTGGTGAGGGCGGTATCCGCCCACGGAACGGGGGCCACGGCGCCGGCGCTCCGCGGAAAGCCGACCGGCCGGCGGCGACTCGAGCGGTCGTGACGCTCGCAGGTGGGGAACACACGCGGGCTCGTGCCGTCGGTAAGCGCGAATACGGAGAGCTCCGGGAGCTCCGGGGCTTCCGGAGGTGGCTCGAGAACGAGACTGTCCGTCTCGAGCACGCGTTCGGCAAACGCCAGCTGCTCTTCCAGCTTGTCGCTGTCGATGACGTCGAGATGCGAGGTAGGCATGCTCTTCTTGAGGACATGCCGGCCCGGCTCCCGGCTGAGGACACGCCGAGCTTCCGGTAGATAGGTAAACACGCGGCCCCGGACGACGGGGATGCCGTATTGTTCGGCGAAGGACAGCATAAACGCGCGCGTTGTCTCGATTTGCCGCACTTTCTCATCGGGCGCGAGCACCGTAATGCCGGCCTCGGTGAACGCGCACGCGAGCTCGGGGGGCGTACCGTTCCCGGAGCTCAGCACGGCCAGATCGACCCCATGAGCGCGGCAGGCCGCGGCGAGCTCTTCCGCGCGCATGCGCCCCCCGTCGAGGAGTTCGGCCAGACCGAGTCGTGCAGGACCAGGTGATGCGCAGTAGAGCCCCGAAATGCGCCGGCTCGCGGAAAGCCGCCATAGCATGGCGTGCTCGACTGTGGTGTTACCGACAAGGAAGACTCGCACTCACGCCCCCGGCTACCCCCGACGCCGGGGGCGGCGGTCGAAGGTGCGCATTTTCAGTGTTTGTACTCGGTTCAGCGGGACGCGGTCAAGCCGTCGGGGGCGTGGGGCACCGCGTCGGCGCCCGCGCGGACAATCCCGCGGGAGGCGGAACCACGGGCGCTGCTCAGGGGGTCACCCGATGTTGAAGAGTCGCTTCGAGTTCTCGTACAGCGCCTCGGCGATCTCCTCTTCCGGTTCCTCGCGAATCTCGGCGATGAACTTGAGCGTTTCCACGAGGTAGGAAGGACGGTTGCGCTTGCCGCGATGGGCCGCCGGTACCATGAAGGGACTCTCCGACTCGATGAGGATCCGATCGAGAGGCATGTTCTTCGCGGTCTCGTGCAGGTTCCGGGCGTTGCGGTACGTCACATTCCCGGCAAACGATATATAGAGGGGCAGCTCGAGAGCCTGCTGGGCGTAGTTCCAGTCTTCCGAGTAACAGTGCAGGACGCCCCCGCGGGCAGGGATACGATCGGTGAGAATCTCCAATACATCCTGCCCGGCCTCTCGGTTGTGAATGACCACCGGCATGTCGAGCTTCGCCGCAAGCTCCAGCTGCCGGATAAACAATTCGACCTGGGCATCCTTGTTTCCGAACTTGCGATAGTAGTCGAGACCGGTCTCGCCGACGGCTACGACACGATCGAGCTTGCTGCCTTCCTGGACCTGCGTCTCCCAGTCCTTGCCCGGATTCACGACTTCCGAGGGCGAGACCCCGACGCTATGATAGACGTGAGTGGCCGTCTTCAGGTTGTCATAGACCTGAAAAAAGTCACGGAGATTGTTGCAGATGCTCAGAATTCCCTGCACGCCGGCCTGGCGAGCTTCCTGAACGATCATAAGCTGTTCTATCGGGTCTTCGTTGATCAACCCGATATGGGCGTGGGAATCAAACAGTTTCATAGTACTTCCGTTGATGAAAGGGTATCGAGCTTACCCCCCGGTATTGCGAAAACATAGCACGAGGTAGCTCGGTAGTCAACGTTGACCGCTTTTGGTGTGTTTGACAAAGCCCGAGGGTCGTGCTAAGTTCACTTAAAAGGGAGAGATGCGGCCCAACCGTGCCGATAATGTGGGAAGAGGAGAGGACCTTGCCAGCGAATGCGGATAGTACTCACGACAGGTCTGCCGGTCGTTCTCCGGTGTTGAGGTTCGTGCAATATGCGGCCGGTGGGGTGAAGCGGATCGCAACGGGCGTCGTCAAGCTCGGGAAGCAGCGATTCACGGTCATGTTCATCCCCCACTCCGAGAAGCGCGTCGTCAATTTCCAGATCAATACCTTCGCCATCGCGTTCATCGGGCTGGTGATCGTCGGGCTCATCGTCGGCTTCTTCTACCTGTCTACCGTGTTTTCCGGTTCCTCACGCCTGATTACCCAGAAGGCGGAGGCGCTCGACACTACCGAGGCAAGCCTCGAGGCGGTTCGTGAGGAGGTAGCGGAGGTTTCGAAGGTCGCCGAAGTCTTCAGCGAGTCACTGTCTCAGACGCTCGACGGCCTGGATCTCGCCTCTCAGGATCAACTTTCCTCCGAAGAGGACGCCGGTGGTGACCTCTCGGCGTTTCTGAACGTCCGCGAGGTGGCCCCGAATGAGATCGAGGAAATCCAGGAGCTTGAAAACCTCGCAAGCATGCTGGAGGCGTCCGTTCGGCCGCTCGGGGATATTCGCCAGGTGCTCGAGGCACAGAAGCAGTTGCTCTCCGATATCCCGAATAGTTGGCCGCTGGAGTCCGGTCTCGGGCGCGTGACAATGGAGTTCGGGCCGAATATCCATCCGGTTACGCACCAGTGGTATCTGCACAAGGGCTTTGATATCGCCGGCGCCCCGGGAACCCCGGTCATTGCGTCGGCGAACGGCAAAGTGGTGGAGCTCGGTGTGGACCCGGGGTACGGGCTGTACATGTGGGTTCGCCACAAATACGGGTTCCGCACGCGCTATTCTCATCTTCAGTCGGTCGATGTCTCCGAGGGGGACGAAGTATACCAGGGCCAGCGCGTCGGGCGTCTCGGCAGTACCGGCATTTCGACGGGCCCTCATCTGGACTTCCAGATCTGGCTCGGCACCGACGTGGTTGATCCTTCCGCGTTCCTCAAGATTTCAAATAACTTCAAACGGTGGTCCGGAAATCGGATTCGCTGACAGGTAAGATCTGTACATGGGGTACAACTCCGAAGATTCCTTCATTAATTCGATCGTCGGCGAAGGTAGCCACTTCCGCGGACACCTCGAGCTTGCCGGGCTGTTGCGGATCGACGGCGATTTCTCCGGATCCATCAAGACCAAGAGCAAGGTTCTGGTCGGGAAGGACGGCCGCGCCGACTGCAACATCGACGCGGGAACGGTGGTCGTAGGCGGAATTGTACGGGGCACCATCTCCTCCAGCGAAAAGGTCATCATTCTCTCTTCCGCGATGGTTGTCGGCGATATCTACGCCCCCCGTCTGATCGTCGAAGAAGGGGTCATCATCGACGGGACCCTCTCGATTCGCGGTCAGGGTGAGGTTCCGCGTTCGGAGCCGTCATCCGTGAGCAACTTCGCGATTCCGAGGGCCGGGCGATATGCCGGCAGGTCGGTAGACCACGCGGCCCGCTCGCCGGTATCCCGACTCCCGAGTCGGTAGCGCATATGGCAGCGATGGAGCGCATCGAAAACGACGGGTTCTTCTCCTTTCGAAAGAATTCGCGCCGCGATCGCGTCCGCGGCGGTGATGCGCCGCGGGAGCCGGATTTCGGGTCCATCTTTCAGAGAGAGGTCGAAGAGCCGGCCTTCGACCCGGACTCAACCGACAGTGTCAGCTCGCAAGAGCTTGAGCAGCTGCTTGACTCCATTCATACGCTCGGCGATGAGCTGCTGCGGAAAGGCACGTTCACCGCGGTTCAGGCGTATCGGGAGGCGGTGAAATCATTCGTGCGACGGACGGTGTCGCGAACCTTGAGCGTGGAAGAGCACACCTCGGGCGGAAACGTGCTGAATCGAAAGAGGTTTTCCATCGTTCAGGTAATAGATCAGAAGCTCGATCGGCTCGTGCGGGGAGTGCTGCAGAGCCAGGACTCTCAGATGGAGCTGATGAGCCGGGTCGAAGAGATCCACGGATTGCTCGTGGACCTCTCGCACTAAAGGAAAGGATATCCATGGCCGATAGACTACCCCGCGTACTCAACGCCTCGCCGTCTATCCACGCATCATGCGGGCTGTGCGAGGCCATTGGCGCACATACCCCGTTTCTCGTGAAGGTGCTCCACTCGAGCGAAACCGAGCTCTGCGTCCTCGAGGAGGACGGGGGCATCGCCGAGGTCAACTGCGGCGACCTTCTGGTCGTCAATACCCGCTACGGCGGCGACCTCGCGCGGGTGCTCGGTCCGGTGCAGAAAGAGAACTCCGGCGCCTGGGAGCATGAGCGGGAGGTCCTGAGGCATGCAAGCGACGCCGATATCGCCCGCTTTGAAGACAATCTGCGGCGGGAGGAAGACGCGTTTCGGGTATGCCGCGAGAAGATCGACGGCCACGGGCTGTCCATGAAGCTGGTGAGCGCCCACTACGTTCTCGACGAGCCGAAGATTCTGTTCTTCTTCACCGCCGAATCGCGCGTCGACTTCCGTGATCTCGTCAAAGACCTGGTGTCGGAGTTCCACATGCGAATCGAGCTTCGGCAGATCGGTGTACGCGATAACTCCCGCCTGCTCGGTGGTACGGGCGTATGCGGGCGTGTGCTCTGCTGCCACGGATTCACCGACAAGCTCAGGCCGGTCTCCATCAAGATGGCAAAGGTGCAGAACCTCTCGCTGAACTCGATGAAGATATCCGGCCCGTGCGGCAGACTCCTGTGTTGCCTCGCCTACGAGTATGATCATTACACCGAGCAGAAACGGAAGCTTCCGGGGGACGGCTCGCGGATCAACTACGATGGAAGCACGTTCCAGGTCTTCGATGTGAACGTAATCTCCAACCGCGTGCGGTTGGTTGCCCGCGATGAAGGTCGCTACATCACCGTTTCAGGCGATCAGCTTGCCTACGACCAGGGTGAGCGGCGCTGGAGCATCACCGGAGAGATCCCACCCGGCGAATAAGCGCGCCGCGTGCCGGGCGCTTCGCCACCTCTCGCCACCTCTCGCCTGCTCTCGCGGTTACCCGCCGCTGTACTGCAGGCGGTAGAGGTGAGCGTAGACACCGTCCTCGGCGAGTAGTTCGTCATGGGTTCCCTGTTCGACGATCTCGCCGTGCGAGAGCACCAGAATGCGGTCGGCGTTCTTGATGGTCGACAGCCGATGAGCGATGACGAGGGATGTGCGATTCTCGAGGAGAACCCGCATGCCGTCCTGGATAAGACGCTCGGTCTCGGTGTCGACGCTGGAGGTTGCCTCATCGAGGATGATGACCGTCGGGTCCTGGGCGACAACGCGGGCGAAGGAGATGAGCTGGCGCTGTCCGACCGAGAGGTTCGCGCCCCGCTCGTCGAGGCGGGTGTCGTAGCCGTCGGGAAGCCGCCGCACGAAGGCGTCGGCCTGCACAGCCTCCGCGGCCTGTTGGAGCCGTCCGTCCTCGAAGCTGTCCCCCAGCGCGATGTTCTCCCGAATGGTGTCACGGAAAATGAATACGTCCTGATCTATCGGCTGCACGATGCGGCGAAGGTCGTCGATGGGGATCTCACGTATGTCGATCCCATCGATGAGGATCCGGCCGCTGTCGACATCCCAGAGCCGCGACAGAAGATTGGCAATGGTAGTCTTGCCGGCTCCCGTGTAGCCGACCACGGCCACGCTGTCGCCGGGCGGGATCCGGAAGCTGAGGTTCCGCAAAACCGGCTCACCCGGCCGGTACGAGAAGGTTACGTCGTCGAACACGATTTCCCCCTCAGCCGGTGCAGGGAGCCTGGTCGTGCCCTCATCGGGGATGCGCTGCTCGTCGGAGAGGAGCTCGAGGATGCGCTCTCCGCCGGCCAGCGCGCTCTGCAGCACGACGAACTGTTCCGAGATGGACATCAGCTGGCGATAGAACCGGCGGACGAGCTCGATCCCCGCGATGAGCATTCCGAGGGTCACGACGCCTTCGAGGACCGAGGCTGCTCCGAGGTAGACGACCACCGCGATCGAGACCGAGGAAAACAAATCGATAATCGGGCGGAAGGTCGCAAAGACGTACATCTCCCCGAGACTCGCCCCGAGCAGGGATTCGTTGCGTTTGCGGAACAGCTCGCCGATGCGGCCTTCCTGCGTGAACAGCTGTACCACGGTCATTCCGGAGATGTGCTCCGAGAGAAAGGCGTTGACGCGGGAGACCCAGAGGCGCACGTTCCGGAATGCATTTCGCGCGTAGGTGCGGAAGAACCAGGTGACCAGGAGTACCGGCGGCAGGGTAGAGACGACGATGAGCCCGAGGCGGCGGCTGAGCAGGAACACGGTGATCACGACGCCGACCATGATCGAAACGTTCTTGAGCAGGTTCGCAAGGACGTTCGTGAACAGCTCGTTTATCGTTTCCACATCGTTGGTGATGCGCGTAACCAGGCGGCCCACGGGGTTTCGATGAAGGAAGGACAGGCGCTGTCGGATCACGTGGTCGTAGAGGCGCGTGCGAAGGTCCTTCATCACGCGCTGCCCCGTGGCGGCCATCAGATAGACCTGTGCAAAGGTGAACACGAATACGCCGAGGAGGAGGGCGAGGAAGAGCATGCTCTTCTTCGATATCGCCTCGAGATCCGCGGAGCGGATAGCCCGCCGCTCCGCGGCTGTGAGCACCGGGAGGTCTTCGGTAGCCACGGCGGCGTACCGCGCGTCGTCGCCGCCGACGGTGAAGATATCCGGATGGGCGGCCACAACGGCCCGGTCGTCGGTGTCTTGCAGGCGGAACACGTAATGCGAGCGCTCCGAGAGGACACCGGTTTGCTGCAGCTCGCGTTTGTCCACGCCGGCGAGGGCGGTGAGAGAGCTCTCGAGGACATAGCCCCTGTCGCCGATCACGACCGGATCCACGCCGGGGTGCCGTTCGGCGATGTCCGCCACCTCATCGGGGTCGCCCCGCAGATACTCGGCGAGCAGGTCCTGGTCAACGGCCCGCTGTATGACCACCGGTAGCGCGAGCTCGGCCGCGGTCGCCACCCCCAGCGCGACAACGGCGGTAACGAGCACGCGCAGGTGAGGACGTACGAAGCCGAATAGGCGGCGAACCACTTCGGGGTCGTACCCGGTGATTACTTTTTCCTCATCCACGGGGACCTCCCGGATGCGCTTCCTCGCGGGACTCGGCCTGCTGCAGCTCGTAGATCTCGCGGTACATCCCTTCGCGCCGGATGAGCTCCTCGTGGGTGCCCTGCTGAACGGTGCGTCCCTGGTCGAGCACGTAGATGAAGTCACTTCGCGAGAGGGCCGATACACGGTGAGCAATGATGATGTTGGTCATGCCCTCCCGCTCGGCCATGAGCCTCGAGAGGATCCTCTCCTCGCTTTCGGTGTCCACCGCGGAGAGCGCGTCATCGAGTACGAGAATGGGCCGCCGTGCCGCGAGTGCCCTGGAGATGGCCACGCGCTGCTTCTGTCCACCCGACAGCGTGACCCCGCGCTCGCCGACAAGGGTCTCCCATCCCTCGGGAAAGTCGCGTATGTCACGGCTGATCGTGGAAATGTCCGCCACGCGTGATACCAGCTCGTCGTCGGCGTCCGGGGCTGCGAAGCGGATGTTCTCCGAAATCGTTGCCGAGAACAGGAAGGTGTCCTGGGGAACCACCGCGAAGGCGCTCCTCAGCGTCGGCAGGTCATAGTCGCGCACGTCGTGGGAGCCCACAAAGACGGTGCCGGGCGGTGGATCGAGAATACGCGGGAACAGAGATACCAGGGTGGACTTGCCCGATCCGGTGCGTCCGAGAACGCCGACGGTCTGCCCGGCCCGCACCTCGAGATCGATGTCGGTGAGCGCGGGCTCCGCGCCCTCGGCGTAGGCGAAGGTCAGCCCGCGCACGCGCACCGCGGGGAAGTCGACGGTGCGTACCGGCCGGTGGGGGCTGCGGATGTCCGGCTCCCGCCCGATGACCGCGTTGAGTCGCTTGAGCGACGCGCCGCCCCGTGCGATGAGGTTGACGAGAAACCCCGCACCTATCATCGGCCACACGAGCATCTCCAGATAGGTGAGGGTGGCCACGAACTCGCCCGGCGTGACGGTTCCGACCACTACCGCCGCACCGCCGAAGCGCAGGAGCAGGAGCGATGTGAGCCCCGACAGGAAGGTGACCGCCGGAAAGAACATGCCCTGCACGCGCACGTAGGCGAGATTCCGACGCTGGTATTCCTCGTTTGCATCCACGAACCGGCGGTTGAAGTAACCTTCCTTGCCGAATGTCTTTATCACGCGTACGCCGGTTACCGATTCCTGTACGTCGGAGCTGAGCTCGGCAAAGGTTTCCTGCACTCGCCGGAAGAGCCGCGACATCAGGCGCCCGGCAAGCAGTATGGCGAGACTGAGGAAGGGCAGGGGGAGCACGACGATGAGGGTCAACCGCGGATTGCGGGAGAAGAGGATGATGAGGATGGCGAGTGTCATGAAGATCCCGTCGACGAATGCCACGAGACCCATTCCGGCCGCCATGCGTACGTTGCTCAGGTCGTTGGTTGCCCGGGCCATGAGATCACCGGTCGTGGTTTCGCGGTAGTAACTCGCGGGGAGGTTCAGCAGGTTGCCGAACAGCTGCTCCCTCAGCTCGGCCTCTATCCGGCGGGAGGCGCCGTGCAGAAAATAGCGCCAGGCGAATCGGGCAACCGCGATGACCACGGCAAGGGCGATGAGCAACAACATGTATCGTCCTACCGTCGAGAGAGAAAAGCCGGTGACGGTCATCGTATCAATGGCCCGGCGGATCAATTGCGGAATGAAAAGCTGACCCCCGCTCGTTACAACCAGCGTCAGGACTCCGAAGATATAGTACCAACGGTATTTTCCGACGAAGGGCAGGAGGGTACGATACTCGCCCAACATACGTGCGGTTAAAGTACAATGTTCCGGTGGGAAAAGAAAGGGCCGGTCCTTTGCTTGACAGGAGGTGCGGGATTTGATACGTTACAGCCTCACTGAAGGACAAGAATAGAAGGAGTAAGTCTTGGTAATAAAGGGATCTGCAGCCAAGCGCCATCGGCAGAGCCAGAAACGGCGCATGCGCAATCGTGCGATGCGGAGCAGGGTGCGGTCGGAAATCCGCGGTTTTCTCCGGGCGGTCGAGGGTAAAGAGAAGTCGACGGCGGAAACCCGCCTCCATTCGCTGACCAGGCTCATCGATACGGCGGCCGGCAAAGGCGTATATCACAAGAATACCGCAGCTCGCACGAAATCTCGTCTTCGGAAAAAGCTCAACGCCCTGTAGGTGAGCTTCCTCTTGCGCTGAGCTGCCATCTTTCGCGTTAGGAGCGCACGTGGCAAAGGAAAAGCTTACCAAAGCTGAGATCGTGGATAACATCGCCGAAACGAGCGACGTCAGCAAGAAGGAAATACAGCGTATCATCGACTCCTTCTTTTCTCAGGTGAAAAGCGCGTTGCTCGAGGACCGTGTGGTGGAGTTCCGCGGATTCGGTACGTTCGAGATCCGTACCCGCAAAGGACGCGAGCGGGCCCGTAATCCGAAGACGGGCGAAACCGTCAGCGTCCAGAATCATGGGGTCGTCGTCTTTCGCCCCGGGAAAGAGCTCAAAGACGCTTCATGGTCGCTAAGGAGATAGCGGCTTCGCGCGGTGGACTGCAGAGCACGGTTTCGGCACGCGGTGCCGAGCTCCTCGCGGACCTGGCCCTGATTATCGCGTCGGCCACTCTCTTCTCATTTGCCTTCCCGAGCCTGATATCGGAGCGGGGATGGTTTCCCCTTGGCTACATCGCCCTCGTGCCCCTGTTCATGGTCGTACGGCGGAGCCGGTGGTCGACCGTGTGGTTGTACGGGGCTCTGTATGGCTTCGTTACATATTCTCTTCTCAACTACTGGCTGCTCAACTTCCATCCGCTCGCCATCTTCATCGTGCCCGTCATTTACGCGGTCTATTTCCTGCTGCTCCTGCCGGTGTTGAAGCTGGCCGACGTGCTGTTTCCCCGTTACGGCTATCTGCTCCAGATTGCGATTTGGATCGCCTATGAGTACCTCAGGCTGCAGGGCTTCCTCGGGTACGCCTACGGTATCATCGGCTACACGCAGTATCTTCTCCCGCCGTTGGTTCGCCTCTCCTCGCTCACCGGCGTGTGGGGTGTATCGGCACTGGTGGTGTTCCCCTCCGCGTTCATCGCCGCGGGGCTGGCCCGGGGTCCACGCCGACTGGGCGAGTTTCTCCGCTCGCACCGCGTGGACGCGGTCGTCTACCTCGGGGTGCTCGCGCTCGCCCTCGGGTACGGCTTCGCCTCGCGCGTGGACTACGCGCAGTCGCGCAGCTGGCGCGTGGCGATGGTGCAGCAGAATATCGATCCCTGGCGGGGCGGGATCGAGGCCTACCGCGATTCTCTCAGCGCCCTCATCCGACAGAGCAACGCCGCGCTGGCGGAAGAACCGGAGGTGGTGGTATGGTCGGAAACATCCTTTGTGCCGGCGATCAGCTTTCACACCCGTCATCGCACCGATCCCGAGGTGTACGAGCTCGTTGATGAGCTTCGCGACTACCTCAGCGCGCAGCCGGTCCCCTTCGTCATCGGGAACAGCGACGCGGTGCTCAGCCGCACCCTCGACGGCGAGCTCGAGCGGGTGGACTATAACGCGGTACTGCTTCACGACGACGGTGAGTTCAGGCGCGTGTATCGAAAGCTGCACCTCGTCCCCTTCACCGAGCACTTTCCCTACGAGCGCTCCTTCCCCCGGTTCCATCAATTGCTTGTCGAAAACGAGACGACGTTCTGGGCCGCGGGGGAGGAGTACACCATTTTCGAGGCCGACGGCATAGCCTTTGCCACGCCTATCTGTTTCGAGGATACCTTCGGGTATCTCTCGCGCGAGTTCGTCCGTCGGGGAGCGGAGGTCATCGTCAACCTCACCAACGACGGGTGGTCCTACTCGGTCCCCGCGCAGATGCAGCACATGGCGATGGCCGTGTTTCGCGCGGCCGAGAATCACCGTTCGGTCATTCGCAGCACGAACAGCGGAATGACGACCGTCATCGATCCGAACGGGCGCATGCAGGGCATGCTCCCCCCGTTTACCGAGGATTACCTGGTGCACGACGTGCCGGTCTACACCGATAGCACGACACTCTACACCCGGTGGGGTGACTGGCTTGCCTGGGGTGCCGTCGTTCTATCGGTGATCGGGCTCGGATGGGGAACCATCAGATGGGGAATCATGAGATTGACAGCGGACAGTGGTTCTGAGACAATCAGGGGCAAAGGTGCTTCCGATGGACGATAAGGGAACGATTCTCATCGTCGACGACGAGCAAATCAATCTCGATTTCTTCGACGTAATGCTTTCCAAGCTCGGCTTCTCGGTGGCGAAGGCGCGCGACGGTGAGGAAGCGCTCGATCTTGCGGCGGATATCGAGCCGGATCTCATCATCCTGGACAACATCATGCCGAAGCTCTCCGGGTGGGAGGTCACCCGCGCGCTCAAGCAGGACGAGGAATACGAGCACGTGCGCGACGTGCCGGTCATCATGTTCTCGGCCATGGACGACGTGAAGGACAAGATCGAGGGGTTCGAGCTCGGTATCGAGGATTACATCACGAAGCCCTTCAATTTCTCGGAAGTGCTCGCGCGGATCAAAGCCGTGCTCCGCCACCGCGACCTCGCCCAGCAGGTTATCGAGAGGGAGCGTCGCATAGCCGTCGCGGAGTCCCTGAATCAGTCGCTGGTGTACTTCACGCGTCACCTGCGCCAGCCGGTGCACGAGCTGCTGAGCGCGGCCAAGGAGCTCGACCCCTCGGACGAAGCGGGGGTGAAGAAGTTCGTAGAGCTCGTTCGGCGGGAATCCGAAGGCACCCTCGCGACACTCGAGGGGCTGGAGGAGGAGATCCAGGAGTTGCAGAGCAAGGGGGCTGAGATCAAGGCCCGCGAGACAACCCTGGAGATGCTCGAAGAGAAGTATCAGAAGCACTTCGACAACTACCAGAGGCAGGCCGGTTTTCACGACGGTTGAGGGCGGCGTACGTGAAGCTGAGGCCGGGGGATGTGAACGGGTGATAACCGAAGAAAAGCGCCGGGTTCTGGACCACTTCGCCGACGGTCGCAGGCACTACAAGCTCATGGATTTCGAGGAAGCGCTCGCGTGTTTCGAGCGGGCCCTGCAGGCCGATCCCGCCGACGGCCCGTCTCGTGTGTACGCGGAGCGGTGCCGGCATTTCATCGAGAATCCGCCTCCCGAAGACTGGGACGGCGTGTTCATAATGCAGACGAAATAGCAAATGGCAAGAAACACACGAAAGAACAAGGACCTTCCGCGCATCTCTACGCGGCTGGGAAAGCGAACGTCGTTCAACGGACGGATGCGATTCACCGAACCGGTGAAGATCAGCGGGCGTTTCGAAGGCGAGATTATCGCCGAGGGCTTTCTCTACATCGAGGAGGGCGCCTACGTACGTGCCGATGTCACCGCAGGTGCCGTTATCATCGCCGGAGAGGTGCACGGGAACGTGCAGGCGGCACGCAAGGTCGAGATGCTCCCGACGGGCAAGATCTACGGGAACGTGCGCACCGCGAAGCTCCGGATCGCCGACGGCGTCGTTTTCGAAGGTAAATGTGATATGCTCCGTAACCCCGACGCGATTGACGTGTTCTCCGCTCCGGTGGAACAGCTGAAAGAGTCCGCGCAACGTGTCTGAGAGCGCAGGACGTGGCTGAGAGGCAGTCAACAGCGGCGATACTCTGTGTCGGAGATGAGCTGATCGAGGGCAGGACTCTCGATCGACACGGGAAGTTCCTCTCGGAGCTCCTTACCGGGCTCGGGGCGAGGGTGGACAGGATCTCGCTCGTGCCCGATGAGCTGGATGCCTACCGGCGTGAGTTTGTGGATCTGTTGCCGCGCGTCGGTATATTGATTATAACCGGGGGGCTGGGGCCGACGTCGGACGATCTTACCCGCGAGGCGGTGGCCGAAGCGGCGCAGGTGGAGCTCGAGTTCCATGCCGATATCTGGGAGTGGTTGGTGAACCGGTTCCGGGGGCGGAAGATCTCGGATGCGAACCGCAAGCAGGCCCTCATTCCGTCGGGGTTCGACGTCATTCCAAACGAGGCGGGAACCGCCCCCGGATTTATCGGCACGGTGGCCGGGTGTACGGTTGCGGCCCTTCCGGGGCCGCCGCGGGAGTTGCAGACGATGGTGGATCGCCACCTGCGGTCCATGCTCGAGAGCCGGTTCGGCCTGCCCGGAGACGAGGTGTTCTGGGCTACCACCTTCATGGTCCCCGAATCGGAGCTCGAGGATGCCCTGCAGCGTAACGCGGGCGAGGATGTGCGGTGGGGTACCAACACCGAGGGGTACCGCATTCTCTTGCGCCTGCGAGGCGGAGCCGGGTCATCGCGGCGGGCGTTTTTCGAGCGGCTCCGCGAAGACCTCGGCTCCGAGCGCGTCGTGGAGGGCCGCGCGGAAATCGGAGAAGTCGTGCTGGACGACCTTCGCCGGGCCGGGCGTCGGCTGGTGTGCGCGGAGTCGTGCACCGGGGGGCTGGTGACCAAGCTCGTAACCGACGTGCCGGGTAGCTCCGCCGGGCTGTGGGGCGGCTTCGTGGCGTATTCGAATACGGCGAAGACGTCGTTGTTGGGGGTATCGGAACGGACTCTTGCGGAGAAGGGCGCGGTCAGCCCTGAGACCGCCGGAGAAATGGCGCTCGGCGCGCTGGAGCGCAGCGGCGGTGAAGCCGGAATAGCGGTTGCTATCACCGGTATTGCAGGTCCCGAAGGGGGGACGGAGGAGAAACCGGTCGGGACGGTCTGGCTTGCAGTTGCTCTCGACGGCAGTGTTGTTGAAACCAGGCATGTGTTTCTGCCGCGCGACAGGGATCGGGTACGGCGGTGGTCCGCGATCAGCGCCCTGCTCCTCGTGCGCGAGGCTCTTTCGGAGGTTGCTTGACAGCAGAGAGGCGACCGACTATATTGACAGGGAACCTTCTAGTCCAAGAGCACGTTCCGCCGAAACCAAGCATATAAACAGGTGTAACCGCGGACGCAGTGTGTTAGCACGCGTTCGCATCATATGACGCATTCCACCACTTAAGAACCGTCTGGAGTTTCCAATGGCTTTTGTGCGAAAGAATGGTAATACTCAGGAAAGTGCTCCTGGGGAGGACAGCAACGTGGACGGATCTACAGATATACAGCAGGAGTTCGAGTTGCCTGCCGCGGGCGGCAACCGGAGCGAGGACCGGGATCAATCGACGGGCGACACTTCGTCGGCGAAGAAGAAGCCCAGGAAGAAGGTCCGCGTCGCGCTCATCAAGGACGGTGGAGCCGGCCGCGACGACGCTTCCCCGGAAGGCGGTACCTCGGCGGAGACCGAGGAGGCAGCCGGAGCGGAGAACGGGTCGCCGGCGGAGGCGTCTGCCGCTGCCATAGAGACACCCGGCGAGTCGGGCACCGAGGATCCGTCCGGACGGAACGGGAGTCGCGAACCGGATCGTCGCTCCGACGGGGAACAGGCGAGCTCGTCAACCGAGGCCGATGAATCCGGTGGTTCGAAGGAGTCCGACGACGAAGGCGGCGGAAACGGCAACTCCGGACGCAATCGGGGCAAGCGCAACCGTTCATCCCGCCGCGGCGGCGGTGGAAGCGGTGGCGGCGGCGGGAACAAAGACCGCAGCCTGAGCATCAACGACCTCACCAACATGAACATGAAGGAGCTCAGGCAGTTTGCCGGCAAGATGGGTATCAGCCAGGACAACCTGCTGTCTCTGAAGAAGCAGGAAGTCATTTTTGCCATCCTCAAGGCACATACCGAGAGCAACGGGACCATCTATGCCTACGGCTCCCTCGAGATTCTTCCGGACGGCTACGGGTTCCTCCGCTCGCCTCAGAACTCCTACCTGCCGGGCCCCGACGACATCTATATTTCGCCCTCACAGATCAGGCTCTTCAATCTGAAGACCGGGGATACGGTCTTCGGCCAGATCAGGCCGCCGAAGGAGGGCGAGCGCTTCTTCGCGATGCTTCGCGTGGAGACGGTCAACTTCGACAATCCGTCGGTTGCGCAGACCCGCATTCCGTTCGATAACCTCACCCCGCTCTATCCCGATGAGCGCCTCGACATGGAGATGCCCAACGGGGACATCACCACGCGCATGATCAACCTCTTCACGCCCATCGGGAAGGGGCAGCGCGGTCTGATCGTCTCTCCGCCGCGGACCGGAAAGACGATTGTTCTTCAGAAGATCGCCAACGCCATCACAACCAACAATCCGGACTCCTACCTCATCGTGCTGCTCATCGACGAGCGCCCTGAGGAGGTCACCGACATGCAGCGCAACGTCGACGCGGAGGTCGTATCCTCGACCTTCGACGAGCAGGCTACCCGTCACGTTCAGGTGGCGGAGATGGTCCTCGAGAAGGCGCGTCGCCTTGTCGAGCACAAGAAGGACGTGATCATCCTCCTCGACTCCATCACCCGTCTCGCGCGGGCGTACAACCAGACGGTACCGACCTCGGGGAAGATCCTCTCCGGCGGTGTCGACTCCAACGCCCTGCACAAACCGAAGCGGTTCTTCGGCGCGGCGCGTAATATTGAAGACGGCGGCAGCCTGACCGTGGTGGCAACGGCACTCATCGAGACGGGAAGCCGCATGGACGAAGTCATTTTCGAGGAGTTCAAGGGGACCGGTAACATGGAGATCAACCTCGACCGCCGGCTCGCAGACCGCCGGCTGTATCCCGCCATCAATATCAAGAAATCCGGTACACGGCGGGAAGATCTGCTGCTCACCGAAGAGGAGCTGCAGAAGATGTGGATACTGCGGAAGGTGATCAACCCCATGGACGATGCGGAGATCATAGAGCTCCTCATTGACAGGATGAAGAAAAGCAAGAACAATGAAGCCTTCCTGCGATCGATGAATACCTCATCGACCATGGAGTAGGTGCCGGACGCCGCATTGAGAATTGGATAGCTTAGAGAACCGATACAGGAGACGCGTGAGACTATGAGAAAGGACATTCACCCCGAGTACCGTCCCGTGGTGTTCAGAGATACCGCCTCGGGCACCCTCTTCATGGCCCGCTCGACGGCCAAAACCAGCCGGACGATCAAGTACGAGGACGGCAACGAGTATCCCGTGTTCGATATCGAGATCTCGAGCGCTTCGCATCCCTTCTTCACGGGGAAGCAGAAGCTCGTCGACACCACCGGTCGTGTGGAGCGCTTCAAGCGCCGCTACAACATCAAATAGCCGATTTCCGTCGCCCCCGGCCATGCGCCTGTCGAAGCGCCGGGGCGCGGTCCCGCAGATACATTCCCGCTGCAAGCACGACAGTTACTCCGAGCATGAGCTTCCCCAGCCAGTCGCTGTGGCGCGCGTAGATGGTAAGCTCCGTTGTATCGTATACGGGGATTTCGGCGACGAGAGCGTCGGACTCGAACATGGGCAACTCGGCGATGACGCGGCCGTAGGCGTCGATGACCGTCGTGAGTCCGGAGTTCGTGGATCGGGCCAGGGATCTGCGGTTTTCGATGGCGCGGAAACGGGCGGAGACGAAATGCTGGATCTGCGCGGAGTCCGTCCGTGACCATGCATTGTTGGTGAGGTTCACAAGCACGTCGGCCCCGAGGTACACGAAACCGCGGGTCAGATAGCCGAACGAGTCCTCGAAGCAGATCGGCGCGCCGAATCTCACGCGTTCTACACCGGGATCGGCCACCGGAATTTCGAAAAGCGTATACTCGGTGCCGACACTCCACCTTCCGGTGATGCCGATGACGTTGCGGAAGAACTCCCTTACCGGCCCGAAGTTCCAGAAGGGGATATTCTCCGCCATGGGAACGAGGTGCTGTTTGCCGTAGTAATCGATGAGCCGGCCCGAGGGGGAAAGCAGCACCGCGCCGTTCATGAGCTCCCGGTTCTCGGCGTCCAGGGCGACCGGAGCCCCGCTGAGGAAGGGCGTGTCTATTTCGCGGAGGAAGGCCATGAAGGGGTCACCGGCGGGGTGGGTGCGGTAGAAGTCCTGATAGCGGGGATAGGGCCTCTGGAGGGATGTCTCGCTCCAGGCGACGAGATCCGGAAGTTGCGCGGTTTCACGCAGGGCCTCACGGGTCAGTTCCTGTCCCCGGCGAAGGCTCGGCTCTTCCTGTCCGGCACGCCACTGGTCGATGTTCTGCTGTACGAGCACCGCGTTCACGTGTCCGGCAACCGGCAGGGGATCGGCAAATCGCCACACGCCGAACCCGACGGCCAGAGCAATGAGCACGGCGACAACTGCGCCCTGCCGGCCCGCGGCGGCGATCGCGCGCCGGAACGTGGGAGCGGAGCCGGAGCGGAGGCGCAGCAGCGGCTCGGCAAAGACGGCATTGACCGCGGCGGTCAGAAACGACAGGGACCAGATGCCGGTTATCTCGACGTGCTGGACGTAGACGAGGATATTGCTCGGCGGATAGGCAAGCAGTCCCCAGGGATAGGCGAGAAATCCGACCGACTTCAGGTATTCGTATGCCGTCCAGGCCGCCGCCACCGCAAAGGGCCGCCACGGACGCTCCTCGCGCAGGAACCGCACGAGCACGACCGCCAGGAACGCGTGTATGAGCGTATACCCGAGGGTCGTCCCGCCGAGAGTCCACACCGAGAAGTCTTCGAAGAAGGCGAGCCAGTAGTTCGATGCGAGCGTGGACACCGCCCCGTAGAGGGCGCCCATACGAGAGGCGTCGCGGAGCGTGTGCGCACCGGCGAGGGCCAGAAAGTAGGGAACCACCGCGATCGCGCCGAGGAGCGCGCTTCCGTCGGGAAAGAGCTCGTTCGGAAGAGCCAGCGCGGTGACCAGACCGGAAAACGTAGCAAGTACCAGACCCATTGCGCAAACATACCGGAAAAACGGAGTTTGTTGAACAACGCCCCACTTTCGGGGTACAATAATTCGTGGCATAAACTGCGGGGGGGCCTCCGGATGAAAGATTACGCCGCCGCTCATGAGGCGGAATACGGTGATGCGGCAGAAATCGTAGCTTCCGCCCCTGGAGGTATCACCCTGATGGGGTCCCACACCGAAGTAAGCGGGGGGCCGGTGCTCCGCTCGGCGATTCCGCAGCGGATGTGGGTTGCCATATCGAGGCGCAGTGATTCGTCCCTGCGGTTCTACGCCGCGGATTATGACGAACGAAAACGAACGAGCATACCCAACCTGAAGTATCGGCGCGAAGACCGGTGGGCCAATATACCGAAAGGTGCGATCGCGGAGCTGCTCGGCACCGGGGCTGCACTCGGCGGGCTCAACGTGACCGTCGGAGGCGACGTGCCGCCCGACTCGGGGCTCTCGGCATCCGCAGCCATCGCGGTTGCCACCTTGACCGGGCTGCGCACGCTCTTTTTCCTCGATCTGTCCGATCAGGAATTGTGGGTGTGCGCACAGCGGGGCGAGAGCGGCTACTCCCGGCGCAGCTCCGGCCTCGCCCCGTTTGCATCCGCCCAACTTGCCCGGGAGGGGTACGCCGTGCTCTTCGACACCCGGTTTAACGAGCCGCAGCTCATTCCCCTGGAGCTCGGTACCGCGGTCCTCGAGGTCACCGTGGCGGGCGTTCCCCAGCTTCCGACCGAGTCGACGTTTTCCGCCCGCGCGAGGGAATGCCGACAGGGGTTGTCGGTGCTCTCCCGCCGTCGTCGCGGGGGTGCGCTACGCGACTACAAGGTTTCGGAGATAAACGAGGAGATGGGCAGCATGCCGGAGACCGTGCGGCGCCGCTGTATCCACGTCATCCAGGAGGGACGACGGGTGGGCGAGGTGGCCCGGGCGTTCATGCATGGCCGCTTGCGCGAGGCCGGACGGCTGCTGTCGCATTCCCACCAGAGCCTCCGTGACCAGTACGAGGTCTCCTGCCCGGAGGTCGACTGGATCGTGAAGCACGCCACCGCCGTCGCCGGCGTGTACGGCGCACGCCTTGCGGGCGGGGGCTTCGGTGGCTCTACGGTTACCCTTCTTGAGTCCGACAGCCGGGACGCGTATCATGAGGTTTTGGAGAATTATCACCGAATCTTCGGCTTTCGCACCGAGACCTTTGTGGCCTCGCCGGCGGGCGGAGTGGACGTGCAGTGGAGGGAGAATGCGAATACTGCTGACCAACGATGACGGCATCGACAGCCCCGGACTTCACGCGGTCAGAGAGGCCCTCGAGCCACACCACGAAACATGGATCCTCGCACCGGACGGTGAGCGAAGCGCCACCTCCCACTACATCACGATCAAGGACCCGATCAAGTGCCGCGAGATCGGCGAGCGTGTCCTTGCCTCCGACGGTTCGCCCGCCGACTGCGTCATCCTTGCTCTCGCCGGTGTGCTGCCCGACCGGCCCGACGTGATCATTTCCGGTATCAACATCGGCCCGAACCTGGGCACCGACATCATCTACTCCGGCACTGTGGCCGCCGCCCGACAGGCCGCGATCATGGGCGTGCCCGGAATCGCGCTCTCGGTGGACGGCGTTCGCGGTACGCTGCACTTCGAGCCGCTCGCGGAGTTCATACGCGACCGCCTCGATGATCTGCTCGAGCTGTGGAACGGCGAGCACTTCATCAACATAAACGCGCCGAATACGCCCGACCGCGATAAACCGGTGGAGGTCACCTCGCCGGCCGTTCGGATGTACCACGACAAGCTCTCGGAGTTCCGGACGCCGCACGGTGATGTGTACTTCTTCATGGGCGGGTATCCCGCCGATCCCGAGCTCGTGCCGGGGACCGACTGGTACGCCGTCCACCACGGCGCCATTTCGGTGACGCCGGTGATGATCAATCCGGTGAGCCATCCCGCCGAGGAGGACTACCGGAAGGCCCTCTACGTCGACTCAACGGTATAGGAGAGCTATGGCATCCATCGAAGACGGCCTGCGACTGCTGAAGAAACGGCGCTACGCCAAAGCACTCGAGACCTTTCTCTCGGTGGATGTGAGTCCCGACCAGCATCCCGAGCTTTCCTACTACCTTGCGCTCTGCTATACGAATCTCGATCGCTTCGACGAGGCTGTGCTCTACCTCGAGCAGGTTGTCACCGGCGACGAGGACTTCTCGCACATCTACCAGAGCCGCATGCTCCTCGGCTACATCTACACGGTCACCGATCGCCACAGGCTGGCCGAGTTCGAGTTTTCCCGGCTGCTCGAGGAAGGGTTTGAGTCCGCGAAGGTGCATGCCGCCCTGGCGCACGTGCAGTACGCACAGGGAAAGACCAGCGCGGCCATAGTGCAGCTGGAGAAAGCGCTCGATATCGACCCGGAGAATCCCACCGCGCTCAACTCCCTCGGCTACATCATGGCCGATAACGGCATCCGCCTCCAGGCGGCACTGTCGTACTGCAAGAAGGCGGTGGAGATCGCACCCGAGAACCCCGCGTATCTGGACTCCCTCGGATGGACGTACTTCAAACTCGGCAATCTCCCCGACGCGCGAGGCTACCTGAAGAAAGCGCACGAGCTCGCGCCGGAGAACGACGAGATTGCCTCGCACTGGAACGAGCTAAGGAGACTGTCGTGACGGAACGCACCGAATCGTCGCCTGCCCGCGCCACGTCCTCCATCAGGGGTCGCGTCGTGCGATCCATCCTGCTGTCGATGATTGTGGTCGGCATGCTCGGGTTTGCCGCCCCCGGCGGTGAGGCCCAGGACATCGATATGGACCGCATCGAAGCGGAGGAGGAGTTCCGCTTCGGCGTGCGGGCCTTCCACAACGGGCGATACAACGACGCGATCCTCTCATTCAGCCGGAGCGTGAGTTTCGCGCCCGAGGACATGCGGACCCGCTACTGGCTCGGGCGCGCCTATTACTTCGGGGGCTTCGTAGAGGCCGCGCTGAATCAGTGGCAGTACATCGTGGACGCCGGTGAGGGCAGCGCCCGGCTCCGTGCGCTGATCGATACGGTGAGCGCACGCCAGGGAGTGGTGCCGGAGCTCTACGAGCCCGGCGAATGGGCCGTCATGAGCGAGCTCGAGGGCATCCAGGGGGAAGGAGCGGTGTTCCGGCGCCCGGTTTCGATCGAGCCGCGGGGCGACGGGTCCTTTTACCTCACCTCCTTTGCCACCCAGGAGGTGGTGCTTCTGAGCGCGAACGGCGTGCTGGAGCAACGTCTGCGTGGAGGACTTGCAGGCTTCGATCAGCCGTTCGATGTGCTGTTCCACGATGAGGTGCTGTTCGTCAGCGAGTTCGGCGGTGACCGGGTCTCCAAGGTGAATATGCGCGGCAACAAGATCCTGACGTTCGGAGGCGCGGGCACCGGGGAGGGCAATCTGCTCGGTCCGCAGTACCTCGCCACCGACGGTCGGCGGTTCATCTATGTGAGCGACTGGGGGAACGGCCGGATCTGCAAGTACGACTTCGACGGGGAGTTCGTGCAGTGTTTCGGCGCAACGCCGCAGGGCGATTTTCGCGGGCTGAGGGAACCGACGGGCATCGCCTGGCTGAATGGGCGCCTTTTCGTGGCCGACGCCTCCGACGGTGATCTGCACGTCTTCGATGACAGCGGCAATCACCTGCGCAGCATCAGCGGGCTCGCTCTCGCCTCGCCGGAGAAGATGACGGTCATCGAGAACGGGGAGCTTCTTATTGCCGACGGATCGCGTCTCTATCGGATCGACCCCGAGGAGGAGGTTTTGCACGAGGTCTCCGACGTTGCCGGCTCGTCGGACCGGGTGACGTCGGGCGTCATCGACGCCAACGGGAACCTGCTCGCGACGGATTTTGATGAAGACAGGCTGTACTTCCTCTCCCGTGTCCCGAATCTCTATTCGGGACTCCACGTGCAGATCGAGCGGGTCGTTGCCGACAGTTTCCCCGAAGTCTACGTAGATATTGCGGTGCAGGACCGCCTGGGGAACCCTATCGTCGGACTTGACGCGAGCAACTTCTTCGTTACCGAAAACGGCCGACGGGTCGGAGGACCGGAGCTCGTGGCTGCCGCCCACGCGATCGATCGCAGCCGGATCGCCCTGCTGCTCGACAAATCGGAAGGTATGGCCGAGTACCGAAGCGACATGGGAGAAGCCGCGACGCAACTGGCCGCGGGTGCGGACACGTCGCTGAGCGTGGTGTCCGCCGGAGAATCGCCCGTGCTCGAAGCCGAAGCGGGTTCCTCGAGCGGACGCGTCGCGGACGTGGCCGCCTCGGCGCAGGGGTTTACGCCCGAGTCGTCCTTCGATGAGGGGCTGTATTTCACGGCGACCTCCCTCCTCGACAGCCGTGAGCACCGCGGTATCGTCTTCGTGACCAACGGCGAGCTGGGGCAGGGGGCCTTCCGGAACTACGGCCTGCAGGAGCTCGCCGCGCTTCTGCGCAACAACCATATACGCTTCTATGTCGTCTACGTGACACGTGGGGCACGGGACGATGCGCTGGAATACCTGAGCTCCGCCTCCGGTGGGGACAGTATGTTCCTGTATCGGGACGACGGCATCAGCGGCATAGTCGACGAGCTGGCGGACCACCCGAGCGGGCGCTACACGCTGCGGGTGAGCTCGGGAAGCGACACCGACTTCGGCCGAGCCTATATTCCGCTCGAGGTGGAAGCCTACCTGATCCGGCGGAGCGGACGCGACGAGGCCGGCTATTTCGGCCCGCGGGAGTTCTAGGCCGGGATGTTCAGGCGTCTTGCCGCCCTCCTCCGCAGTCGCCGCGCGCGCTGGGAGGCTCTGTGTACCCGCTGCGGGCTCTGCTGCTACAAACGAAGCCGCCTGAACGGGGGCGGGGTGTTCATCGACCACACGCGACCCTGTCGCCATCTGGAAACGGCGACGGGCCGCTGCAGCGTCTACGAGCGGCGCTTTGAAGTGAACCCCGACTGCCGGAAGGTCACCATGTTCCACGCGAAGTACGATCGGCTGATGCCTCCGACCTGCGGGTATGTTCGCGCGTACCGCCGGGTACGGTGAACGTTTGACCGGCTGAAGCAGGCGCTATTATCTTTCGGCTGTAATCGAAACTACGGACTCGGTCGAGCGGAGAGATATGTTTCCCGGCCAATCGGAAGAGACAAAAGAGAGAACCAGGGAAAAGATCAAAGAACCTGACATGTATCGGGTCATCCTCCATAATGATGACTACACGACCATGGAGTTTGTCGTGGAGGTGCTGATGAAGGTGTTTCGCAAGACCGTGATGGATGCAACAAAGATCATGTTGCAGGTCCACAAGAACGGCAAGGGCAGCGTCGGGGCCTTCACCTATGACGTTGCCGCCACCAAGGTCAACCAGGTACACAGGATGGCGCGGGAGCGGCAGTACCCGCTGAAGTGTACGATCGAAAAGGAATAACAGAGGGGCTGACCCATGCGAATAAATCGGGAACTCCAGGCCATATTGAACGCGGCGTATCAGGAAGCGAAGCAGCGCAACCACGAGTATCTTACGCCGGAGCATGTACTCTACGCGGCGCTCCATTTCGACTATCCGCGCGACATTGTTGCCGAGTGCGGCGTTGATCCGGACGGCGTGCGGACCCAGCTCGACCAGCATCTCAAGGAGAAGGTGCCCGTACTCGAGGGTGCCGACCCGCTGCAGTCCCTCGGGTTTCAGAACGTCATCGAGCGCGCGGTATTTCACACCGAGGCGGCCTCCAAGGAGGAGGTCGATATCGGTGATATCATCGTCTCGATCTTCGACGAGGATGAGTCGTTCGGCGCCTACTTTCTGAAGAAAGCCGGTCTGCAGCGCATCGATCTGCTCCAGGTCATCTCACACGGAGTTTCCTCGGCCGGGAGCGAAGATGTGGAGGAAGAGGACTACGAGGTCGAGCACGACGAGCCCTTTCCCGGCGAGGAGGGGGACGAAGAGGCCGCGCCGGGACTCGGTGAAGCCGAGGAGGGCGAGGCGGAGAGCGGCACGTCGAGGAAGAAGGACGTGCTCTCCCAATTCACGACCGACCTGACCGCGCAGGCCCGCGAAGGCAGACTCGAGCCGCTCATCGGTCGCGAGGATATCCTCGAGCGCACGGTGCAGGTACTCTGCCGCCGCATGAAGAACAATCCCGTCCACCTCGGAGACCCCGGTGTCGGCAAGACCGCCATAACGGAGGGGCTCGCCCAGCGGATAGCGGACGGCAGCGTGCCGTCGGTCCTCAAAGACCACACGGTACTTGCGCTCGACATGGGCGGCATGCTTGCCGGAACCCGGTATCGGGGTGACTTCGAGGAACGGCTGAAACAGGTCATCAAGGCCCTCGAGAAGCGTGACGACGTCATCCTCTTTATCGACGAGATCCACACCGTCGTCGGTGCGGGGGCCGTTGCCGGCGGCTCGATGGATGCTTCCAATATGCTCAAGCCCGCCCTCTCCGCCGGACGCATCCGCTGTGTCGGCTCGACGACGTACGAGGAGTACAAGAAGTACTTCGAAAAGGACCGCGCGCTTTCGCGGCGATTTCAGAAGATAGAGGTCTCGGAGCCCAGCGAAGAGGAGACGGTGGAGATCCTCAAGGGGCTGCGGGCGAAGTACGAAGAGTATCACAACGTGACCTACACCGACGAGGCGCTCGAGGCCGCGGTGCATCTTTCGCATCTCTACATTACCGATCGGCACCTTCCCGACAAGGCGATCGATGTTATCGACGAATCAGGCGCGTATATTCGCATGCGAATGGAGGCCTCCGAACACGACGCGGAGCCGGTGACCATAAGCGAGCACGACATCGAAAAGGTTGTCTCCAAGATCGCGAAGATCCCCGAGCGAAGCGTCGGAACCTCGGAGAAGGACCGCCTCGCTCACCTCGATCACGACCTCCACCAGGTGGTCTTCGGTCAGGACGGGGCCATCGCCTCGGTAGTGGAGGCCGTCAAGCGCTCACGCGCCGGCTTCCGCAGCCCCGACAAGCCGGTGGCCAGTTTCCTCTTCGTCGGTCCCACCGGCGTGGGTAAGACCGAGCTCGCACGCCGGCTTGCCGAGACCCTCGGGGTGGCGATGCATCGCTTCGACATGAGCGAGTACCAGGAAAAGCACACCGTCTCCCGACTCATCGGCTCGCCCCCCGGCTACGTCGGCTATGAGGAAGGGGCACTGCTCACCGACGCCATCCGTAAGACGCCCCACGCCGTACTTCTGCTCGATGAGATCGAGAAGGCGCACCAGGATATCTTCAACATCCTGCTGTCGGTCATGGACTACGCCACGATGACCGACAACACGGGGAAGAAGGCGGATTTCCGCAACGTCATCATCATTATGACCTCCAACGCAGGTGCCCGGGAGATCGGAAAGCCGATGATCGGCTTCGGCGAGCGGCAGGTCACCGATCAGGCGGTAACCGATGCGGTGGAGCGCATCTTCAGCCCCGAGTTCCGCAACCGCCTCGACAAGGTAGTGATTTTCAACGCCCTCGCCACCGAGGTGCTCGAGAATATCGTCAGCAAGGAGATCAAGGCGTTCAACTCGCAGCTCGCCGAGAAGCACGTGGAGGTCGAGGTGACGCCGGCCGCCCTTAGGTGGCTGGCCGAGCACGGATACTCGGAGGAGTTCGGCGCGCGGAACATCTCCCGCCTGGTGGAGGACAAGGTGAAGTCCTACTTCGTCGACGCGGTGCTCTTCGGGGAGCTCGAGTACGGAGGTACGGCCGTGGTTGATGTCGAGGACGACGACATCGTTATCCGTGCGGAGGCCGCGGCCCGACCCGGGCAGATCGAGTCCGAAGAGCGACCGGCGCTCGAAGCGCCGGCATCCGCCGGTGACGATGGATAGCCCGCGGGGCACAGCGATCGGCCGGCGCCGCTGCGGCGTTGACGCATGAGTGACGGCTTTCCCTATCTCGATGAGAATCAGCGCGTGACGTTTCCCTCGCCTCGCGAGACGGGTGCCGAGGGCCTGGTGGCGGTAGGCGGGAATCTCTCGCCGGGCGTACTGCTTTCCGCCTATTCACAGGGAGTGTTTCCCTGGTACTCCGACGGCGAACCGATTCTGTGGTGGTCTCCGGATCCCAGGTTCGTTCTTTTCCCCGCGGACCTCCACGTTCCCCGGAGCCTGCGGCGGACCCTGAACCGCGGCCGCTTCACCTTCACGCTCGATCGCGCCTTCGACCAGGTCATTGCCGCGTGCAGCGTCGTACCCCGCAGGGGACAGGCCGGCACGTGGATCACCGACGAAATGATCGAAGGATATGTAACCCTCAGGGCGCTGGGCTATGCCCACTCGGTGGAGGTCTGGGATGAGGGAAGGCTTGCCGGCGGGCTCTACGGAGTCAGCCTCGGCGGGATGTTTTTCGGCGAATCCATGTTTGCGCGGGTGTCCGACGCGTCGAAGGCGGGATTCGTCACCCTCGTACGGGTGCTCTCGGAGAGGGGCTTCGATTGTGTGGACTGTCAGATGTACACCGAACACCTGGATCGTTTCGGTGCGCGGGATATGTCGCGCGATGAGTTCCTCGAGCTGCTCGCCGTTTCTCTCGAGCGGTCGACGCTGAAGGGCGATTGGCAGGAACGGCTCGGGGACCATCCGCTGTTTGCCGGGTCGTGACGGGAGCCGCCCTACTTATAGCTGAAGCCGCTTTCGCCCACGAACTCGCGCAGAATCGACTCGTCGGGCACGTATTTGTCGGGGATCGGCGTGAAGTTCTCCAGAAACGACAACAGCCGAATCGCCTCGTGGTAGACGTCGTGGTAGGGCTTCACCTCGTCGAGCAGGGGGAGGGCATGGTTGCGCAGCACGCCGAGCTCGTAGTCGAGGGCCGAGTTGAAGGCAACGTCGGCGGAATCCTGAAACGGAAAGATGTTTCGATTCTCGCCGCGGCGAACCGACGGCCACATGCGTAAGGTCTCGAGTGCATCATGGCCGCGGAACTGGTGATCACGCACCAGGCGACGGATGAGGCGATTGTCGGTGGTGGAGATGCGGTTGTGATCATCGAGATTCAACTGCGTCAGCGCCGACACGTAGGTCTTGAACTTCTGTGAGGCATTGATGCGGGGGGTCAGCTGATCATTGAGGCCGTGAATCCCCTCCATGATGAGAATACCGCCCTCGGGGAGGCGGATGCGGCGCCCGCTCTGAGGCGCGCGCGTGCCGGTCCTGAAGTCGAAGTGGGGAATCTCGACCTCCCTTCCGGCGAGCAGCTCCTCGAGGTGCGTATTGAGCAACGGGATATCGATCGCATCGATGTGCTCGAAGTCGTAATTGCCGTCTTCGTCGCGCGGCGTACGGTCCCGCGGTACAAAGTAGTCGTCGATCCCGACGGCCACCGGTTTGAATCCGAGGACCGTGAGCTGTATGGAGAGCTTCTTCGCGAACGTCGTCTTACCCGAGGACGACGGGCCGGCTATGAGCACGATGTGGACATCTTCGCGACGCTCGTGGATACGATCGGCTATCTCGGCGATCTTCTTGTTCTGCAGGGCCTCCGCAACCCGGATGAAATCCTGTATGCCGCCGGTGACGGTAAGGTCGTTGAGCTTCCCCACCGAGCTTACGTTGAGAATCTTGCCCCACTGTTTGTACTCCTGGTACACGGAAAAGAGGATCGGGCTCGCCTCGAACGGGCCGAGGTTGTGAGGATCGCCCTCGGCAGGGAAGCGCAGGATGAACCCCGGCGGATACCCGCGAAGCTCGAAGTGTGCCGGAGTGCCCGTCTGCGGTACGAGCGGCCCGTGGGATATGTCCATCATGCCGCCGCAGGTGTAGACGGGTATCTTCGCATCATTGCGGTGTTTGAGAAGCATGGCCGTTTCGTGCATACCGTTCTGCTCGAAGTACTCGAGCGCATCGGTATAGGAAACGAGGCGCCGCACGATCGGAGTATCCTCTTCGACGAGCTCCCGCATACGGCGCTCGAGCCGCTGTATCTCGGCATCGTCCACCCGTTCCTCATCTTCGAAGCGATAGTAGTAGCCGTTTCCGAGCGAATGGCCGATAACGAGATGTCGCTCGGGACACACCTCCTGTGCGGCCATGGCGAGGAGAAAGCAGAGACTTCTGCGATAGACCCGTTGGCCTTCGGCCGTTCTCATCGTAACGGGCTCGAGCTTCGTGTTCACGTCGAGCCGGTAGTAGAGGCTGGTCAGCTCATTATTGGCGAGCACGGCGATAATCGGCTCGCCTTCCACCGTATAGCCGGTCTCGTTGAGAACGTGAGCCACGCGCGTGCCGTGGGGAAACTCTCGCGTCGTGCCGTCCGGTAGAGATACGTACACCGAGTGCATGATCCGCTACGTCTGCTTCAGTCTCTGGATTTCGTCCCCGTTGAGCGAGCGGGCGATGCGGTAGTCCGCATCCACCGTTCTCACATGGGGTTGGTCCACGTAGCGCTCACCGTCGGGCGAGCGCATAAGGCGAACGATGGGCGCCCGGGCGCTGTCCGCGCTGGTCTCAACGACCATCCCCTGGTAGCCGTTTGCAAGCTCCACGAACGTCCCGAGCGGATAGATGGAGAGATTCGCGACGAGAGCCTTCAGCACCGTCGGATCGTAGAGGGTGTCGCGCCCTTTGAGCAGCTCGAGCATGGACGCGTGACCATCGCGGGCCGCGCGGTACGGACGATCGGAGACGAGCGCGGCGAACGAGCTGGTGACGGCAATAACCTTTGCGTAAAATGAGATCTTCTCACCGTCGAGCCCCCGCGGGTAGCCGGTCCCGTTCAGATACTCACGGCACTCGAGTACCGCCAGGCAGACGCTCAGCGGGTAGGAGAATTGCTTGAGGATCTTGAATCCGAGCAGGGTGTGAGCGGTGATGGACTTGCGCTCCTGCTCGCTCAACCGGCGGTCGGTCATGTATAGCTGCGGAGGCAGTCGTATCATGCCGATCTCGTGCAGGAGCGACGCGGTACCGAGCTCGATGAGCTTGTGGTGCGGGAGCTTGACGCTGTTCCCGATGGCAAGTGAGAGCATCGTGGTCTTCACCGAATGCTCGACCACGTAGTTCTTGTCTTCGTTCTTCAGATGCCCTATGCGCAGCGCGTGCGGCCGATGGCCGCGCACGAGGTCGTTGATCTCCTTGATCTTTTCGGTGACGCCGCGCTGCGGAAGCTCGCCCTTGGTCACGAAGTTGGTGAAGAGCTTCTCGGTGAAGTTCAGTGCCTCGGTATAGGCGTCCTGGACCTCCTTGAGAATCTCCCCCTCGCGGGCGCCCTCGTCGGCAGCGACGAGCGGTGCGTTCTCCGCGGCCTCGGCTCCCGGTCCGGCACCGGAGGTATCGACCTGCCGGCCGTCGGTCAGCAGGTATTCGAAGCCCCATTGCAGAAGACGGTCTCTGAGCCGTTCGGTGAACGGCGTATCGGGGGACAGCAGAATATAGCGGTCGTCGAGATAGACCTCTTTATCAAAATACTTGCCGGGTGCTACGCTGTGAACAGGCACATGCTCCATTCTTTACCGTCCGTTGACCACACAGTGGTGATCCTTTAGACTCGACCACGATGCATTATAGAGGAAAACGGGATGAAGTTTAAGATCATATTCATCGTCTTCAATGTGATCATTGTTGTCTCGTTTTTGTTCATCTTTCTGATTCCGTTCTTCATGCTCGGCTGGGACTACAGCAGGGTGTTCTGGGCCGAGAACTGGGCCGCCGCCGTCATCTTCGTTGCCGTGCTCGCCGGGCTCAACGGCTACTTCGCCTGGAACTGGAAGCTGTTCACGCTGCTCGAGCGAGAGGACTGGTATGGTCTCATCGACTACATCGAGGATTCGGTGTACACGAGGAAGCGCATCGGCAAACAGCATCTCCGTGTGCTGATCAATACCTATGTCATCACCTCCCAGCCGGAGAAGATAACACGACTCGAGCAGTTTCTGCGAGAGAACCGCCCCCGCCTGGTGCCCCGGTTCGCGCTGCACCTCGGCATCCCGCATCTTCTGCGAAATGAGCCCGAAGACATGAAGAGCTATTACGCGGAGATGCGCGACGATCCGAAGTGCGCCGACCGCGACTGGATAGACTGGTCCTATGCGTTCTCGCTCATGCTCAATCAGGAGTCGGAGAACGCGAAAGAGGTCCTTGTTGATCTTCAGCGGCGCACGAAGAACGACGTTCTCGCCCTGCTCACCCTCTATCTCCTCGACGCATTCACCGTCGGCGACAACCGGATCAACAATATGGTTGTGGAGCGAAAGAAGGGGTTCCAGTCCAGGTACACTCTCGAGCAGTGGAACAGGGAAGTGGAAAAGCACCGCGGGAACCTGCAGGTGATCGTGCTCTCCAAGCTCGTGCGCGATGCGAGCAACTGGGTGTTCTCGGACGGGACCCGGGCGGCGTAGGCCGGCACGGACGCGCCCGACCCCTCGGTTGACCGGCTCCCGACCCGCACATATAATTCCCGCGTAGCGGCTCGATTCACAGTCTTCAGCCAGAGGTATCTATGAGCGTACGCGTTCGGTATGCCCCGTCGCCCACGGGGCTTCAACATATCGGTGGAGTTCGCACCGCCCTGTTCAACTACTTCTTTGCACGGTCCGCGGGCGGTCGCTTCATCCTTCGCATCGAGGACACCGACCGGGAGCGCTACGACCCGGCGGCTCTGCGGGATATCTACGACACCTTCTCCTGGCTCGGTATCCACTGGGACGAGGGGCCCGACGTGGGCGGCGAGTACGGCCCCTACGTGCAGTCCGAGCGTGAAGAGCTCTACCGCGCGCACGCCGAGGAGCTTCTCGATAAGGGGCTTGCCTACAAGGCCTACGAGACGCCGGAAGAGCTCGAGGCGATGCGGGAGGCGTCCGGCGGCTATGACCGGCGAAGCCGCGATCTCAGCGAGGAGCAGCGCGCGGCCTACGAGGCGGAGGGGAGACGGCCGGTCGTTCGCTTCAAGGTGCCCCTGGAAGGGGATACCGGCTTCGAGGATGTCGTGCTCGGCAGGGTGAAGCGCAAGAACAAGGACATCCCGGCCGATCCCGTCCTGCTGAAGTCCGACGGTCTGCCGACCTACCACCTGGCCAACGTCGTCGACGACCATTACATGCAGATTACCCACATCCTGCGCGCGCAGGAGTGGGTTCCCTCCGGCGCCCTCCACGTGTTGCTCTACCGGGCCTTCGGCTGGGAGCCGCCGACCTACTGCCATCTGCCGATGGTAATGGGCAAGGACGGGCAGAAACTGTCCAAGCGGCACGGCGCGACGAGCGCGGTAGAGTTCCGGAGGCAGGGCTACCTTCCCGAGGCGGTCATCAACTACGTTACGCTTCTCGGCTGGGCCTATGACGACTCACGGGAGTTCTTCACGGCGGCGGATCTGGAACACCTGTTTTCCCTGGAGAAGATCAACAAGGCTCCCGCGGTCTTCGACTACAAGAAGCTCGAGTGGTTCAACGGCGTCTACATCCGCGAGAAGTCCGACGCCGAGCTCGAGGAGCTGGTGCTGCCCTATCTCGAAGCCGAGGGCCTCGTCTCGGCCCCGCCGAGCGACGAGGAGCTCGAGATCCTCCGCGGCGCAATGCCCCTGATCAAAGAGCGCATGAAGACGCTCTCCGACGCGCCGGAGCTTGTTCGCTTTCTGTATCAGGATGTGCACGACTACGACATCACCCAGGCCGTCCCCAGGAAGCACGACGCCGCGCAGACACTCGAGCTTCTCGAGGAGGCGGAGAAGCTTCTCGACGGCTTCGACGGGCTCAGCGACGAAGAAAACGAGGAGCGATTTCGCGCCCGCGCCGAGGAAATCGACACGAAGATCGGAAATCTTCTCATGCCGCTCCGCGTGGCGTTGACCGGCTCCCGGGTGTCGCCGCCGCTTTTCGGCTCCATCCGCCTCGTGGGCGCGGAGACGACGAAGCAGCGGGTTGCACGCGCGAAAACGCTCCTGCGGGAGCACATAGCGGCG
The DNA here is from genome assembly GCA_964635245.1 of uncultured Spirochaetaceae bacterium. GTDB lineage: Bacteria > Spirochaetota > Spirochaetia > DSM-27196 > PWMO01 > JAAAOH01. Next base: position 42,475 of record CAZWNS010000001.1, read on the forward strand.
GACCGGCACGAATCACACCGGCACGAATCACAATAGATACTGAGTTGAATGAGGAAGGGCACACATGGCTGACGAGAGCGTAGACCAGAAGCGCATGGAGGCGATCGTATCACTCGCGAAACGCCGGGGGTTCATCTTTCAGTCCTCCGACATTTACGGCGGACTGAGCTCCGCCTGGGACTACGGTCCGATGGGAGTGGAGCTCAAGAGTCGACTGTCCGGCTTCTGGTGGAAGGAAATGACGCAGCTCCACGACGACATCGTGGGCCTCGACGCGGCGATCATGATGCATCCACGGGTGTGGGAGGCCTCGGGGCACGTCGAGAGCTTCGTGGACCTCATGGTCGAGGACACCGTGACCAATGAACGCTTCCGCTTCGACCACCTGCCGGAAGAGAATCAGAAGTCAATGACGAGCCCCAAGGGGAATCCGCTCTCCGAGCCCCGCCGGTTCAACCTGATGTTCCAGACTCATCTCGGTCCGGTGGAAGACGAGGGCTCCCTGGTGTACCTGAGACCCGAGACCGCGCAGGGCATCTACGTCAACTACAAGAACGTGGTTCAGACATCGCGGGTCAGGATTCCCTTCGGCATCGCCCAGGTCGGCAAAGCCTTCCGAAACGAGATCGTCACCAAGAACTTCATTTTCCGCACCTGCGAGTTCGAGCAGATGGAAATGCAGTTCTTCGTCCATCCCTCGGAGGACGAAAAGTGGTTCGACTACTGGAAGGATCAGCGCATCAAGTACTACGAGAAGCTGGGCATTCGCCCGGATAAGCTGCGCTTCAAACAGCACGGGCCGGACGAGCTTGCCCACTACGCAAAGGATGCCTTCGACATCGAGTACGAGTTTCCCTTCGGCTGGAACGAGCTCGAGGGTATTCACAACCGCACCGACTTCGACCTCAAGCGCCATTCGGAGTACTCGGGAAAGGATCTGACCTACCTCGACGATCAGTCGAAGGAGCGCTACATCCCCTACATTATCGAGACCTCCGCGGGCCTGACGCGAAGTGTCCTCATGGTGCTCTCCGATGCCTACGAGGAGGAACAGCTCGACGAGAACGACAGCCGCACGGTGCTCCGCTTCCACCCGAAGGTGGCTCCGGTGACCGTCGGAGTATTTCCCCTGGTCAAGAAGGACGGTCTCGCGGAACTCGCTCGCGACATCGAGCACGACCTCCGCGAAGACTTCACCACCTTCTACGACCAGGGTGGAGCGATCGGCCGGCGCTACCGGCGGATGGACGAGATCGGAACTCCCTACGGCATCACGATCGACTATCAGACCAAAGAGGACAGGACGGTCACGCTGCGGTTCCGCGACTCGATGGAGCAGGTGCGCGTCCCCATTGCGGAGCTTCCCGCGCGCATCCACGAGGCGACGAGGAACTACAAACGGGTGGGCTCATGAGCAGCGCGCGCAATGGTTTCGAGATCCTCGAGGAGCGTGGGTTCGTGCAGCAGTGCACGGACTGGGAGGCGCTTACCGCCCTGGCGGACGCGGAGCCCGTCACCTTCTACGTCGGGCTCGATCCCACCGGCGGAAGCCTGCATGTGGGCCACATGGTTCCGATCATGGCGGTGGCCCATCTGGCGAAGGCGGGGCACAACCCCATCATTATCATCGGGGGCGGGACGGCGCGCATCGGCGACCCGTCCGGCAAGACCGAGATGCGGAAGATGCTCACCGTCGAGAAGATCAACGAGTACGGGGAGAACTTCAAGCGGCAGATCGGCACCTTCCTTGCCACCCAGGGCGTGCAGCCGCGCTTCGTGGACAACGCCGAATGGCTGGCCGAGCTCAACTACATCGATTTTCTCCGGGACATCGGCAGGCACTTCTCGGTGAACCGGATGCTGAGCTTCGAGGCCTACAAGAAGCGCCTCGAGTCAGGGCTGACCTTCATCGAGTTCAACTATCAGCTGCTTCAGTCCTACGATTTTCTGGTGCTCAACGAACGCTACGGGTGCAAGCTCCAGATCGGCGGAGACGACCAGTGGGGGAATATCGTCGCGGGGACCGATCTCATCCGGCGCGTGCGCGGCGAGGAAACCTACGGATTGACCTTCCCGCTCGTGACCCGCGCCGACGGCAAGAAGATGGGCAAGACCGAGCAGGGAGCGGTGTTCGTGGACCCCGAGCTCATGGGGCCCTATGACTTCTTCCAGTACTGGCGAAACGTGCCCGACCAGGATGTGGTGAAGTTTCTCAAGCTCTACACCTTTCTTCCCGTGGAAGAGATCGAGCGGCTCTCCGGACTCTCCGGGCAGGAGATAAACCACGCCAAGGAAGTGCTCGCCGGCGAGATCACGCGCCTCGTCCACGGCGAGGAGGAGACGCAGAAGGCCATAGAATCCTCAAAGGCGGCCTTCGGCGGCGGCGCTGCTGCGGCCGGCGACACCTCGGCGATACCCGAGATGGCCGTCTCGCCGACTGAGCTCGACGCCGGCATGGACGCGGTCGAGCTTTTCAGCCGCACCGCGCTCTGCAGCTCCCGTGGAGAGGCCCGTCGCCTCATTCAACAGGGCGGTGCGCGGGTGAACGAGCGGAAAGTCGAGAGCATCGAGGAGCAGGTTGACGCCGGATGGTTCGAAGACGGCGAGGCGCTGCTGAAAGCGGGCAAGAAACGCTATTTCCGCGTGGTTCTCAGAGACGACGGCTGATGGGTGAACGGCGAGGGCGGGGCAGGGACTACCTCTCCATCGTCGCGGCCGCTGCGGGCCTCATCGGTGTCTGGAAGCTTGTTGCCGCCGCGGTCGGGCTGGAGATCATCCTGCCGACGCCGGAGGTGACCCTCGAGCGGCTCATCGCGATCGCCGGGACCCGTTCCTTCTCGATGTCGGTCGGGGCGACGGTGGTGCGCGGGCTCAGCGGCTTCGCGATCTCCGCGGGAGTCGGGCTGGTCGCGGGTGCCCCGGCAGGACTGCGGCCCACCCTCGAGCGGGTCTTCCTGCCGCTCCTGACCGTTATTCGCTCAACGCCCGTGGTGGCATTCATTCTCATCGCCCTCATCTGGTTCGACACCGACTTCGTGCCGATCTTCGTTACGGTGCTCATGACCTTTCCGGTTATCTACGAGAACATCGTGCAGGGAATCCGCTCGGTGGACCCGCGGCTGACCGAGCTCGCGCGGGCGTACCGCGTTTCACGGCGGCGGAGGTGGTTCCGCGTGTACCTGCCGTCGTTGTTTCCCTTTTTCGCGTCCGCCGGCCGTACCGCGCTCGGGCTCAGCTGGAAGGTGGTGGTTGCCGCCGAGGTGCTGAGTCTACCGACCCGCGGGGTCGGCTCCGAGCTGCAGCAGGCGCGCGTGATGCTGGAAACCCCCCGGGTCTTTGCCTGGACCGCCGTGGCGATCCTGCTCAGTGCCGCTACGGATCTGCTGTTCTCCCTCATGACGCGAAGGCGGCGGCGCATCATGGAGCGGGGGGCGTCGACATGAACGACGGCGGCGGCGTCCGCGGCGGGGCCGGCGAAGGGACGCCGCTCTCCATCCGCGGCCTTACCAAGCGATTCGACGATCTACCGGTGCTCGACGGTCTGGATCTCGAAGTGCCCTCACGGGGCGTGACGGCGGTGCTCGGCCCTTCGGGGTGCGGCAAGACGACGCTCCTGCGCATCATAGCAGGTCTTATCGGTGCCGACGCCGGCCGGATCGAAGGGGTACCGGCGGAGCAGGTCACGATCCTCTTTCAGGAGCCGAGGCTGCTGCCCTGGGAGACGGTGCGCGCGAATGTGGAGTTCGTGCTGCCGCAGACCTGGGATGCGGCTGCGCGCGCCGCGGCGGTGTGGGCCGTCCTCGAGGATGTGCAGATGGCGGAGTTCTCAGAGTTCTATCCGGCCGAGCTCTCGGGCGGCATGGCCCAGCGGGTGGCGCTTGCTCGCGCGTTCGTGCATCCCGGAGAGCTGTTGCTGCTCGACGAGCCCTTCCAGGGGCTCGACCTCTCCCTTCGCCTCTCGCTCATCGGCGTGTTCGAGCGATTACGTGCCGCCCGCCCCCGGGCGAGCCTGTTCGTCACCCATAGTGTGCGGGAGGCCCTGCTGGTGGGCGAGGAGATCGCCCTGCTCTCCGACCGGCCCGCCCGGGTTCGGGAGGTCTCGCGAAACGAGCTTGGGCCCCAGGATCGACGTCTCGACAGCGAAGCCTTCATCAGGCGGGAGCGCGAACTCTATAGCGCGATCGCCGCCGGTTAGTCGCAACGAGCCCGCCGTCATCAGTCGCTCAGGAAGCCTGTGCACCTGCCGTCTGCGAATTTGTGAGGCGCAGCTTGACCGACAGGACGGCGTATCCGGAAGAGAGGTCTTCTTTCTGAACGATGACGTCTTCGGGCACCTTCAGCTTTACGTTGGTGAAATTCCAGATTGCCTGTATGCCGGCTCTCACGAGCAGGTCGGCAACCGCCTGTGCGTGGCCGGACGGAACCGTGAGGATCGCCATTTCCACGCCGAGCTCGGCGATCTTTTCCGACATCTGGCCGAGGGAGTATACCGGCGTGCCATGCTGTAAGCGGTCGATCTTGTTCCTGTCGAGGTCGAAAGCGGCGATGATGTTCAAACCCCGCTTGTTGAACTCGCGGTAGCCCATGAGCGCCGTGCCCAGACTGCCCGCGCCGACGAGTATGGCGCGGTGTTCCTTGTCCCACTCGAGAAAGGCGTAGATGGCGCGGATAAGCTCATCCACGGGAAACCCTATGCGCGGTTTTCCCACGATGCCGGTAAGCGCAAGATCCTTGCGCACCTGTATCGGCTCGAGCTTCAGTTCTTCCGCGATGACGGTGCCGGAAATATACTCCTTGCCGTCACGCTGGGCACTTTCGATAATGTGCAGGTAGGAGGGGAGTCGCTTGATTGTCGGTTGGTTGGTGACCTTAGGTGCGTGCATCGTGGACTCCTTGGCTGGTGTAGGTGTACATCTTCATAGCGCTTCCCGTAAGCTTTTTTTGATCGACAGGTATCGCCGTTTACCGTATCCGAATTATAACGCACACGGGTGTTTTTTGGTAGGGAAGAGAGGGTGTTGAACGGATACAGAAGCTCGGTAGTACTCCTCGGCGCAGGACTTCTGATCGTTGCCGCGGCGGCGGCGGCGGGGGCCGACGAGCCGCTGTGGCGAGCGGTAACCGGGGGAGCCTTCCCCGGTCCTCCGGTCGTATCACCGGACGGACGGGCCTATGTTGCGAGCAATGACCGCTATCTCTATGCCTACTCTTCCGGCGGCGAGCTTCTGTGGCGCTACGATCTGCGCGTGAGACCCACGGGCCACGCCTGCGTAACCGCCGACGGCATAGTGCTCGTGCAGCGAAGCGACGATACCCTGGTTGCGGTAAACCCCGCCGGCAAAACGGTATGGAGCCGTCGCGGCGGTTCCGGCCCGGCGTGTTCCGCCGGCGGCGTGATCTACCGCATCGAAGGCGGAGAGAGAATCCTCGCCCTCTCGCCGCGGGGGGCCGTCATATGGCGCACGCAGCTTCCCGGCACCGCGGTGATCGAACCCGTCGTGATCGGGCGGACCGTGGTGGTTGCCACCGGCGACGGTCTCACAGCCTGGGATCTGTCCGGCACCGAGTTGTGGCACGCGCCTGTCGACCACACCCCGACCGCCATGGGAGCGTCCTCGGACGGCACCCTCCACGTCGGGCTGGAGGACGGCGGCGTCATCGACATTTCCGCGGGAGCGGTCACGGCCGGTCGGCCCACCGGCGCGAGCGCGGTAACCGCCGTGGTCGTCGACGATGCCGCCGACGTTGTCTACGCACTCACGGCGGCGGGCGAGGCGTTTGCGCTCGCGCGGGAGGCCGGCGCGGCGGTGAATACCCCGCGGGGGTCGGTGGTCCGTGAGGACGTGGCCGCCCTCGTGGCGCGTGAGGCGGGGGGCATCTTTATGCTCATGCGCTCGGGCGAGCTCCGGGAGCTCGCCGACGTGCAGGAGGAGTCTCGTCGGGTGGCGGAGGCCCCCGAAGTCTTCGGCGGAGATCGGGGCCGGCCGGGCGTCGCGGTCGCGGCGGACGGCCGGGCCGTTATTGCCGGCCCCGGCTGGACGGTGACGGCGGTTCAGGCGGGAAGACCGGCGGGAGGCTGGAGTCACGCCCGCGCGACGGCACACGGACGGGCGGCCGTGTCCGCGGATGGGAGTGCGACGGGAGCCGGGCGGACGGGAGAGATCGATCGCATCTACCTTTCCCGACTTCTTTCCTCGCCCGACATCGCCGATCGGCGCAGAGCGCTCGGCGATATCGCCGCACGGCTCGAAGGAGACGGCCTCCGGGGAAGCTATCAGCGGGTTGTGGAGGCCCTCCTGGCCTTCGCGAGCGGGGAAACCCGGGCGGGCGGAGAGCCGCGGGCCGCCGTGGGGTCGGCGGAACGAGTCCTCGCGATCGGGATGCTTGCACGAATCGGCGACTATCGGGTACGGGATACGCTCCTGCGTCTCGCGCAGACCTCCGGCGACCGGGCGCTCAGAATTGCGATACTGGAATCGGTGGAACACCTGCCTGTGGACGCGGAGGGACGGACGGCCCGCATGATACATACGGTTCTGCGGCGGGAGGCGCGCGCGGGCGCCGACAGCCGGCTCGGTCGCGCCGGCATCGATGCGGTGAGGGGCTATGTTTCCTACCGCGGGGCGGTCGACACCCCGGAGCTCGCCGCTGCCGTCGGGGTGCTCGCCACCGGCGGGTTCCCCCCGGAGATTCGCACGGAAGTCTCGAGACTGGGCGCCGATCTCTACTGACCATCGCCCGCCGCACTTTGAAAACCCGTGTGCGGCCGCTATAATCGGAGTGGACCGCATCTGAAGGGGGATACGGATGAAACGGACCCTGCTGTTGCTACTCATTGCGCTCTTCGCCTCCGGCGCAGCTGTTACACTGGAAGTCGATCGGGATGAGCTCGAGGAGAACATCGACCGGGACGTCGAGTTCCAGAACTACGAAGGACCGCCGCCCGAGGAGGTGGACACGCTCGAGGAGATCCTCGGTATCGGGCGCGCGCTTGCCGCCGGGGATCTCGAGCCGGGCAGCACGGCGTCCTACTTCGATCGGTATCGCATCATTCACGCCGTGGGCCCGCCGGGCGAGGAGGGCTTCGATGCGGATATCTTCATCATCCTCGAGAATGCCGAGGTAAACCACATCGACAATGTGCGGCGGATCATGTCTGCCTTCCTGCAGGAAGCCTACGACTACTCCGCAGGGGATGCGGCAACACTGGCGCGCTTCGTCACCGTCTATAACGCCATCTACCGCGGAGACACGGAGTTTTTCGGCGGCCGGTACAAACGGATCGTCATGGACAATATCTCCGCCGAGAACGCGGGTATTTCGACGCTGTACAGTGACTGGCCGGGCACCACCCGCATGCTGATTCCCCTCACGCCCGATGCCGCCCCCGGCGAGCTTGGTGCGGTCGATTCACTCGAGCTCATCGACGATGAGGTCACCGAGCGCATGCGCGAGGAAGAGGACCGGGCCGTCGAGGAGCGGCAGGACATGGCCGACCTCATGGAGCGCGAAGCGGATCAGCGCGAGGAGCGCGTCGAAGAAGAGCGCGAGGAGACGGCCGACGAGCGTGAGGACATAACCCGCGAACGGGACCGTCTCGAGGAAGAGCGCGAGCAGCTCGAGGAGGAGCGCGAGACGACACCGGACGACGACGAGGAGACGCAGGCGGAGCTCGACGAGCGGGAGGAGGAGCTCGAAGCTGAGGAGGAGGAGGTCGAGGACCGGCAGGCCGAGCTCGAGGAGCGGGAGGAGGCCGCGCAGGCGGAGGAAGAGCGGGCGGCAGAGCTCCGTGAGGAAGCCCGGGAGCAGCGCGACGAGATTGCCGAGGACGCGCGCGAGATGCTCGGAGAATCGGAAGAGGCCGCGGCGGAGCAGGAGCCGCTTCCCCTCCTGTTCATGCGCGTGCGCTACGAGGGCGGCGTACCGGTCGGACGGCCGGTGATCATCGATCGCCGTACCGGCGACGAGCTACGGCGCTCGGATGTCGGCACGGTCACCTCCCGGCAATTCGAACGCCTCGACGGTGACGTGCTCGTGGTCGCCGACTACGAGGGACGAACGCGCCTCGTGCTGGTTGACGGAGAGAGCCTCGAAGCGGTTTCAAGCGGGGAAGACCGGGTATATCAGCAGAGCAGCCTTGTCGTACGCGGCCGCGATGAGCTCTACGCCGTGGTCGAGGTGGCCGATTCCTGGCGCGTGGGACGCTTCGACGGCTCACTCGCACTGCAGGCCTACTCCGCCGATCGTGTCGAGCCGGCCACCTTCATCGAGATCGTGGAGGACACCATATACGTGCAGAGCCGAACCGGACGCATCATCGACCTCGCCGTCGAGGAGCTCGAGGAGTAGGCCGCGCGGCTTCCTCTATCGCCGCCGGCGGCCGAAGATGCGGGCGAAGACCCCTTTGAGCCAGCTCACAAGCCGCCGAAACCACCCCGGGTTTCTCAGACGATCGAGGCGGATGTAGGCTTCCGCGAGCTCGTCGCTCGTGAGGTCTTTGCGCTGGGTGTTCTCATCGATCTCCATTTCCACGAGGTCCGCCTCGTCCTGCTCGGAGATCACACGCGCCGGTATGCGGGCCCAGCCGAGTTTCTTGGCTGCTTCCAGTCGTCGGTGTCCGGCGATCAGCTCGTTCTCTTCGGTGATCACGATAGGGTTGAGCAGGCCGTGCTTCCGCAGGCTCTCCGAGAGCGCGGTTACGTCGCCGAGGTGTCGCCGAACCCGTCTGTGAATGACGACCTTGGCCACTTCAACCTCGGTGATGCTGCCGATACGCTTTGCAATTCGTCGTTCCTGCTCCATGATCGTCAGTCCAGAAACGGGTTGCCCTGGGTTTCATCGGAAGCCTCGGTCTCGGCCTCGTCCTCTGCTTCCTCGTCGGTCGTGTCGCCGAGATCGAGCTCGAGATCGAAACTCGAGAGCTGCCGACCGATGTCTTCGGATGAGCTTCCGTCGAGGGAGAAGCTGCTGTTTTCTATGTTTCGACGCAGGCGGTCTACGAGGACCGGTCGCTGTTGCGACTCGAACTCCTCCAGCCTGTCGAATTCACGCGGCTCGGTACCGCTAATGAATATCTCCTCACGCGTGGGGCCGTCGTAGTCTTCCGTCGGAAGCTTTCCGGAACGCTCACTGACGGTGACCGTCCTCAATCCCTCGGCGGGGCGGGCGAACTCTCTTCGGGGAAGCCCCTGATGGATGTCGTTCATGTACCGCCCCCACACGGGCCCGGTCGTCACGGCGCCGGTTTGATTCGTACCCAGTGAGTTTGCGCCGCCCCGGTCAAAGCCGAACCACAGGGCGGTCGTGTAATACGGGGTGAAGCCGACCGTCCATGCATCAGACCAGTTTTGTGTCGTACCGGTCTTGCCTCCGACCGGCTGGTCGAACTCATCGTCGAAGTAGTGGTCGGGCAGGTGTCGCAGCGTACCGCTCTCCACGGTGGTTTGCAGCATGTCGGTCATGATATACGCGCTCTGCGGGGAGAGGACTCTGGCCTCTTCACCCCGTTCCCGCTGCTCGAGACGCATCTCCTTTTCCGGCTCGAGGACAATGCGGCCGTCCCGGTCCTCGATGTAACGGATTGCGACCGGTATGACTTCCCTCCCCTGGTTTGGAAAGGCGGCAAATGCCTTGGCCATCTCGATCGGTGCGACCTCGACGATGCCGAGCCCGACGGGGAATCGGCGGACCAGGTTCCGCCGCTCACGACTGTCCTCGGGAATCCCGAGAAGCCGGCTGGCGGTATCAAGTGCGCTGTCGAATCCAACCCGGTCGAGAATCCGCAGCGACGGCACGTTCATCGATCGGGCGAGGGCGGAGCGGGAGAGGACCGGTCCGGACCATTCGCCCCGGTAGTTCTCCGGCGTATACGGGGTTCCATCGTCGTTCCAGAACACGACCGGCGAGTCGTAGATCATAGTGGCGGGAGTGATAACCTCGTCTTCGATGGCCGCCGCGTAGTACAGCGGCTTGAACGACGATCCCGGCTCCACGCGCGCGTCCACGGCACGGTTGAACTGGTTTCGGCCTTCGAACCGGCTGCCGCCGACCATGGCCATGATGCGTCCGGTATCGTTCTCCAGCGTAACGAGCGCCCCCTCCACCGTGGTGCGTCGCGCTTGCTGCTCGGCTCTCGCGTAGGAGAGGCGGACCGCCTGCCGCAGTTGATCGGTCTCGTTGACGCCGAACATCAGAGAGACCATGTCGAGGAACGGGGTCATCTCCTCGTGATATGCATTCCGTGCATTCTGCCGTCGGTTGGCGTCGGCAATGCGCAATTCCGGCACATCGAGCGTCAACGACAGCAGGTCAATGACCGGCACGAGTTCTTCACCGTAGGTCGCCCGCTCCCTGGTATTGTCGCGGTAGACGGCGTTTGCCGCGGCGAGACCCTGCTGCACGTACTGCCGGGCGGCCTCCTGGAACTCCAGGTCGAGCGTCGTGTGGATCACGAAGCCGTCGCGATTGACGTCCGCGCTTCCGAGCAGCAGCTCATTCTCGAGTCTGTAGCGCACGTACTCGCTGAAGTAGGGAGCTTTGTCTTCGCGCTCGAAGAACGCCGTCGAGGTGTTCGCGCGGGTGAAGTCATAGGTATTCCAGTACTGCTCGAATGCGACGTCGACCTCGTCCTGCGTGGCGTAGCCGTATTCGGCCATCTGATCGAGGATGCGCCGCTGCATGGCCCTCGCGTTGTTGGGGCGCCGGATGGGGGAATACAGTGAGGGGTTGGCGAGCTGAATGACGAGCATCGCCGACTCGGCCACCGTGAGATCCCGTGCGGAATGCCCGAAATAGTATTGCGCGGCCGCCTCAACGCCGTAGTTCCCGTGTCCGAAGAACATCGTGTTGAGGTAGCGTTCGAGGATTTCGTACTTGGTCCATTGACGCTCGATCTGCAGCGCCCACCACAATTCCCGCAGTTTCCGCTGCACGGAGAACTCGCTGCGGTCGGCGTACAGGTGACCGGCGAGCTGCTGGGTAAGGGTACTGCCGCCGGAGACGTAGTTGTTGTTCAGCAGATTCCAGGCCGCGCGTGCCGTCCCCTGGAAGCTGAACCCGCGATGCTCGAAGAAGTACCGGTCCTCCCGTGTAATCAGCGCATAGACGAGATGACGGGGCAACTCGTCGATCGAGACGATCTCGCGGTTCTCATCGGAAAAGAACTCGGTGATGAGCTCCCCGTTGCGATCGAGGACCTCGGAGGGGAGTGCCGCGGTCTGATTCCCGTACGTGTCGAGATCCGGAGTGCTGTGAACTGCGGCGAGCGCGAATCCGGTAGAAATCCCCACCACCGCCGCCACAACGAGCGCCGTGCCGATGAGAACCCGGATCACGAGACGTCGCCTACCTGTCTCACCCATGGTGCATAGAGTATGGTCAGTGCGGCCGCTTTGTCAACATGAGCAAATAAAGAGGCCGGTTCCGAAGAACCGGCCAGGTAGGTAATGTCGGTCGAATATAGCAACTGGGAGGGGAACTATATTAGGTGACCGACACTTCCATTATCGTCTCACGACGAAATTTCATTAGTCTTCATCTATCAATATATCGAGCGTGAGCGAAATTTCGTAGCTCTTTTTCGGCGCGACGGCAAACCTCTTGCTTACCGTATACTCGCCGATCCGGAACATGACCGTATGCTCACCTGCCGGCAGGCTGAAATCCGTCGCGTCGTGGTCGACCTCTTCTCCGTCCACGAAGAGCGTCACACCGTCCGGTGCCTCGAAGCGCACTGCCGATCGCGGTTCCTCGAGCTGGATGTCGACACGGGAAACTTGCCCGCGCTCAACGCCGAATGTCAACCGCTGGTTGTCGTAGCGCGTCGATTCGACGGACAGCCTGTGGAGTCCCGGGGCCAGCGCGATGGGGTCCTCATCGTAATCGATGCGCTCACCGTCGAGGTAGAGCTCAAACTCTCGCAGGCTTCCCGGCGACTCGAGGATGTCGGCCCCGTCAGGGTCACTGATGCGCACACGTGCCGCCCCGATATCGAGGAGCAGGGGTTTCGCGGTTACGGTGAACGCCGCGCGCAAGGCCGAGTCGGGGATTCCCTTCATAACCGGGAGAATCGCAAGCAGCATCGGGAACCGCTCGACCCCGACGACTTCGTCGACAAGATAGGTATCCGCCGTCTCCCGCAGCGCATGGCTGCTCGAGACGGGAATGGTGACGAAGAATCGGCGTGCGGCGGGCATCGCGCGGAAGAAGACCCGGCGACCGCGATAGTCCGTCCGTTCGGCGGACGGCGCCGGACCGACATTATCGTAGAGGTAGACGGCAAAGCCCCCGCCCGTGGTGCGAACGGCCTCAGGAACCCGGATCTCGAGCTGAATACCTTCGAGGAAATTGAGTTCCTGGTCGATTGAGAGGGAGACGAGTCGCTCGGCGCGTACCTCCGTACTCACGCCGTCAGCCTGTGACGGCTCGACGAGGAGCTGCGAGGTAACGGTGCCGTGCACCTGACTCTGTGTGTAGCCGGCGGTCACCGCGGCCAGCGCGAAGAGGGCCGGCGCGATCGTCCTCATCATCTGGTCAGCCCCGGAAGATGGTGTAGGGGATCCCTCTGCTTCCCATGCTGCCGAATCTCGAAGTGCAAATGAGGGCCGGTAGAGCGCCCCGTGTTTCCAACTGTCCCGATCATCATACCCGAAGATACCCGTTCATTCAACCGTACGGTGACCTCGTGAAGATGCGCGTAGAAGGTCTCGTATCCCCCGTCGTGGCGGATCAGCACGTAGTCGCCGTAGAGGGGGTGGAACCCGGTGTCGGTGACCCGCCCCTCGCGGGCCGCGACCACCGCGGTACCGGTGGGGGCGACGAAATCCACCCCGCCGTGAAAGTGCCGTCGAGAGGTCAGCGGGCTGACGCGGTAGCCGAAGTGGGAGGATATCACGGTATCCGCCACGGGGCGCTGGAAAAGGAGGCGCAGAAACGCGAGCCGTTCCACGCGGTCGAAATCCGAGCCCGGGAAGAAGCGGAAGGGTTCTTCCTCGCCGTTTCTTCGAACCGTCACCCGCCGCCCTTCGTCCCGTCGTTCGGCACGCAAATCCCACATGAGATTTTCGAGCTCGCTCACGGGATTCTCGGGGACGAATAGTCCCGGTACGCTTGGTATCAGGAGATACTCGGTATCGTCGGGTATGTCGCTGTGGGCGATGCGGTTGAGGCTCGCGAGGGAGCTGTAGGGCACCATGAGCCGGGAGGCCACCGTGATAAGGGTGTCTCCCTCCTTGGGCTCGTATCGGTAGATCGCGAGCTCGGGCATCCGGCTCTCGTTTCCCGAGCTCCTGTAGTACTCCGCGACGTCGGCCTGATGCTGTTTGTAGATCACGTCGCTCGAGCTGAGGCTGGTCAAGCGGGGATACTGAGCTTCGGCGTCCGGTACGGCGAGTAACAGGACCGCGAGTGCGAGCGTATATACTGTAGGCCTACGGAGCCCCGTCTGCATCGTGCGTCGTCCTTCCTCCCGATGCTGCGTAGCCGAGCCATGCGAGCCCGGCCAGTGCCAGTACAGCCGCGGGCACCGCGAGTCCCCGCGCGAACAGCACGATCATCGCATAGAGACCCGCACACACGATCAGAACGCGGGCCGTCGTCTTGAGTATCGGAAGGAATACGGCCGTCCTTTGCAGTCGGATTCGCCGAATAAGCCCCGCAATGATTCCGACTGCCGCCAGGCCGAGGATCACCGAGGTATAGACCCCCGTCGCCCGGGTTGCGGCGAGCCACAGTGGAACGACGACGACCACGCTTGCCAGCCCCGCGCCGGCTATCAGCGTCAGTGCCTGCACGAGCGTGAGGGCGATGTTTCGGTATCCGGCGAATATCCTCCGCAGCTCCGGCCGCGGATCCGGTACGCCCCTCATTGAGCGGACTCCTCGCCCATCGCCGCTTCGATGCGTCCGCGCTCGGCGGCATAGGCGGCGGCGCGTTCGGGGCGGTTCGCCGCCTTCGCGGATTCCTCGAGCTCTTCGAGCAGCCGCAGCGCGCCCCCTACATCGTCACGCGTCACGTGAACGGCGAGAGAGCGCTCGAGATAGTCGAGGGAGCGCTCGTGGTTTCCGAGCCTGCGCTCCACCACGCCGAGCGCCATGAGGTCCCGGGCGATGCCGCCGGAGTTCTCCACCCGCTTGTCGTGTTCGAGCGCGGCAACCAGCCGTTCCCGGGCGGACTCCAGGCGACCGGAGCGTGTCTCCACCGAGGCCAGCATGTAGTAGTTTGCCGCGAGCTCACCGTAGCGTCCGAGCTCCGTGTTGATGCTCCGCGCCTCCTCGAGACGGCCGCGGGCGGCGTCGAGAGAGCCGGTTCGCAGCAGGGCCGTGGCGAGGTTGTGGAGGACGATTGCATGCTCACCCTCGTCCGCGCCTTCTTCGGCCAACGCCTCCGCCTCCTCGAAGAGGGGGACCGCCCTCGCGGGATCGCCACGGCGGAGCGCAAGCTCGCCGAGATTGTTGATGCTTTGAAGGCGGATCCGCTCCTCGCCGAGGCGTCGTGAGATGTCGTGCGCCCGCTCGAACGCCTCTGCGGCCGCATCCCATTCTCCGCGCTCGATGTGGACCTTCCCGATCGCGTTGAGCGTGCGTGCCACGCCGGGCTCATAGTCGACCGACCTGTGCTCGTCGAGCGCGAGGCGATAGAAATAGTTCGCCTGGGAGTAATTGCCCCGGCGGAAGTAGTCGTTCCCGAACTCGGCGTGCCTGGCCGCGCGGTTTCGCGCCTCCACTACCCGGTCGGGCGCCTCCGGCGCCGAGGAACACCCCCCGGCGGACAGAACGAGCGCGAGCCCGAGGAGCATGCTCGCGGCAGCTCGAGCGTGCCGCCGGGAGGCGGCGGCCGTCGTGGAATCGTCGTGGACCGGGGAGCCGATGAATTGCCTCATCAGAACTCGTCGTCCCTGTAGCTTCCGAACGTGTCGGGCTGGTTGACCTGCTGCGGGATGCCGCCGCGCAGCAGCGGATTGTTCTTCAGTCCCTCGAGGACGTCCTGCCCGCTGCTGAGGGTATCGCGCCCTTCCTCGAGAAGCCCCGCGAGCTGCGGGGTGGAGTCGTTGGCGAATCGCGATATCTCCTCGAGCTGGGCTACACTGTCGTTGATGCCCTCGAGAATTTCCTCGATCTCATGATACACGGCGTTTTCGTCGTCGAGGAAGGTTTCGATGGAGCCCTTCGGATCTATGAGCCGGGTGGCGAGCCCGGTCGGGTCGCGCATTTCTCCGCTTGCCACCGCGAGGTTTTCGGTGATGGTATCCACGTTCGTGAGCACCTCCTCGAGCTGCACGAGGGCTGTATCCGCCTCACGAAGGATGTCGCTCATCGGACCCTCCGTATCGCCGGAAAGCGTGCCTGAGATCTGTACCATCGCCGTGTCGAGAGACAGCAACACCCGGTTGGCGTTCTCGAGAATGGGTGTGAGCTGCGCAAGAATCTCGTTGATCGGGTCCTGATCGCGTGGAACGATGACCTCGTTCCGCTCCACGAGATAGCGGGCCTCTTTCGTGTTCCAGGAGGGAATGTAGGAGTACTCGGGAATCGGGTCGGTCTCCGTTCTACCCTGGTGAAACAGCAGCCCGCCGCCGAGGCCGAGCGGGTTCGTCACGAGCTGGAGGATGGAGTTCTCGTGCACCTTATCGATGTAGCGGTCCTCGATGTAGAAGGTGGTGCGGACATCGTTGTCCCCGGTCAATTCGATATCGGTGATCTCGCCGATTTCAAAGCCCTTGAACTCAATGGGCATGCCGACCAGCAGGCCCCGGGCCGAAGCGAAAGTGCTGTAGTAGTAGTAGTTTTTGGCGAAC
Organism: uncultured Spirochaetaceae bacterium; assembly: GCA_964635245.1. Lineage (GTDB taxonomy): Bacteria > Spirochaetota > Spirochaetia > DSM-27196 > PWMO01 > JAAAOH01. Next base: position 58,268 of record CAZWNS010000001.1, read on the forward strand.
CATCGCTGGTTTGCGCCCATGGAGATGAGAATGAAGACGAAGAGGCCGATCGCGATGAGCAGAAAGGCTCCCACGATCTGGCTCGCAAAGCGAATTCGGAATCTCATGCGAAGCTCACTCTAGTCCAGCTTCTCGCTCTCGTCAACGTACATTTCACCGAAGAAGCCCTCCTTCCGCCCCCGCCCCCGTCCCCGTCCGCTCGCGGGCGTCAGCCCTTCGGGTCGAGCAGGTCGAGAATGTCGGTGTCGTAACTCGCCGTTTCACTCAGCACCGCCGAGAGGATCTCCGTCACCCTCCGGTCGGCGGTGTGCACCACTTCGCGGAACGAGCCCCGGGCGACGATACCACCGGTGTCGAGCACGATCAGGTAGTCGGCAAGCTGGGAGCTGATGCGGGGGCTGTGCGTGCTCGCCACCATCGTCGTGCCCCGTTTCTTGAGCTCCCGCAGCCGGCCTACGATGAGCTCCGAGCCGTGGTGATCGACGGAACTGGTCGGCTCGTCGAGAAAGAGCAGCTCGGGCTCGAGGATGATGGCGCGCAGAAACGAGATCATTTTACGCTCGCCCGCCGAGAGTTGCGCCGGTCTGAGTTCGAGCCGGCGGAGCATGCCGAACTCCCCGGCCAGAGCCCGAACCCGGCTCTCCACCTCGGATGATCCCTCGGTGATCCGGTGGTACTGCAGGGGCAGGGCGAGATTCTGATAGACGGTCAGGTTCTGCCACAGCGCGGCATCCTGAAAGACGAACCCGGTGCGGCGCCGCAGTTCCCGCTCTTCGTGCTTGGTAAGGCTCCCGAGCTCTGAGCCGAGGAGAGTGATCATCCCCGTGTCCGGCGGGATGAGCCCGGCGGCAACCTTCAGCAGGGCCGATTTCCCCGAACCGCTCGGACCCATGACCAGGGTGGTGCTTCCCGCCGGAACGGACATGGTGATGCCGCTGAATACCGTCTCGGCTCCCGCGAAGAGGCCGACCTCCCGGAGGCTGATGGCCGCCGCGGATTCAGGAGTCCCGCCACGCTCGTTTGCCGGGTCGATACCGATATCGCCGCCGAGTTCGCTCATAGGTAATACACCGCCGTAATGACTGTGTTCGCCACGATCAGCAGTACAAAGCCCTGGCCCACGGATTTGATGGCCATCTGTGGGATCTCGGTGGAGGACTGCTCCACCTTGAAGCCGTAGTACGTGGCTACGACCGATATGATCGCACCGAAGACCACGCTCTTGATGAATGAGGCGAGCACGTCGACGAGGCCGAGGTTTGCCAGCAGACTCGTGAAGTAGTCCGTGAATGCGATCGGGCGTACGAACTGCGTCACCATGTAGGAGCCGAGCAGCCCGAAGGCGTTGAAGTAGACGTTGAGAACGATGATGGAGACCGTGACTCCGAGAAAGCGCGGTACCACCAGAAACGAGATCGGGTCGATCCCCGTGGCGACGTAGGCCTCGATTTCATGGTCGACGGCCATCGTTCCGAGCTCGGTGGTGATGGCTGTTCCCGACCGTGACATGATGATGAAGGCCGTAAGAATGGGGCCGAGCTCTCGGGTGATTACGGTGATGAGGATCCGGTAGATGAGCTGTCCCTGCCCGAACTGCGGCAGGAGGCTGAGCCCCTGCACGATGATGACGGCACCGAGGGCAACCGAGAGCACCGCGATGACCGAGAGCGCCTCCACGCCCGTAAAGAGTATCTGCATCGTGAGCACACGGATGCCCACGCTCCTGCGCCGGACGAAGAAGAGGGTTTCCTTGAGTACTTCGTAAAAGAAGCCGACGGCGTAGGCCAGCTCTCCGAGGCGCGTCAGGGCGCGCGCGCCGAGATGCTCGAGGAAGTCAGCCGTGCGTCTCATCGCGGGGCTCCTCACTACCGTCGCGCCGCTTCCGCGAGAAAGGGCGCGGCAAACGCATCATCGATTTCCATACCGACGCCGGTGACGCCCGGTCGTCCCCATCGGCCGTGGTAGTCGCTTCCGGCGGTCGCCACGAGCCCGAGCCTTCGCGCAATCACCGCGTACTGCTGCGCGACATCCCGGGAGGCGCCGGCATGGTACGCCTCGACCCCGTCGAGTCCGAGGGCTTTCCACCGGGTGAGCGCGTCGGTGATCTTTCGCCACGAGGAGAGGCGAAGGGTTCGCGGATGGGCGACCACCGCGAGCCCTCCCGCCCGGTGGATGAGATTGATGCAGTGGGTGACGCTCGGCGCGGTAAGCGGCTCGTGGGCCGGCCCGCCGTCGGCGAGGTAGCGGTCGAAGGCGTCCTGATAGCTTTCGGCAATCCCGCGGTCGACCAGGAGCTCTGCAAGGTGGGGGCGGCCGACAACCGCGCCGTGCGCGTAGGAGACGAGCTCCTCGTAGCTTGCATCGACGCCGAGCTCGGCGAGGCGGGAAAGCATGGCAAGGTTTCTGCGCGTGCGCTCTTTGCGAAGCTCGATGAGCTCCGTCTCCAGTCGCTCATCGAGGCGCGTGAGCCCGAGACCGAGAATGTGGAGTGCGCCGGGAACGAAATGGGCCTCGAGCTCGATGCCCGCTATGACGGTGAGTCCATGGGCGCGCCCGCTCTCACGTGCCTCCGATACGCCGGCAACGGTGTCGTGATCGGTGACGGCGAGCGCCGAAACCCCGAGCGACGCTGCGTATTCCACGAGCTCGGCCGGTGTCAGGAGTCCGTCGGATGCCGTAGTGTGCGTGTGAAGATCGACCATGCGGGGAAATCATTGCCCGAAAGAAAGCTACCGTCAACCTGCGCCGACTCATTTACCTTGATTTTCCCGTCGGTGTTGTTTAGAGTAGCTTCGAGGAGGAATGGCCGTGCCCAGGGCGATGCACTACAAGGCCAACTCGGTCATCTACTTCAAGGGTGATACGGCGGACCGCATATTCATTCTGAAGGCCGGACGGGTCAGCCTGAACTCCAACGATATCGAAACCGGCCAGGAAGTGCATGACTACATCCGGACCGGTGAATTCTTCGGCGTCAAGTCCGCCCTCGGCAAGTATCCCCGCGAGGAGAACGCCGTAGTTCTCTCCGACACGGACGTCGTTACCTTCTCCGTCGGCGAGTTCGAGCAGCTCGTCAGCCAGAATACCCGCATCATCATGAAGATGCTCAAGGTGTTTTCGAACCAGCTCCGGCGGATCCACGCCAAGGTGTCGAATCTCCTTGCCGAAGAGCAAATGGAGCCGGAAGAGGGCCTGTTCCAGAACGGGCAGTACTTCATGAAGAAGAAGCAGTACCACCACGCCCTCTACACGTTCAACAAGTATCTGACCTACTATCCGTCGGGACGGTTCCATGAAGAGGCAAATCGTCTTGCCCGCACGGCCGAGGAATACGCCCAGCGCTACGGCGAGGGAAAGGGTCCCGCGCCGGAGGGCGTCGGAGGCGGCGAGGTCTCCAAACCTCAGACCGGAAAGAGCCTCTCCGATTCGGCCCGTCGCTACTACGAGGCGGTGAGCATGCTCGGGAGGCAGGAGTACCAGCCGGCACTCGACGCCTTCAAGGAAATCGTGAAGACCGCCGATGAGCAGGAGTACATCGTGAAGTCGCTCTTCGAGATCGGCCGAAGCCTGTACTACATGAAGCACTACGACGCGGCCATCAAGCATTTTACGCAGTTCCTGCAGAAGTATCCCAAGGCCGGCGAGCTGCCGGACGCGCTCTTCTACATAGGCCAGAGTTACCAGGAGAACGGCGACGCCGGGCGAGCGGACACCTTCTACAAGAAGATCCTCTCGCTCCCCGATATCGACGCGGGGCTCAAGCGCAAAGTGAGCAAGGCCATTCGTGCGCTGGAGGAAGTCTGAGCATGGAGCTGAACTCCCAGGCCTTCCAACGCTTTGCCGTGACCTTCAGGAAGGGCGACCTCATCTTTTGTGAATACGAGCCGGGAGACTCGTTCTACCTCATCCAGGAGGGGCGCGTTCAGATTTCCAAGATCCTCGGCGACATCGAGAAAACCATCGACATCCTCCAGCCGGGAGAAATCTTCGGCGAGATGGCGATTCTCGAAGAGGCTCCCAGATCGGCCAACGCGATGGCGCTCGATCCCGTCCGGGCCCTGGAGTTCAACCGCGAGAACTTCGAGATCCTCCTGCGGGGGAATCCCCAGATTGCGCTCAAGCTGTTGAAGCTGCTCACCAAGCGCATCTATGACCAGCGGCGACGCTTTATGATTCTTACGCTCGAGGATGAGCAGGCGAAGGTGGCCGATGTCTTTCTCATGCTCAATGAGCTGCAGAGCGAGCAGAGGATGCCCGCGGAGGAAGAAAGCGACGAGCGGCGATTCTACACGACGCCCGACGACGTGGCCCACTGGGCGGGTATCTCGCCCGAGAAGAGCCGTGAGGTGTTGAATCACTTTGCCTCCCAGCGCCGGGTGGAAATCCTGCAGGACCACATCCTCGTCAAGAACATCAACGACTTCGCCCGCTTCGTTCATTCCCGGCGCAAGCAGCAGTAATCGGTGCCCTATCAGCCACAGATGAATATTCCTGCGCTCGATTTGCGTTCCAAGCCGCCATACCGGCGGGTTTTCCAATTTTTTTCCGCGTTTTTGCATATAATCCTTGACTAATCGATTAAACATCCCTAGCGTTCACGAAACTGTTCTCATGGTGCGCCCCGCGGCGGCGCCATAGGCACGACGAGAGAGGAGGATCGTATGCGGAGGAAAGGCTCTCAGATCATCTGGGAAACACTCGTTCGAGAGGGTGTGGAAGTCGTATTCGGCTACCCGGGTGGCGCCATTCTACCCGCGTACGACGCCATGCTGGAGTATCCGATACGGCACGTATTGGTGCGTCACGAGCAGGGCGCGGCCCACATGGCGGACGGGTACGCACGTGCGACCGGAAAGGTCGGCGTTGCAATGGCGACATCCGGACCGGGAGCAACCAACCTGGTTACCGGAATCGCGACGGCAATGATGGATTCATCGCCCATAGTCTGCATCACGGGTCAGGTACCGGGGCCGGCGATCGGTTCCGATGCGTTTCAGGAAACGGACGTGACCGGCGTGACACTGCCGATTACCAAGCACAACTACCTCGTAACGGAGGCCGCGGAGGTGGAGTCGGCGCTGCGGGAGGCCTTCTACATCGCCCGCTCGGGTCGGCCCGGTCCCGTGCTCGTCGACATCACGAAAGATGCGCAGCAAGCCGAGATCGAGTGGTCGCCGGACCTCGATCCCGTGCGCATGCCGGGCTATCGCCCGGACCTCAGCGCTCCGGCGAGTGAGTTCGAGCGTGCCGCCCGCATGATAGACGAGGCCGAGCGCCCGATCATCCTCGCGGGCCACGGCATCATGATGTCCGGCGCCGAAGAGGCGCTGCGGAAGTTCGTGGAGAAGGCGAACGTGCCGGTCGGCATGACCCTTCTCGGACTCGGCGGGTTTCCCATCGACCATCCGCTCAACCAGGGTATGATGGGCATGCATGGAGAGTCCTGGGTCAACCAGGCCATCCAGGAGGCCGACCTCCTGATTGCCCTCGGCATGCGCTTCGATGACCGCGTCACCGGGAACATCAAGACATACGCGCCGAACGCACGGAAAATTCACATCGATATCGATCCCACCGAGATCAATAAGAACGTGCGCGCGGATGTGGGCATCGTCGGCGACCTGCGGGCCACCCTGGAGAGGCTGACACCGATGATAGGGGTGCAGCCGCGCGAGGACTGGCTCTCGAGGCTCGCGGATCTCCGGGGAGAAGCGTCGGTGCGGGATATCCAGCGCCTTCCCGACAACGGGCACCTCTACGCCGCCCACGTGATAAACGACCTCTCCTATTACACCGGCGGCAAGGCGGTGCTCGTAACCGACGTGGGTCAGCACCAGATGTGGGCCGCGCAGTACTACGCGCATAACCTGCCCATGCATCACATCACCTCCGGCGGGCTCGGCACGATGGGCTTCGCGCTTCCCGCCGGGATCGGGGCGAAATTCGGGCAGCCCGACAAGCAGGTCTGGGTCGTCGCCGGCGACGGCGGCTTCCAGATGACCGCGGCCGAGCTCTCCACCTGCGCGCAGGAGGGGCTCGACATCAACATTGCCGTCATCAACAACAACTTTCTCGGCATGGTGCGGCAGTGGCAGGAGTTCTTCTACGACAAGCGCTACTCCGCAACCCCGATGAAGAACCCCGACTTCGTCAAATTGGCGGAGGCTCACGGGCTCACCGGTATGGTGTGCAGGAGCAGGGGGGACGTGGAGTCCGTCATCCGTACCGCCGAGAGTACCCGCGGCACCGTGGTGGTTGATTTCCGTGTAGAGCAGGAGGATACCGTCTACCCGATGGTGCCCACCGGAAACGACCTCCAGAACATGATCCGGCGACCGCAGTCGGAGAATCCGCTGGTGGAGACCGCCGGCGACCCGATGTAGTCCTGAGGAGGAAGGCATGAGCGAGACGGTAATGAGAATGTTTGCCGTGTACGTCGAGGACAAACCCGGCGTGCTGAACAGGGTCGCGTCGTTGTTTCGGCGACGGGGCTTCAATATTGATTCACTCACCGTGGGGCACACGCACCAGGACGGCATCTCGCGGATGACCATCTGCATCGAGGCGGACCATCTGACGGCCACGCGCATCGAGGCCAACCTCTACAAGCTGGTCAATGTCATTCGCGTCGAGGATGTGACGCCGCATCCCTCCGTTGCGCGCGACCTGGCGCTGGTCAAGGTGGCCACGAGCCTCGGTACTCGCTCGGAGCTCCTGCAGATTGTGGAGATCTATCGGGCGCAGGTTGTGGATTTCAACCCCGAATCCATCATCGTGGAGATAACCGGAGATGAGGGCAAGCTCGACAGTTTCATAGGCGCGGTCCGTCCCTATGGCATCATAGAGCTGGTGCGAACCGGCATCGTCGCCATGTCCCGCGGACCGAACGCGCCGCCGGTGAGCCCCGAGTTCGTCAGCGCACGGGTTCCCGAAGAGCAGCAGGCATAGAATGGGCGCCGCTAGCGGCGCCGTGCGCGGCGCGATGAACGCGACAACACACGGGAGCATTATCATTCCATAGGGATGCCGCCGCCGAGGCGCGGTGAGCATCCCAGGGCCGGGTTTGCAGAGTGTTCACTCTCGACCCGGTTTTTTTGTGCCCGGGCGGATAGTCCGGGGACGGGAACAGGCGATATCACGGAGGAGACAATGGGAGACGCGAGACGACGAGTTGAAATCTATGATACGACACTTCGCGACGGAACGCAGCGGGAGGGGCTTTCGCTGTCTCTCGACGATAAGCTGCGGATTGCGCGGCGCCTCGACGAGCTCGGGGTTGCGTTCATCGAGGGCGGCTGGCCGGGAAGCAATCCGAAGGACGCCGGGTTCTTCGAGCGGGCGCGCGAGATGAACTGGAGTACCGCAGCGGTGGCGGCCTTCGGGTCGACCGCCCGGGTGGGGAAACGACCCGAGGAGGATGCGAACATCCACGCGCTCCTCGATGCGCAGACACCGGTGTGCACCGTCGTCGGCAAGAGCTGGACGCTGCACGTAAGCGATGTGCTTCGCACCGACGAGGCTGAGAACCTGCGCCTGATCGAGGAGAGTGTGGCCTATCTCCTCTCACGGGGGCGGCGCGTGGTCTACGACGCCGAACACTTCTTCGACGGCTTTGCAGCCGATCCGCATTACGCCCTGGAGACCCTTGCGGCGGCGGCGCGCGCGGGGGCGGAGGTCCTCGTTCTCTGTGACACCAACGGCGGCCGATTGCCCTGGGATATCGAAGAGGCGTTCCGCACGGTGCGCGCGCGGCTTCCCGAAACCCCGCTCGGGATGCACGCGCACAACGACGGCGAGCTCGGAACGGCAAACTCGCTTGCCGCCGTGCGTCAGGGTGCGGTGCACGTGCAGGGTACCATGAACGGCTACGGCGAGCGCTGCGGGAACGCGAATCTGTGCTCCATCATGCCGGACCTCGAGCTGAAGATGGGCGTGATGTGTCTGCCCGACGGGAACCTCTCGGAGTTGTTCGACACCGCGCACTTCGTTGCCGAGGTAGCGAACCTGCCGCCGGACGACCATGCAGCCTACGTCGGCCGCAGTGCGTTTGCGCACAAGGGCGGGATACACGTGGCTGCGATGCGCCGCAACCCCGTTTCCTATCAGCACATATCCCCGGAGCTCGTCGGAAACGAGATGCGGATCGTGGTGAGTGAGCTCTCCGGACGGGGAAACCTCCTGAGCAAGGCGGAGGAGCTCGGCCTGGACGCCGGCGGTGACGTTGCCGACGTGCTCGCGCGCATCAAGGAGCTCGAGGCTCGCGGGTTCTCCTTCGAGGCTGCCGAGGCGTCGGTGGCCATGATGCTTCACCGCCGGGAGGAGGGCTACACGGCCCCCTTCGAGCTCATCGACTACACCGCCGTCGTGGAGCACCGTCACGGCCGCGGCATGGTCACGGAGGCCACGATCAAGGTGAGGGTGGGGGATGATGTCTACCACACCGCGAGCGAAGGAAACGGTCCGGTCGACGCGCTCTACCGGGCGCTCAGCAAGGCCCTCTCGCCGGTCATCGACGGTTTCGACGACGTGAAGCTCGCCGACTACAAGGTGCGCATTCTCGACGGGGTGAACGGGACCGCGGCGACCACCCGCGTGCTTGTCGACATGACCCTGGACGGTGAACGCTGGAGCACCGTCGGAGCCTCGGGAAACATCATCGAAGCCTCCTGGCAGGCGGTCTCCGACGGAATCGAGTACGGACTTCTCGTCTACAACCGCGGCGCGGCGACCGCACGCGTGCATGCGGAGGAGGCGCTGAGGCGGGCGACGCCCTCATCGCCGGCTGTAGACGGTCAGCTCTCCGGCTCGAGCCGCCTGAGAATGTCGTAGTACTCGAGGACCCGATTCACATAGCGCACGGGCTCGCGGCCGCGGGCGTAGCCGTGCGGGAGGTCGTGGTAGTACCGGGGATCCGAGAGCAGAGGGAGGATCGCCTCCAGCGAGGCCCAGCTTCCCGGCTCGAGCCCCCGGCGCTCGGCGAGCTCCTGGGCGTCGCGCACGTGTCCATAGCCGACGTTGTAGGACGCCATCGCGAACAGCAGCCGATCCCATTCGTCCTCGACGTCGTCGAAACGCTCGTAGAGCCGGTGCAGGTACGCCACACCGCCGCGGATGCTCTGTTCGGCGTCCAGACGATTCTCTACGCCGAGCTCGCCGGCGGTTGCCAGCGTGATCTGCATGAGCCCGCGCACGCCGGTGTAGCTCGTTGCAAGCGGGTGATAGTGAGACTCCTGATAGGCCATCGCAGCAATCAACCGCCAGTCGAAGCCGTAGCGGGCGGCTTCCCGCCTGAACAGCTCCTCGTAGCGGGGGAGGCGGGTTTCGAGCCGCCGGTGGAAGACCTTTATGTCTACATAGTCGAACACCTCCGTCCCCCCGTAGTACCGATCGTACATGCGGTCGAAGGTGCCGTCGTTGTTGATCCGTTCGAAGAAGCGGTTTATCTCCGCGCGCAGTTGCCTGTCGCCCTGCCGCACGGCCCATCCGAGCGGCTGCGGTCCGGAGAGCGCCAATGCGATTCGCACATCGGGGTAGTATCGCCGGTTGAGTCGCGCGACGTGCGTGTCGGCGACCGTTGCCTCGATCTCCTCCGCAGCGACGGCGCGGATCAGTTCCTCGGTCGGAAGGTCGGTGTGGACCACCAGCTCGGCCTGGAGCCCACCCGCGATGAGCTCCCGCATGCGTTCCTCGTAGGAAGTGCCGGCTCGCACATGTATGGTCATGCCGTTGGCGTCGGGGAGCTCCCGTATCTCGCGGCGGGACGCGTGAACAACCAGCTGCTGCCTGACAATGAGATAGGGTTCGGAGAACGCAACGTCACGACGGCGCGACTCGGTGTTCGTCATGGATGAGGCGATGAAGTCCCCCTCGCCGTCGAGGAGGTCCGGAATCAGCTGTGACCACGGGCGCGTCTTCACCTCCAGCTCGACACCGAGTGACTCGGCAAACGCCGCGGCGAGCTCATACTCGAACCCCGCCGGCTCGCCCCCGACCTGATAGTAGGCGTGCTGGGTATTCTGCGTGAGGACGGTAATGGAGCCTTCATCGCGTATGACCTGCAGTGAAGACGGTGTACGGGATATGAGCAGGAAGACGGCCGAGGCGATGATCAGAAGGGCGGCCGTCGCCACCGCGAGTGCCCGCCGAAGCCGCCGATGATCAACGTACATGACCCTATCATGCCGGATATCGGCAACGAAAGCCAGAACTCGGATTCGAACCGAGGACCTGCTCATTACGAGTGAGCTGCTCTGCCACTGAGCTATTCTGGCGTGTATGCGCGCGTACTATAGCAAGGCTCCATCGAAAAGTACAATCCCTGCAGCGGCATATCAAGATCACCCGCCGACCTCCGATAATCACTATAGACGGCGGCCCGTGTATTCCGGCCGCTGCGGAGGATCTGCAGTGATTCGAGGACTGTACACAGGCGCGAGCGGGATGGTGGCCCAGCAGCACAGGCTGGACCAGATCTCCAACAACCTGGCAAACGTCGACACCGAGGGCTACAAGCGAGACATTTCTCTGCACAAGGCGTTTCCCGAGCTGCTCATGCGGCGCTTGAACGACGACGGGGTGATGCGGGTGCCGCACCGCGGGCAGTCGCTGGGATCGGTGGACAACGCCCCGGTGGTCGGAAAGCTCGGCACCGGTGTTGAGCAGAACGAAGCCTATACCATCTTCGAGCAGGGCTCGCTCTCCGAGACGCAGAACCCCTTCGACGTAGCCCTGCAGGGCGAGGGGTTTCTCGCCGTTGAAACGCCCGAAGGCGAGCGCTACACGCGAAACGGCAGCTTTCTGCTCGGGCCCGAGAGTCTCCTCGTTACGAAGGACGGATATCCCGTGCTCTCGGAGGACGGCGAGCCCATTCAGATCAGAAAGAACAACTTCATCATCGATAAAGACGGTACGATCTATGAAAGTGATTCGTTTCCCGACGATCCGCGGCGGCTCATCTCGATGTTCGAGAACGAGTGGGAAGACGTGGAGGAGGTGGGGCGTCTGAAGCTCGTTGACGTGCGAGAGCCGCGCTACCTGCGCAAACAGGGCGGCAGCATGTGGAACACGACGTGGGAGTCCGGGGAGGCCGAGATCGTCAACGGTGACGATCGCCCGGTGGTGCAACAGGGCTTTCTCGAGAAGGCGAACGTCAATCCGGTCACCGAGATGGTCCGCATGATCGAGGTGAACCGTGCCTACGAGGCAAACCAGCGGGCAGTGCAGGCACAGGATGAGAATACCGGCCGGCTGTTGAGCCAGGTACTGCGGCTGTAAGTCGCGCGATATGACTCGAGCGAGGTAGAACCGACATGATGCGCTCCCTGTGGACTGCCGCATCCGGCATGACCGGCCAGCAGTTCAACATCGATACCATCTCGAACAACCTGTCCAACGTGAACACGACCGGATTCAAGAAGAACCGCCCCGACTTCGAGGACCTCCTCTATGAGACGATTCGAACCGCCGGGACCCCGGCCACCGAGCAGACGCTCACGCCGGTCGGCGTGCAGGTGGGCCACGGTGTGAAGTCGGGCGCCTCCCAGAAGATCTTTACGCAGGGATCGCTGCAGAACACGCAGAACATTTCCGACCTCGCCATCGAGGGCGAGGGGTTCTTCCGCGTGCTTATGTACGACGGGTCCTTCGCCTATACCCGCGACGGCGCGTTCAAGATCGATTCCAACGGGCAACTCGTTACCTCTCAGGGGTACCGCGTGATGCCGGAGGTGATCCTCCCGGATAATTTCATCCGGGATTCGCTCACGATCTCCAAGGACGGCCGGATCACGGTGAAGGTACCCGGAAGCGACGACCCCGTCGAGGTCGGTCAGATGCAGCTCTACCGTTTCGTGAACCCGGCGGGGCTGAGCGCGGTCGGGGAAAACCTCTTCAAGGTAACCGCGGCCTCAGGCGATCCGGTCTCCGGCACGCCCGGGCTCGAGGGCATGGGGCGAACCCTGCACAAGTTCCTCGAGACGTCGAACGTCGAAATCGTGAACGAAATGGTGAACATGATCGTCGCCCAGCGGGCGTACGAGCTCAACTCAAAGGCCATCCAGACAACCGACACGATGCTCGGCATCGCGAACAACCTCAGACGATAGGAGGATGAACGATGATAGATCCCGTAGGCGCGAACCTCGCCCGTTTTCAGGCCGCCCGCACGGCCGCCCCGGACGCGCGCGGCGCGGAAACCGATGCTGCGCGGATGAAAGAGGTTTCCGAGGAGTTCGAATCCCTGTTTGTGAAACAGATGCTTTCAGCGATGCGTGATACACTCAACGAGGAGAACCGCATGCTCCACGGAGGCACCGGTGAAGAGTACTTCCAGGACATGCTCGACACCGAATACGCGAAACTCATGTCGAAACGCGCGGATTTCGGTATCGCCGAAATGGTTCGAAAGAGCTTTGAGTCATAGGGCGTAACCTTTCGTGATAGCCTGTGGAGCCCGGGTGTATACGAATTTATACAATCCCGGGCTCTTCGTGTATTCCCCTTCGGGAAGTATTCCTTTAAATCTCTGCATTATAAAGCCTTGTAGTTGGATTCGTCGATCCGCCGATGTTGGCACGATGATTGCTTCTTTTATCCGGAGGGCCATGTATGAAGAAGACTGCAGGCAACCCCGGCTACCGCGACGATACGCTGAAGGCATACTTCGATCAGATAAAGAAGACCCCCCTGCTCACACCCGAGGAGGAGCATGAGCTGAGCCGCCGCATCCAGGATGGTGACGATGCGGCGAAAGCCAGGCTCATCGAGTCCAACCTCCGCCTGGTTGTAAAGATTGCAAAAAGCTATGTCACCTCCGACGTGTCCTTCCTCGACCTCGTCCAGGAAGGAAATCTCGGGCTCATCAAGGCTGCGTCCAAGTTCGATTACCGGCGGAATGTCCGCTTCAGCACCTACGCGTCATGGTGGATCAAGCAGTCGATCACGCGGGCGCTCAGTAACAAGCGTCGCCAGATCCGCCTGCCGCACCGCAAGGAAGATGCGCTTCGCCGTATTCAGCGCACGTTTACGGTGCTCAGCCAGCGTCTCATGCGCACGCCTACCGTGGAAGAGGTGGGCGCGGAAGTCGGCCTCAAGCCCGAAGAGGTAACCGAGATTCTCAATATTTCGACGGCGGTCGTCTCGCTCGACTCGGATCTCAACGAGGATTCGGGCACCTTTCACGACATTTTCGAGGACTATTCCTACGCGCCCGATACCGAGCTGATGAAGCGCTGCATGCGTGAGGAGACGCTGCGGTTCCTCGAATGCCTCAAGGATCGCGAGCGACAGATCCTGCTGTACCGCTTCGCGTTCTACGGAGGCAAGAAGTACACCCTGAAGCGCATTTCAGACGAAATGGGCATATCGCCGGAAACGGTCCGGCAGATCGAGATACGTGCCCTCAGAAAGCTCAAGGAACAGGCCGGCGAGCTCCGAGAATATGTATACGGTTGACCACGGAGGCGAATCCACGTAGTTTCAGCCGCAAGACGGAATGCCGGCGCCCCACGGATCGAACGGAAAGAAACCACGCAGAACGCAGAAGCAACGGCTGCTCAGAATGTACGCCGGGCTCGGGAGCGTCGCCGTGCTGCTCCTTGCGGTGGTGCTCCTGCTTCCCGTCGCCCGTGAGCGCGCCGAGCGTGCGGACGTCGAGACCGCGGAAGAGCCCCGCGTGAGCGAGCGCCACCCGGAAGAGGAGCGACCCGACGGCGACGTCGGCCCGGAGCGGCAGCGCCCGGAGGAGCAGCGCCCGGAGCAGCCCGACGGCGTCGTGCCCCCGGAGCGGCAGCGCCCGGAGCTGCCCCGCCCCGAGCCGGAGATCAAGGGAAGCCTTGTCGTGGTGATCGACGACGTGGGAAACAGCCTCTCCGACCTCGAGGGCTTTCTCGAGCTCGACATCCCCCTTACGTTCGCGGTGCTCCCGCAGCGGGAGTTTACACGTGAGGCCGCCTCACGGGTTGCTGCCGCGGGGCACGAGGTGATATTACATTTACCCATGCAGCCGATCTCGGAAATGGATCCCGGACCCGGCGCCATCCACGTCGGCATGTCGCCGGTGGAGATCGAAGAGGTCATCCGGGAGAATCTGAAGACGCTGCCCGACATTCGCGGTGTGAATAACCATATGGGATCGCGGGTGACCGCGGATCCGGCAACCATGAACGTGGTTCTGCAGGTGCTCAAGGAGGAAGGGCTGTTCTTCCTCGACAGCAGAACCTCGGTCGAAACGGTCGGCCGTTTGACCGCCGAGCAGCATAACTTGCCCTACGTGGAGCGTGCAGTGTTCCTGGACAACGAAAGCAACAGAGATTACATACGAAATGCCGTCCGTGAGGGCATGCAGATAGCCGAGCGCAACGGTCATGCCGTGATGATCGGTCACGTGATGGTCAACGAGCTCGTCGAGGTGCTCAACGAGATGTATCCCTTCATCCAGGACGAAGGCTTCGACCTGCGCTACCTCTCGGAGCTCGTCCTCAGCCCTGAGTTCGATGACGATCCTCGGAGTTGAGACCTCATGCGATGAGTGCTCGGTTGCCCTCGTTGAAGACGGGCGACGCATCATCGCGCAGCGGATTGCGTCACAGATCGAGTTTCACGCGCCGTTCAGCGGTGTCGTTCCGGAAATCGCCTCCCGAAAGCATACCGAGTGGATTCTCGACGTCTATACCCGGACCCTGGAGGACGCCGGCGCCTCCGCGGGCGACATCGAGGGCGTCGCCGTAACCACGCGCCCGGGACTCTCCGGCTCTCTCGCGGTGGGGCTGAGCTTTGCCAAGGCGCTCGCCCTCGGCCTCGGGGTGCCGGTCGTCGGCGTCAACCATATACTGGCGCACCTCTACGCCCCCCACCTCGAGTACGAGATCGACTATCCCTACCTCGGGCTCCTCGTCTCCGGCGGTCACACCCTGATCGCCCTGGTGCGGGCGGTGGAAGACATCGAGGTGCTCGGGACCACGGTGGACGACGCCTGCGGCGAGGCCTTCGACAAAGTGGCCAAGTTCCTCGAGCTCGGCTATCCGGGCGGGGTGGTCATAGACCGCCTGGCTCGCTCGGGTTCCGCGGAGGCCTTTGCGTTCCCCGTTTCGACGGTGAAGACGGGCGCCGATCGCTACGACGTCTCCTATTCCGGCCTGAAGACCGCCGTCGCGAATCAGATGGAGAGGTTCCGCACCCCCGGGTACGAGGCAACGAACGAAAACATCGCGGCATCGTTTCAGAAGGCTGCAATCGAGACGGTACTGACCCAGCTCGAGCGTGCGGTCGCCGATACCGGCATTACGACCGTGGTGGTCGGCGGCGGGGTGGCGGCAAACTCATACCTGCGCGAGCGTCTCGGCGGACGGGCGGATCTGCGCGCGGTGTTTCCGTCGATGGAGCTGTGTACCGATAACGGCGCGATGATCGCCGGGATCGGCTATCACCTGCTGCGCGCGGGCGGGGGAGATGATCCGGCTCTCGGGGTCTCGGCGCGCGTATCCGGCTATCGCCGACCCCGGGGCGGGCGGCCCACGCGTCCGGCGGGCGCCGAGAGCTGACCCCTGGTCGCACCGGGGGCACCTGTGGGGGCACCTCTAGAATGTCGCCTCTTCAGCCAGCTCCAGCAGATCCTCGTCGGCTTCGAACAGCTTCGGCGATGAGGGCGTCGGCTCGTGGATCAGCCGATTCGTGACCTGGGAGAGGTTTCGAACGAAGGCGGAATCCGGATTCAGGCTCGCAAGCGGGCGGCGCTGGAGGATGGAGGCGCCGACTTCCTCGTCATGCGGCAGGAACCCCACGTACTGCACCTCGAGGTCGAGATTCTTGCGTGCGACCTGTCTGAGCTTCGCGCCGAGGGGCACGTCTCGCTGCGTGCGGCCCATGTTCAGTACGACCCGCGGCAGAAATGCTCCCAGACGTGCGCGGGCCGTCTCGCCGGCCTCCGCGGACAGACGCCCGAGTGCCGCGATGAGAGCGGCGGAGGAGCGCTCCGTCCCTTCGAGTCTCTCGGTCATGAATCGATACACGAGGCCCCGCTCGTCGCTGCGGGCGGGAAAGCTCCGATAGATCATGCGAAACAGCGCCGTTTTCACGAAGGAGTACGCGTTCAGAATGGACGTTGTTTCGGGCGTGACCACGAGTATCCCCGAAGCCGATGTGAGGAAGAAGTCTATTGTGTTGTAGGAGCTTCCCGACCCGAGATCGAGGATAACGTAGTCGGCAATGAGCTCTCGGAGCTCCTTTATGATCTTCACCTTCTTGAAGTACGGGAGATTTGCCGTACCCGGCAGGAGGGAGTCACCGGGAATGAAGTAGAGCCGCGGCTCACCGGTCTCCACGAGGAGTGATTCGAGACTTCGTTCCTGCTTGTAGATGTAGTTTCCGATGCCGGACTTGTCGTTCTTCTCACCGAGCGCCGTGTGGAGGTTGGATCCCCCGAGGTCGAGGTCGGCGAGAATCACGGTCTTCCCCGCGCGGGCGAGCGACACGCCGATGTTTGCCGTAAACACCGTCTTGCCGACGCCGCCTTTGCCGCTGGCGACCGGGATAATGGTGGTCATTGCGGCCATGATACCGTAAGCCGGGCACGGTATCAAGATTGACAGTCTGAGGCAACTCGGCTACGGTGATCGGCGGCTCGAATTTCACCGGGAAGGGTGTGCCATGGAAAACAAGTTCGATCTCGACTCGGTCATTCGCAAGGTCCCCGACTTTCCCAAGGAAGGTGTCCTGTTCTACGACGTCACCGGGATTCTCATGAACCCGCAGGCGTTTGCATACTGCATAGACCGGGCAGGGGAGATTTTCGACGGGCAGAGCCTTGACGCGGTTGCCGCCATAGACGCACGCGGCTTCGTCTTTGCCGCTCCGCTGGCCTACGCAAAAGGGCTGCCTCTCATTCTCGTACGAAAGAACGGAAAGCTTCCCGGCAAGACGTACCGGAAGAAGTTCGCACTCGAGTACGGCGAGGACGAAGTGGAGGTCCACAGAAGCGACGTGCAGCCGGGACAGCGCGTGGTGATCGTCGACGACCTCATCGCCACCGGGGGAACGCTCCGGGCGACGGCGGATATCCTCGTCGAAGCGGGGGCGATCGTACAGGGGATCTTCGCCATTATCGGGCTTCCGTTTCTTCACTACATGGATCAGCTCGAGGGCTATACCGTCCACACGCTCATCGATTACCATGGCGAGTGAGGGTTGACACCGGCGGGTGTTGTGAGTACCCTTCGGCGTAACATTTGAAGGCCGATTCCCGGTGGTGTAATGGTAGCACAGCAGATTCTGGATCTGCTTGTGGGGGTTCGAGTCCTCCCCGGGAAGCGTTACGTGGCCCCTTCGTCTATCGGCTAGGACGGGAGATTCTCAGTCTTCAAAGAGGGGTTCGATTCCCCTAGGGGCTATCCCGAAGCGAAGCCCGCCCACCCTCGGGTGGTCGGGCTTCGCTGTATGCGGCCACCGACGCGGAGTTCCCTCGGCCACGGAGTGACCATCATGCAACCTGCATGCCTCTTTCTCGCCGACGGCAGTGTGTTCCCGGGTACCTCATTCGGTGCCCCACCGTGTGGACTCGAGGATCTCGTTCCGGGTGACGAGCGCCGGAAGGGCGCGGGCGAGGTGGTGTTCAACACCGCGATGTCCGGCTATCACGAGGTGCTCACCGATCCCTCCTACACGGGACAAATCGTGACGATGACCTACCCCCACGTGGGAAACTACGGCACAGACGATGAGTGGAGCGAGACCGGTCCCGAGCCCGGTGCCGACCGGCCCGGGGTCAAGGTCGCGGGCTTCGTGTTGCGCAGTCTGTACGAGGGCCCCGTGGGCCCCGGGCGGCGAACGCTGCCGGAGTTCTTATCCGCCCACGGCACCCCCGCTATCACCGACGTGGATACCCGCGGTCTCACCCTCCACCTTCGCGATCAGGGCAGTGTTTCCGGGGTCATCATGAAGGCGCCGGAGGGCTTCGAGCGCCGGCGTCCGCAGGAGACCATACCCGAGGCGTTTCGTTCCCGGGTTATGGAGTTTCTCGCCGCCTTCCCCGAAATGGAGGGGCGGAACCTCGTGACCGAAGTCGGAACCACGACCGAGGACGTGATCAATCCCGGGGGTAGCCCCCACGTCGCGCTGCTCGACTGCGGGGTGAAGGGAAACATCGTACGTGAGCTGGTAACGCGCGGCGCCAGAGTGTCGGTGTGGCCGAGCACCGCCGATCCGCGGACTATCCTCGAGTCGGGGCCGGATGCGGTGGTCGTCTCGAACGGTCCCGGCGACCCCGCCGTGCTCGGCTACCAGATCGAGAGCGTACAGCGTCTCATGAGCGAGAAGCCGACCCTCGGTATCTGTCTCGGACACCAGCTGATTTCGGAAGCGGTCGGGGCGAGGACCTACAAGATGAAGTTCGGGCATCACGGGGTGAACCATCCGGTGCGTGACGAGCAGAGCGGTCATGTATTCGTGACGTCCCAGAACCACGGCTTCGCCGTCGAGGAGGAGAGCCTGCCGAAAAACGTGACCGTGTGGCTGAAGAACGCCAACGATGGAAGCATCGAGGGCATAAAGCTCTCGGATCGACCGGTGATGAGCGCGCAATTCCATCCCGAGGCCGCTCCGGGCCCCCGCGACGCCCGGTGGATCTTCGATGAGTTCATCGAGCTCGTCCGCTCGGCATCGACGTCGGCAACAGGGGCGTAGCCGAAGGCTCGCGAGACCGTGGTTCGGATACCGGAGGGAAGGAGAGACCAATGCCGGCACGGCGTGACATAGAGAGCATCCTCATAATCGGTTCGGGACCGATTGTTATCGGACAGGCGTGCGAGTTCGACTACTCGGGAAACCAGGCGGTGCGTGCGCTGCGCGAGGAAGGCTATCGGGTGATCCTCGTCAATCCCAACCCGGCCACGGTCATGACGACGCCCGGCCTCGCCGACGCGATTTACATGGACCCGCTGACGGTTCCCTATCTCGACCGCATCCTCGAGCAGGAGAAGCCCGATGCGCTGCTCCCGACCATGGGCGGGCAGACGGCGCTGAATCTCACCATCGATCTCGCCGAGGCCGGTGTCATAGACAGCCACGGGGTGAAAGTGCTCGGGGCACCTATCGAGTCGATCCGCATCGCCGAGGACCGGGGGAAGTTCAAGGAAGTGATTGCCGGAATCGGTCTCGAGAGCCCGCACTCGGCCTTCATCAGCAAGGTGTCCGAAGGTCATGAGTTCGTCTCCGAGGTGGGGCTTCCCGTGATCATCCGGCCCAGCTACACCCTCGGCGGCAAAGGCGGAAGCATCGCCGAGACCCGTGAGGAGTTCGAGGATCTGCTCAAGTGGGCCCTCGCGGAGAGCCCCGTGCACACCGCGCTCGTGGAAGAATCCCTTCTCGGCTGGAAGGAGTTCGAGCTCGAGGTCATGCGCGACACCTTCGACAACGCGGTGGTCGTCTGCTCGATCGAGAACATCGACGGGATGGGGATCCACACCGGCGACAGCATCACCGTTGCACCGATTCAGACCCTTTCCGATCGCGAGTACCAGGAGATGCGGACCGCGGCAATCGAGATACTGCGCGCGGTGGGCGTGGACTGCGGCGGCTCGAACGTGCAGTTCGCGGTCAACCCCGAGAACGGGCGCATGGTCGTCATCGAGATGAACCCGCGCGTCTCCCGGTCCTCCGCCCTTGCCAGTAAGGCGACCGGATTCCCCATCGCGCGCTGTGCGGCGCGCCTGGCGGTGGACTTCACCCTCGACGAGGTCATAAACGACATCACCGGCCAGACCGTGTCCTGCTTCGAGCCGTCTCTCGACTACGTCGCGGTGAAGATCCCGCGCTTCGAGCTGGAAAAGTTTCCCCAGGGCTACGCCAGCCTCGGAACCGCCATGAAGTCGGTCGGCGAGTCGCTCGCGATCGGCCGGACCTATCTGTCCGCTCTCAACAAGGCGATCCGTGCCGCGGAGATCGGTTTCGAAGGCATAGAAGACCTCGACCTCGACGAGGAGGAACTGTGGTCGATGGCCGCGAAGCTCCACCCCCGGCGCATCTTCGCGACGTACTCCCTGCTCAAACGTCTCGGGCGAGGAAACATCGACCGCATATCGCGTCTGACCGGTTACGATCGCTGGGGTCTCCACGAGCTTGCCGAGCTTGCCGAGCTCGAGCACGAAATCGAGGCCGAGGGCGCGCGCAGGGCGCAGGCCGAGGGTGCCGCGGGGAGCGAGAGCGCGCTGCTGCCGCTTGACGTGCTCTTTCGTGCAAAGCGACAGGGTATGTCCGATCGCCGCATCGCGAAGCTTCTCCGTGCCGATCCCCGCGCCGTCGAAGAGCTTCGGATCGGGCAGGGGATGCACGCCTGCTATCACTTCGTCGATACGTGTTCGGGAGAGTTTGCCGCGAAGACACCGTACTTCTACTCCGCCTACGGCGAGGTCGACGAGGGGGCGCCGCTCGGCGAGCGGGGCGTCATCATCCTCGGAAGCGGTCCCAACCGCATCGGTCAGGGGCTGGAGTTCGACACCTGCTGCACCCTCTCCTCCATGGCGTACCGGGAGCTCGATCGCGCCACCGTCATGGTCAACTCGAATCCCGAAACGGTTTCCACCGACTTCAACGTCTCCGACCGCCTCTACCTCGAACCGCTGTCGGCGGAGGACGTCAAGGAGATCATGCGCAAGGAGGGCGTGCGGGATGTCGTGGTGCAGCTCGGCGGCCAGACGGCGCTCAACATGGCCGAGGAGCTCGAGCGCGCCGGCGCGCGCATCGTGGGGACGCCGGTACGGCGCATTCACGACGCGGAGGACCGGGGCCTGTTCTACAACGTGATGCGCCGCATCGGCCTCGACCAGCCGCAGAGCGCCATGGCGTCCTCGAGGGCGGAAGTGGAACGGCTCGCGGGGGAGATCGGCTATCCGGTGCTGCTGCGGCCCTCCTACGTGCTCGGCGGGCGAAGCATGGGCATTGCCTATACCCCCGAGGAGCTTCGTGAGTTTCTCGAACGCGGCATCGAGGTCTCCGAGCCTCGCCCCGTGCTCGTGGATCAGTTCCTCGAGGATGCCTTCGAGTATGACCTCGACGCGCTCTCCGACGGGGAGAATGTATACGTGGGCGGGATCATGCAGCATATCGAGGCGGCGGGTATTCACTCCGGCGACTCGGCGTGCGTGTTCCCCGCCTACAAGGTCGATCGCACGGCCCTCACCAAGATGAAGGAGGCAGCCGCGGCCATTGCCCGTGAGCTCGGCGTTGTCGGATTCCTCAACATACAGTTCGCCGTACAGGGCGGCACCGTCTACGTCCTCGAGGTCAATCCCCGGGCCTCGCGCACCGTCCCCTACCTGTCGAAGTCCTCGGGCGTAAATCTCGTCGAGGTTGCGGTGAACATCTGGCAGGGGTACGACCTCAACATGCAGGGGCTGGTGACCTCCGCGACGGAAGTGCTCCCGGGTGTCGGCGAGGGCCACTGCGCGGTCGGCTGGGCGGTGAAGGAGGCGGTGTTCTCCTTCGACCGCTTTCCCAACGTCGACCCCCTGCTCGGCCCCGAGATGCGATCAACCGGAGAGGCGATCGGCATCGGCCGGAGTTTCGGAGAGGCCTTCGCCAAGGCGACGAGCTCGGCCGGGAGCGACCTTCCGACCGGCGGTCGCGTGTTTGTCTCGATTCACGACTCCGACAAGGCGACCCTGCTTCCCGTCGTGCGGGAGCTTGCAGGGCTCGGGTTCGAGGTCACCGCAACACGCGGAACCGCCGACTTCCTGTTCAGGAACGGGATCTTCAGCGAGGTCATGCTGAAGGTGCACGAGGGCCATCCCAACGTCGTCGATCACCTCGAAGCGGGACGAATCGATCTGGTGATCAATACCCCGCTCGGACGCTACACGCAGCGCGATGACGACTACATCCGCATCCAGGCCCTGCGCCACCGCGTACCGTATACCACCACGACCTCCGCGGCGGAGGCCGCGCTCGAGGGCATCAAGTACCTCAAAGGTGGAGAGGTATCGGCTGAGCCGCTTCCGGCGCCCAGTTGAGCGCGCCGCCGGCGCGTGCTACACTGACCGCCCACGGCGCGCTATGGCAACGACCTCGACCTTCGATAGTCTTGTCTCCAGCCTGTCCTCTTCCGAACGGCAAGAGTTGCTCGAGCGCATACGGGCCGGCATCGTGCTCGACGAAGAGCCGGTCGAACGGGAGGTAGCGCCCGCCGAGTCCGACACGGAGTACGCCTATCTGACCATGGGCCTGTGGCGCAGGCTTCTCCTGCTCCTGCGCATGGTCTTCGGTGCCCTGTCGAAGGAAGAGGCGGTCGCAGAGTACCTCATGCGGGCGCTCGCACGCCGTCTCCGCCAGGAGGCGGCCAATTTTGTGGACGTGACGGCGGGGCACTTTCTGCCGGACTTCAAAACCGAAATCGGCGAGCTCAAGAGCGTGTCGGGCTTCTTCCAGGGACCGGTCGGTCGGATCCGGTCGGCGGGGCTCGACTCGTTCTACAGCTTCGTGCTCGGTCTCGAGAGCCCGGATATCCGGGAGGACCTGCTGATCTACACCGATCCCTTCATTCTTTCGACCCGCCTCGAGGCGGCCGACGAGCATGATCTCCGCCGCGAAGCCGAGGGCCGGGTCGCGGAGCTCATGGGCTCGATTCCTGCGTGGGTGCGGGACAGCATGCGGACAAATGCCGCCTTCATGGAGTCGTTGACGGCGCTCACCGAGTTCGACTTCGATCAGATACTCTGCTGCTTCGAGCCCGTCGGCGGGACGGGCGATGAGCGATGCGAGGTCGATCACGTTCGGGTGCCGTTGGAGCATCTCGGGCGTATTCTCAAAGGCCTGGCCACACCGCCGAGCCCGTCCTTCGTGGAAGCGCTCGTCCTGTTCGACGGGGACCTCGGCCGGGCGGATCAGGACCTCGAGTCGGTGCTGACGGAGCGTATAGCCGGCGTGCAGCGGCGTCTCGATGTCGTGCGCGGCTTTGCGCGGCGGGTCCCCTTCTTCGACATTGTCCGCTACGCGGTCGGCGACCTCGGGTACCGGCTGCCGCGCCCTCCGAGCGGGCAGGGCTGGAAGAGCCGGGTGGAGCGGTTCTGGTCGCGGCGTATGGAGAGCTTCTTCCAGCTCTACTCGTTCGAGCGCAAGAAAGACGACCTCTTGAGCCGGGCTCGGGAACTCATCGGCGACGCCGACGTGCCGCCGCCGTCGAGTTACCCCGTACGGCCCGGCCGCCGAAACGGCACGCACGCGGCCGGTGTGGCCCTCCTTGCAGCGCTTCTGCGAAAGCTCCGCGACAGCGGCCACGCGGCAACGCTCAAGATCCTCTTCGTGCAGGGAGCCTTCTACAAGGAAGAGAACAGGGCGGAGTTCAACGAGTACTACGGGGATCTCCATGACCTGCTGAACGCCGTCGAGGCGTTCTTCCTGCGGATTGGTAAGGGCGGGGACCTGCGCGCCGGCGTGAACGAAGCAATGCGGGATTCCGGCGACATCGAGTCCGCGCTCGACCGGGTGGACGATGCGGCGAGCCGCCTCGTCCACCGTGGGGTGGAGACGCTGCACGGTCTCTCGGAGGTGCTGCGGGGCGTGCTCTACGGCGAGGTCGGCGGACGCTACGACTCGGTGAGCAACCTCGACGAGGTGGCCGGCCGCGACAATGCCGGATTCAAGGCGGGGCTCGACGAGGTGCTCGGCTTCACGAAGCAGGCGGCGTCGCTGCTGAGCAGCATGTACGACGTGGAGCGGACGAGCGCTCGTCGCCGCGCCGCGCTGCGCCGTCGCGAACCTTGACGTCGGTCGATCGGGCCCGGTATGATCACGCGATGACCGGCACCTTCGAGCTCGACCTCAACCGCGGCAGCGTGGTGCGCATGCCGTTCAGTCTGCCCGTCCATCTGACGCTGCGCGAGGCCGGGGATATGGGTCCGAGCGGCGCGGCGACGCAGCCGCTGCGTGACGAGGTGCTCAGGGGCCTGGGCATCGATCCGGCCGACTACATTACCGTGCGACAGGTGCATTCCCGCGACGTCGCCGTCGTAGGGCAGGCAGCCCGGCCGGGCCCGGACACCGCCGCGGACGGGCTGTTGACCAATGACCGCCGGCTTGCCCTCGGCGTGACCGTTGCCGACTGCATGCCGATCTTTCTCCACGACCCCGGGACGGGCGCCTTTGCGGCGCTTCACTCCGGCTGGCGCGGCACCGGTATCGTCTCCGACGCGGTGCGGCTCATGGAGAGTCGTTACGGGGTGGCCGCGGAGAACATCGAGGCGCTGTTAGGTCCGTCGATCCGCTCCTGCTGTTATCGGGTGGATGAGTCACGGGCCGCACTGTTCAGAGATCTGTGGGGCGAGCGTGCGCTGGTATGGCGGGAAGACGGGCCGTACCTGGACCTGGTGCGGCCCAATATCGACCTCCTCGAGGCGCACGGAGTCCGGCGCGTATCGGTAGCCCAGGAGTGCACCGGCTGCACCTCCACGCTCGGTTCCTTCAGGCGGGAGGGCGCCGAGCACTTCACGCGAATGATGGCCGTCATACAAGGAGAATAGGGCGCATGCAGGCATACAGGACGGTGTGGAGACAGCGGATAGCCGACACACTTCGCGAGCTCGCGCGGGAGCGGGGTATCGACCCATCCCGGATAGATGACACGGAGGTCATCGTCGAGCGGCCGCCGAAGCCGGAGCTCGGGGACCTCGGCTTCCCGCTCTTTCCCTTCGCGCGGGTGTTCCGCACCGCCCCCCAGGCAATCGCGGAGGCGACCGCCGAAAAGCTGGCGGCGACCGGCACCGCCGGCGACGATCGTGTACAAACGGCCGGTCCCTACGTCAACGTCCACATCGAGCGGAACGCCTATACCCGAAGCGTGTTCGAAGCGGTGGAGGCCGAGGGCGATGACTACGGTCGCGGCGACGCGCGCAGCGGCCTGCGGGTCATGGTCGAGTTTTCCGCGCCGAACACCAACAAGCCCCTCCACCTCGGGCACCTGCGCAACGACGCCATCGGCGAAAGCGTCGCCCGCATCGTCGAGGCTTCCGGAGCGGAGGTGCGGAAGGTGAACCTCGTGAACGACCGCGGGATTCACATCTGCAAGTCGATGCTCGCATACCGGGAGTTCGGCGATGGAGAAACCCCGGATTCGACCGGCGTGAAACCCGATACATTCGTCGGCGACTTCTACGTGAAGTTTGCCGAGTGGGCGAGGAGCGACCCCTCCGCCGAGGAGCGGGCCCGGGAGATGCTCCAGGCATGGGAGAAGGGTGATGCGGAAACGCTCGAGCTGTGGAAGAGGATGAACGACTGGGCCGTACGGGGCATACAGCAGACCTATCGCCGGACCGGCGTTTCGTTCGACGAGATCTACTACGAGAGCCAAACCTACGGCGCCGGGCGGGAGGAGGTGCTCAAGGGCCTCGAGCGCGGTGTGTTCTACAGCGACGAAGAGGGGACGGTGTGGGTGGACCTCGAAGACATCGACCTCGACAAGAAGGTTCTGCTTCGCGCCGACGGCACCAGCCTCTATCTCACGCAGGACATCGGGACGGCGATACGACGCCATGCGGACTGGCCCTTTGATCGGCTCATCTACGTCGTGGCCTCCGAGCAGCGCTACCACTTCACGGTACTGTTTCACGTCCTCAAGCGGCTCGGATTCGAGTGGGCCGACAACCTCTTCCACCTCGCGTACGGGATGGTGAACCTTCCCGAGGGCAAGATGAAGTCCCGCGAGGGCACCGTGGTAGACGCGGACGATCTCATCGACCGGCTGGCTGAGCTCGCGACGGTGGAGATCCGCGAAAAGGAGCGGGAAGGCGAGGTGGAAGACATCGCGGCAACGGCCGAGGCGATTGCGCTCGGCGCGCTCCATTACTACCTGCTCGCGGTGAATCCGATGAAGGATATCATCTTTGATCCCGCGAAGTCGCTGTCGTTCAACGGCAACACCGGACCGTATCTGCAGTATACCGGCGCGCGCATTCGCAGTATCGTGCGAAAGGCGGAGACCCCGGTTCCCGGTGCAGCCGCCGTGGACCCGTCGGCACTCGACTCCCAGGACGAGTGGGAGCTCGTAAAGCTGCTCGGGGAGTTTCCCGCGCGGGTTGAGGAGGCGTCGAGGGAATACGATCCGTCGCACATCACCGCATATTTATTCGAGCTTGCGAAGGCCTTCTCCAGGTATTACCACGAATACCCCATCCTGACCGCCCCGACGCCCGAGAGGCGGAATGCACGACTTCTTCTGGCTATTTTGACCGCGCAGGTCTTGAAAAACGGCTTTCGTCTCATTAATATTCCTTTCCTGGAGTCCATGTAGGGAACGGGAGCATGACACGACCCTCCGGTATCCGCCGGAAGACACATATACCGCTTTTTCGGGGCCCCGTGGGGCCGACGCCTCTTCAGGACAATCCGATAGGGTAAGGGATCTCAGCGGTACGGTATCGTCGCGCACGGGGACGGAACGGCTCCTGCGAAGGAGAGAACGCATGAATATGCAGCAACGGCCCGGTAAACAGGGACTGTACGATCCTGCTTTCGAACACGACGCGTGCGGCGTGGGCTTTGTCGGTCACATACGGGGCCGGGCCGGGCACGAAATCGTGCAACAGGCAAAGACGGTCCTCATCAACATGACTCACCGGGGGGCGGTCGGCAGCGAGAAGAACTCCGGTGACGGGGCGGGCATTCTCACCGCCCTGCCGCACCGCTTCCTCGAAAAGATCATGCGGCGTGACTTCGAGGTGGAGCTGCCCGCGAGGGGCCGATACGCCGCCGGCATGGTCTTTTTGCCCCGGGATTTCCGCGAGAGGTCGGCCTGTAAGCGCGTGTTCGAGCAGGTCGTTGCCGAGGAGGGACAGACCTTCCTCGGGTGGCGTCCCGTGCCCCGCGACGAGAGCATGATCGGTCCCGCGGCGAAGGCCGCCCAGCCCGTGATGGAGCAGGCGTTCATCGCCGCGACGGTCGACGATCCGGCCGCCTTCGACAGAAAGCTGTTCATCATCAGAAAACAGGCGTCGAAGCGGCTGCGGGGAGAGGCCCATGACTCGAAGGGCCTGTTCTACATCTGCAGCCTCTCCACGCGCGTTCTCGTGTACAAGGGCATGCTCATGCCGGAGCAGCTGTTCGCCTACTACCCGGATCTCGAAGACGTCGACTACGAGACCCACGTGGCGATGGTGCACTCCCGCTTCTCCACCAACACCTTTCCGAGCTGGGACCGCGCGCAACCGCTGCGGTTCATGAGCCACAACGGGGAAATCAACACCCTGCGCGGCAACATGAACAAGATGTACGCCCGCGAGGGCACCCTGCGGAGTGATCTCTTCGGCGATGATCTGCGTCGGGCGTTTCCGATCATGGAGCCCGACAGTTCCGACAGCGGAAACTTCGACAACGCCCTCGAGCTCCTGTTGCTCTCCGGTCGGCAGCTGCCGGAGGCCGTCATGATGATGGTGCCGGAGGCGTGGCAGAACGACCGCCGGATGGCGAAGGCGCGGCGTGAGGTCTATGAGTACATGAGCTGCTCGATGGAGCCGTGGGACGGGCCCGCATCGATTTCGTTCACCGACGGCAGGGTGATGGGTGCGCTGCTCGACCGCAACGGCCTGCGCCCGAGTCGCTACTACGTCACCGAAGACGATATGGTGATCATGGCAAGTGAGGTGGGGGTGCTCGACATCCCGCCGGAGAAGGTCAAACTCAAAGGGCGCCTGCAGCCCGGGCGCATGTTTCTCGTCGACTTCGAGCAGGGACGGATCGTCGACGACGACGAGCTCAAGGACATCATCGCGCGCACGCATCCCTATGGGCAGTGGCTCGAGCGAGAGCGGATCCTCATCGAGGATCTGCCCGCCGCCGCCCGGGTCGCCGGGCGCGACGAGACGACCATTCGCGAGCGGCTGCGCATGTTCGGGTATACCGAGGAGCATCTCAATCTGCTGCTCAAGCCCATGGCCGAGAACGGCGCGGAACCGCTCGGCTCCATGGGCAACGACGCCCCGCTCGCGATCCTCTCCCAGCGTCCCCGGCTGACCTACGAATACTTCAAGCAGCTCTTCGCGCAGGTGACCAACCCGCCCATAGACTCCATCCGCGAAGCGAACATCATGAGTCTTTCCGCCTACGTGGGACCCGAGAAGAACCTGCTCGAAACGAGCCCCGAGCACTGTCGACGGCTGAAGATCGAGCATCCCATCCTCACCAACGAGGAGCTCGCGCGCATCAGGGAGCTCGACTACCGCGGATGGAAGAGTGCCGTCATAGACGCGACCTACGCCGTCGACACGGCGAGCGAGGACCTTCGCACGGCGCTCATACGGATCAGCAGGGAGGCCGAGACGGCCATCTCCGAGGGCTACTCCCTCGTCGTGCTGTCCGACCGCAACGCCGGTCCGACGCGGGTACCCATCAGCGCGCTGCTCGCGGTAGGCGCGGTGCACCACTATCTCGTGCGGCGCGCGAAGCGGACACAGGTCGGAATTATCCTCGAGACCGCCGAGCCGAGGGAAGTCCATCACTTCTGCGCCCTCGTGGGATACGGCGCGGACGCGATAAACCCCTATCTTGCCTTCGAGGCGATGTGGCACCTGCGCGACAACGGCGACATTGCGCCGGAGCTCGACGATGAGCGCATCGTCGCGAACTATCGCACCGCCCTTGCCAAGGGCATGCGAAAGGTGTTCGGGAAGATGGGCATCTCCACCATCGACAGCTACAAGGGCGCGCAGATCTTCGAGATCGTCGGACTTGCCTGGGACGTGGTCGAGCGGTGCTTTGCCGGGACCGCCTCACGCATCGAAGGCGCGGGGTTCGACGTACTCGGTGAGGAGGCGCTGCAGCGCCACCGCATGGCATATCCCGGCCGCAACATCCCTATCGGCTACGAATCCTACAACCCCGGTGATTATCAGTGGCGCACCGGCGGTGAGCGTCATATGTGGGATCCCGAGGCCATTGCGACGCTGCAGCGGGCCGTTCGGCAGAACGACGAGGCGATGTACCGCAGGTTCGCCGAGCACGAGAACCGCCGGGACCGAAACCAGGCCACGATCCGCGGACTCCTGAAGTTCAGGACCGGGCGCGCAATCCCCATCGAGGAAGTCGAGCCGGCGGAAGACATCATGAAGCGCTTCGCCACCGGCGCCATGAGCTTCGGCTCGATTTCCCAGGAGGCGCACGAAACCCTGGCGATCGCCATGAATCGTATCGGCGGCAAGTCGAACACCGGTGAGGGCGGGGAGCGCCGCGAGCGCTACAAACCGCTCGCCAACGGGGATTCGAAGCGTTCGTCCATCAAGCAGGTCGCCTCGGGCCGCTTCGGCGTGACGATCGAATACCTCACGGAGTCGAACGAGCTGCAGATCAAAATGGCGCAGGGGGCCAAGCCGGGCGAGGGAGGTGAGCTGCCGGGGCATAAGGTCTTCGATGTCATCGCGAACACGCGCTACTCCACGCCGGGCGTGGGGCTCATCAGCCCGCCGCCGCACCACGACATCTACTCGATCGAGGATCTCGCGCAGCTGATCTTTGATCTGAAGAACGCGAATCCCGGCGCCGGAATCAGCGTCAAGCTTGTCTCCGAGGTCGGCGTCGGAACGATCGCGGCGGGTGTTGCCAAGGGTCACGCGGACCACATTCTCATTTCCGGCCAGGACGGCGGCACGGGTGCCTCGCCCCTTACCGGCATCAAGTATGCCGGTGTTCCCTGGGAGCTCGGCCTCGCCGAAACACACCAGACCCTGGTGATGAACAACCTCAGAAGCCGGGTGGTGCTGCAGACCGACGGCCAGATAAAGACCGGCCGCGATGTGGCCGTTGCTGCGATGCTCGGCGCCGAGGAGACGGGGCTTGCCACCGGGCCGCTCATCAGCATGGGCTGCATTATGATGCGGGTCTGTCACAAGAACACCTGCCCGGTGGGCGTCGCCACGCAGGACGAGAAGCTGAGAGCCAAGTTTGCCGGAAAGCCCGAGTACGTCATCACCTACCTGCGGTTCGTGGCGGAGGAGCTGCGGGAAATCATGGCGGAGCTCGGATTTCGCAGCTGGGCCGAAATGGTGGGACGGGTCGATATGCTCGAGCCCGATGAGTCGGTGCTCCACTGGAAGTCGAGCACGGTGGACCTCTCCCGGGTGCTTGCCCCCGCGGTGCGAGGCAAGGGTAATACGGGCATCATCTGCTGCATCCCGCAGGAGCACGGCATCGATTCGGTGCTCGACCGGAAGCTCATCGAGCTCGCCGAGCCGGCCATCGCCGATGACCGGCCGGTCGCCGCGGAGCTGCCGATCCGCAATACCGACCGCACCACCGGCACCATGCTGAGCCACGAGATCACCAGGCGACGCGGGTTCGCGACCCTGCCCGAGGAGCTTGTGCACTTCAAGTTTACCGGCTCCGCCGGCCAGAGTTTCGGCGCCTGGCTGGCACAGGGGGTAAGCCTGGAGCTCGAGGGCGACGCGAACGACTACGTGGGAAAAGGGCTCTCGGGGGGCACCATCGCTGTCTATCCTCCCGAGAACTCGGTCTTCGCGGCGGAGGAGAACATCATCATCGGCAATGTCGCCCTCTACGGCGCCATCGGCGGGAAGGCCTTCTTCCGCGGCCGGGCCGCCGAGCGCTTCTGCGTGCGAAACTCCGGCGTCCACGTCGTCGTGGAGGGAGTGGGTGACCACGGTCTCGAGTACATGACCGGCGGTCGCGCCGTCATCCTCGGGCCGACCGGCAAGAACTTCGCCGCGGGGATGAGCGGCGGTATCGGCTATGTGTGGGACCCCGAGCGGCGACTGGAGTCCCTGTACAATCCCGAGCTCGTCGAGCTCGAGGGCCTCGATGCCGAGGATGAGGCGACCATCCGCGAGCTGGTGGGCGAGCACGTCGATCGTACGGGATCGACGGTGGGGGCGCACGTTCTCGCGACCTGGGAGGAGCGTCGCGGGGAGTTCGTACGGGTCATTTCCCCGCAGTTTCGCACCGTCATGAAGCGGCGGAGGAGCCGAACACCGGAGGTGGTTCATGGGTAAGCCGACCGGATTCATGGAATACGAACGCGTGCGCGGTCCCGAACGGGACGAGCGTGAGCGCATACGAGATTACGAAGAGTTCCACGGTCATCTCGACGAGCACAAGCGGCAGGAGCAGGGAGCGCGCTGCATGGACTGCGGCGTGCCGTTCTGTCAGTCCGATTACGGGTGCCCCGTGGACAACCTGATCCCGGAATGGAACGAGCTCGTCTATCGCGGCAAGTGGGAAGAAGCGTTCCGGCGGCTGATGAAGACCAACAACTTCCCCGAGTATACCGGCCGTGTCTGTCCGGCCCCCTGCGAGCACGCCTGCGTTCTCGGCATCAACGAGCCGGCGGTCACCATCAAGGATAACGAGGCGCACATCATCGACAGAGCCTATGACTCGGGCCTGATGGTGCCGCAGCCGCCCGCGGTGCGCACCGGCAAACGGGTGGCCGTCGTCGGCGCCGGCCCCGCGGGTCTGTCCGCGGCCGACCAGCTCAACAAGGCGGGACACCACGTGACGGTCTTCGAGCGTGATGACCGCATCGGGGGGCTGCTGATGTACGGCATCCCGAACATGAAGCTGTCGAAGGAACTCGTGGAGCGGCGGAACGGGCTCATGGCCGCCGAGGGTGTGGAGTTTCGCCCGGGCGTGCAGGTGGGAACGGACGTCGATCCGGAGGAACTGCTAAAGAGCTACGACGCGGTGCTGCTTGCCTGCGGCGCCACGAAGCCCCGGGACCTGCCGGTGCCCGGCCGTGAGAAGACCGGTGTCCATTTTGCCATGGAGTTTCTCAAGGCAAACACGAAGCATCTGCTTGACCGCTCGTCGAGCGGCGGCAACGGAACGCAGGAGGGTTTCATCGATGCCGCGGGCAAGGACGTTATCGTCATCGGCGGCGGCGACACCGGCGCCGACTGCATCGGCACGGCCGTTCGCCACGGCGCGAAGAGCATCACGAACTTCGAGCTCCTGCCCAAGCCGCCCGCCGCGCGGGATGAGAGCATGCCCTGGCCCACCTTCGCGCGCATCTACAAGCTCGACTACTCCCACGCCGAAACCGCCGCAAAGCAGGGCGAGGACCCGCGCGTGTACAGCATCATGACCAGGGAGTTTCTCGGCAACGGGAAGCTCGAGGGCGTGCGTACCGTGAAGGTCAGGTGGGAGAAAAGTCCCGGGGAGCGACCGAAACCGGTCGAGATTCCCGGAACCGAGCAGGAGTGGCCGGCCGAGCTCGTCCTCCTGTCGATGGGATTCCTCGGTCCCGAGCAGGAGCTCGTGGAGGCCATAGGCCTCGACACCGACGCGCGATCGAACATAGCCGCCGCCTTTGAGGACCATCGCACCTCGCGAGAGGGGGTCTTTGCCGCCGGTGACGCCCGGCGCGGACAGTCCCTCGTGGTGTGGGCGATCAAGGAAGGCCGCGTGGCCGCGCGTGAGATCGACCGCTATCTCATGGGAAGCACGGTGTTGACGTAAAGGCCCTCACACGGGCGGATACTCGATGTCCGCGCGCTCCCACTCGGGGCGATGCAGCACCTCACCCGCGTGGTCCACGAACAGAATCCCCTCCTCTTCCCGTCCCTGGTAGTCGGAGAGATCGATGGTTGCGGGGTCCATATAGCCGAGATTGATGGATTCGGTGAGCTCCCGCCCGAGCCCGCTCGCCACCACCACATTGATGCGCGGTTTTTCCACCCCGTTCTCGAAGCTGCCGTCGCCCTTCACATGGGTGGCATGAGCGAGCACGGCGCGGGGCATGTGGCGGTACGCCTCCATGTCGGCGGTGAAATAGTCGCGGACATGATAGCCGCTTTCTCTGAGATAGGTGCCCCAGGTGGATGAGACCTCCCGGATGTGGGGGGCGTAGATGATGAGCGTGCCGCCGTCCTCCACGACCGGCTCGAGCTTGTACATCACCTTCCCGCCGACCCACAGCTCGTCGTACATTTCCGGCGCTACGCCCAGCACCGTGTGGTACTGCCGGGGCGTATAGCGAACGTGGAGCCGGGAGGAGAGATTTGCAGCCTCCGACCACGCCTCCTCGGGGGTGCCGACGTAGAAGCCGGCAAGCTCGTTGCCGGGGCGCACCACCATTGCCAGAAGGTGGCGCGGAGTCGGAACCATCAGCGCGGCGTCGTCGACGAGGTTGCGCATCGGGGTGTGCTTGAAGCCGATCGTCTTGCGGCAGGTAAGCGTCGCACCGAGCCAGTGAAAGAAGTGCAGAAAGTCTCCCCCGGAGATGCCCGGAAAGAGATACTTGTTGCTCCCCGAAAAGCCCACGACCTCGTGGGGGAAGACCGGGCCGAGAATTACGAGGAGGTCATAGTCGCGCACCGCCCGGTTTATGGTGACCCGCACCGACTCGCGGAAGAGCCCCTTGGTCCGCTTCTCGATCTCCTCCTCGCTGAAGGAGCCGATCTCTATGAAGGTGTCGGGGTTATGCCACTCGTGATTCAGGAACTTCGCGTCGCGGAACAGGGTGCGCCGCGCGACCTCGTCGATCCCGAAGAGGCTGAATATCTGCGCCTCGGTCAGGGGATGATGGGATCCGAGGGCGACCATGTAGTCGAGGCGGGATGCGGCGGCGCCGAGAGTCTCCTGTACGGCCCTCACCATCATCGGGAGGGGGCAGGTTCGGGTGGCGTCGGGGGTAAGGACGAGTACGCGTTTGTTCCGTACCATGTCCTCCGGCGTGCCGTCGAGAATGAGCTCTTTGACCTCGTCAGCGGACACCGTACCCTCTTCCCGACCGATGCCACGCATCATGGCAGTAACCTCCGCTACGGGAAAGAATTGTATGGAATTATAGCAAGCGGCCGAATCGGCTGTCAAACGGCGGGCCTTGACGTGCCGTCGACTTTAGTGTTACCTATACCGTCACACATACACAAATCGGGAAAACGGAACCACCACAATGTATGCAGTTGTAGAGATCAAGGGTAAGCAGTATAAGGCGCAGGAGGGTGATCTCCTGAAGGTCGATGCCGTCGGCGGAGCCGACGGCGATGTGATGGAGTTCGATTCGGTGCTGATGCTGCGCAGTGATGACGACAAGGTTTCCTTCGGCACTCCCTACGTCAAGGGCGCGAAGGTGAAGGCGGTCGTCGAGGAGCACGGCAGGGACCGCAAGGTCATCGTGTACAAGTACAAGCGAAGAAAGGGCTACCGTCGCCGAAACGGTCATCGTCAGCACTACTCGCTTGTCCGGGTCAAAGAGATCGCGACCGCCACGTGATACGTGTCGGGATGCAGCATGACCGTCTGGGGTGCCTTCGCCGCTTCGAGATGACCGGGCACGCGACCGGCGCGCCCTTCGGCGAGAATCCGGTCTGCGCCGCGGCAACCGCCCTTGCACGGACGGCCGCGCGCGTGCTCGATGAAGTCCCGGCGGTCGAGATCCGGGGCGTCGCCGAGCGCGAAGGCCGGCTTCGCATGGAGGTGGCATCCTACACCCGCGAGGCGTCGAATTACCTCAAGGGCGTCTCGGATTATCTGCTGG
Organism: uncultured Spirochaetaceae bacterium; assembly: GCA_964635245.1. GTDB lineage: Bacteria > Spirochaetota > Spirochaetia > DSM-27196 > PWMO01 > JAAAOH01. The sequence goes on from CAZWNS010000001.1 coordinate 92,730, forward strand.
TGGGAGTTCGGGATCTCGAGCGTGAGTACCCCGAACAGGTTGCGGTTGTGGTGGAAGACTTCGTGGAAACGGAAGGAGAATAGGTTCGCATGGCACATAAGAAAGGTGGAGGAAGCTCAAAGAACGGCCGGGATTCCGTATCCAAACGCCTCGGCGTAAAGCGCTTCGGCGGGCAGTTCGTATCCGCGGGGGAGATCATCGTACGTCAACGCGGCACCAGGTTCCACCCGGGGCTCAACGTCGGTCGCGGAAATGACGATACGCTGTTTGCCAGGATCGACGGAAACGTCGAGTTCAAGAGCCGCAAGGGAAAGAAGCTTGTTTCGGTAGCTCCGGCCGGCCAGTAGCGGGTGCAGCAGTTCGTAGACGAAGTCACAGTCACCGTCTATTCCGGTTCCGGTGGTCCCGGCGCCGTGTCCTTTCGACGGGAGAAGTACGTGCCGCGCGGGGGTCCCGACGGCGGGGACGGTGGCCGCGGCGGGAATGTCGTGTTTCGCACCAGGCCCAACCTGAAGACGCTGCGTCATCTGCGATACAAGAGCACGTACCGCGCGGAGAACGGCAGGCCGGGAGAAGGCGCGAAGCGCCACGGCCGCGACGGAGACGACGTTGTCATCGAGGTGCCGCCGGGCACGCTCATTCGCGAGCCGGACACGGGGAACGTGCTGGCCGACCTCTCCGGTGAGGACAGCGAGTGGGTATGCCTCCCGGGTGGCCGAGGCGGCAAGGGGAACACCCATTTCAAGAGCTCCCGTCGGCAGGCTCCGCGCTTCGCGCAGCCGGGGGAAGAGGGAAGCGGCGCCACGTTGCGGGTGGAGCTTGCTCTGATCGCCGACGCAGGTTTCGTGGGCCTTCCGAACGCGGGAAAGTCCAGCCTGCTCGCCGCCCTTACCGCGGCCGAGCCCAAAGTGGCCGGCTACCCGTTCACCACGACGATCCCGAATCTCGGCGTCATCAAGCTCTTCGACCGTGACGTGGTACTCGCCGACATTCCCGGCATCATCAAAGGCGCCGCGGACGGCGCCGGACTGGGCCTGCGGTTCCTCAAACACATATCCCGCACCCGCGCCCTGGTGTTCGTGGCGGACCTGTCGGAGGATGCGGCGGACCCGCGGGACGCCTACCGGACCCTGTGCGAGGAGCTCGGCCGCTACGAGCCGGCCCTGCTCGAGAAGCGCCGGTTACTCGTCGGGACAAAGCTCGACCTCGACGGCGCTCACGAGCGCCTTTCCGAAATCCGTAGGGCTGCCTGGGCCGACGGCCTGAGCGTCGTCGGTGTTTCCTCGTTCAGCCGCGAGGGGCTCGACGAGCTCGTGCAGCGGCTTTCCGAGCTCACGCTGGAGGGCGACCGTGAAGATCGCGATGTTCGGCGGATCATTTGATCCCGTCCATGTGGGCCATCTCTTTGTCGCCGAGGAGGTGCGCATCAGTTTCGGGTACGATCGGGTCGTATTCGTGCCGGCCTTTCAACCTCCGCACAAGAGCGACGCTCCCGATGCGGACGCCGAGCACAGATTACGCATGCTCGAGCTCGCGGTGAACGGACGTGGAGATTTTCCGATCGAGACCTGGGAAATCGACAAAAAGGGCGTGTCGTACACGATAGACACCGTGAGGTACCTCTACGAGAGCTATCCCGTCGACGGACGTCTGGGGCTCATCATCGGGGATGATCTCGTCGACGGCTTTCAGAGCTGGAAGGGCGCCGCCGAGCTCGAGGATATGGTGGACATCATGGTGGCCACCCGCGAGGGCGAACCCTCCGCGGACTTTCGCCACGCGGCGATTGACAATTCGCCGCTGCCGGTATCATCCTCGGGTGTGCGCGAGCGTGTGAGAGCCGGAAAGGCCTACAGGTATCTCGTGCCGGAATCGGTGTATGGCTACATCCGCACCCATGCCCTGTACACGCGTTGAGCTCGCATCACGTGTCGGCATCGTCTCGGCATGCATCGAGCGGGCCCTTCCCGGTACGCTTTCGGCCCGGCGCCGCGAGCACGTCATGGGCGTCGCCGCGTATGCGCAGTGGCTGGCAACGCGTTTCGGCGAGGATCCGGCCCGCGCGCGGCTCGCGGCACTGGCCCACGACATTGCGCGGGAGTGGGATGTGGAGCGGATTCGCGAGCGGGCGTTATCGGACGGGCTCGGAGAGTCGGCGCTCGAGCGGGCGCTTCCGAAGCTTCTTCACGGTCGCGCTGCGGCGGTGGTTCTCCGCGAGGAGTATCATGTCTGCGACGAGGAGGTGCTTGCCGCTGTGCGCAGCCACACGCTCGGAGATACGGGAATGACCCTGTTGCAGAAAGTGCTGTACTGTGCCGACTACCTCGAGCCGAAGCGCGACCATGTGGAGGCGGAGTTTCGGGCCCGTGTCGAGCCACTCGGCCTCGACGCCATGCTCTGCGCGTGCGTCGATCATAACACGCTCCGCGGACATGAGCCCGCGGAGCCGACACTGGCGATGTACAGGGAGCTCTGCGGGAAGGAGTATCCGGGATGATTCGCAGACCGAAAGTCGATCTTTCGGTGGTGTTGCTGCTGGCGGTCGTCGGCATCCTCGCGGCGACGTCGGTGTTCGTGTACCTCAACCTCCGAACCGATACGGTGTCCTCGATGGTGGACAGCGGCGAAACGATCCGGGCTCTGCTGGTCACCGAAGACGAGGGCACGCCGATATCGACCCAGGTTCTGATCTACAATCCGCGCACGAACCAGGTGGGCCTCTTCGATGTGCCGCACGATCTCGGGGCGATTCTCCGGTCATTGAACCGCGTCGACAGTATCTCCGCGCTCTACGAGGAGAGCGGCATCGACGCGTATCGCAACGAGATTGCGGACATCCTCGGAGTATCGATTCCGTTTCACCTCGTGCTTGACACCGAGGGACTCACCCATGTCGTCGATCTTGCCGAGGGCCTCGAGCTCTTCATCGCCGAGTCGCATCAGACGGCGGGAAGCGCCGTTGCGGTGGAGGAGTTCGTGGAGGGGGAAGGGGAGGATGAGACCGCGGCCGTCGCTTCGACGCTACCGGGTGCCACCTCCTCGTCGCCCCCGGAGGTGCTGATTCCGGCCGGCAACGTTACACTCGACGGAGAGAAGGTAAGCATGTATCTGACCTCCACCCCGCCGGGGGAATCCCGCAGCGATCGCATCATGCGGCGGTTGCAGTTCACCAGGCAGTTTCTCGAGATGCTCGGCAAAAACGCCGACAGGCTGCGGCATGAGCAGGTCGCTCCCTACGTCGCTTCCGGCTTCCGCACGAATCTCGACAACCGGTCCCTGCTTTCGCTCATCGGCCGCTTGTCGCTCGTTGATACCGAGCAGATGATACAGCGCCGCGTGCAGGGAAACTTCCGATCGGTCGATTCGGACGGCGAAACGAAGCGCCTGTTGTTTCCCCACTTCGAGGGAGAGTGGCTGAGGCAGTCGGTGCGTCAGGTCGAGCAGTCGTTGGCCTCCGGCGAAGAACTCACCGATGCGTCTATCGCCGTTTCTCTCGAGATCCTCAACGGCACCGACGTGAGCGGACTCGCACGGCGCACCAAAGAGCTCTACGAGGGCTACGGCTTCGACGTGGTCTCCTTTGATAACGCCGACTCCTCCGATGTCGAACACACGCGCGTGGTCGACCGGGCGGGCGACATTGCCCTCGCACGACGGGCGGCCGGTATCATTCGCGCCACGCGCATCGACAGCGAGCCGCTTCCCGGCGAATCTACGATCGACGTAACGGTCATACTGGGGAAAGACTTTGACGGAACATATGTCCGAGAATAGACGGCAGGTTATCGACGCATCCGAGCTGCTTTCCCACCACGACGGGGAGGACACGCTCGCAATCTATGTCGCCGAGGTCTGCAGCTTCACCGATTACCTGATCATTACCACGGCGCGCAGTTCCGCGCACCTTCGCGGCCTGCACCGCCGGCTCGAGGAACACCTCATCGGCCGCAATATCCGAGCCGTCAACAGCCACAAACGCAGCGACGGCAACGGGTGGACGCTCCTCGATTACGGCTTCATGGTCGTCCATCTCATGACCGAGGAGATGAGGGACTTCTATGAGCTCGAACGTCTGTGGTACAACGGCGATGTCGTCTATGATGACAGGATGCGTCAGGATGGTTCTTCAGTTTGACAGCGCACGGGGATTGTGTATAATTATGACCTGTGTGGGGTGGACAGTCCGGGGAACCATCCCCGTTTCGACATCCCCGGAGTCGGTATTACGACCAGTGTGCGCGGGCCGTGGTCTGCGCCGTCGGAGGAGCGTCTTGACATGGAGATCACCGATATCCGGGTCCGGCGGGTTACCGCGGAAGGCAAGCTCAAGGCGTATGTCACCGTGACGTTCGACGACTGCTTCGTCGTGCACAACGTGAAGGTCATCGAGGGTAAATCGGGCATCTTTATCGCGATGCCGAGCCGGAAGACCAAGACGGGCGAGTACAAGGACGTCGCACATCCGATTAATTCCGACTTCCGCACTTCCCTGCAGGATCGGATTCTCGGCGCATACGAGGAGGCCGACGACCCGACGGGTGTTGAGTCGGCCGTGGCGGATCAGGAGTTGGATGCACTGGGGTAGTCGCCTGCCGGCGGTCCGCCCATCCCGGTTCTCGAACATACATCTCGCTTGACAATCGGGGTCGGTTTCACCATTCTAATCGAACCATATTTCACGGCATTGGGACGTCGGCAAGCGGTAAGCCACCGGGTTTTGATCCCGGCATTCGCAGGTTCGAATCCTGCCGTCCCAGGTACGACCTCTCGAGGAGTTTTTCATGGCAAACAGGATAGTTGAGGCGGATACCCGCGTGGAGTTCGGCAAGGGGCCGGCCGGCAGGCTGCGGCGGTCGGGCAAGCTTCCCGGCATCATTTACGGGAGGTCGGATACAATGCCGATCACCCTGGATGAGCACGACTTCTATCAGACGTTCAAACAGATTTCGGAAAGCACGATCATCACGATCCGCACGCCGGGAAAGGACGTCGAGGTTCTCCTGAAGGACTACGACGAAGACCTCGCAACGGGACACCTGCGACACGTCGATTTCTATGCGATCGAGAGCGGGCAGCTTCTGCGGGCGAACGTGCAGATCCACCTCACCGGCACCGCTCCCGGCGTTCGTGAGGGGGGCGTTTTGCAGAGCCAGCTGCATGAGGTCGAGGTGGAGTGTTTTCCAAAAGACATTCCGGAATACTTCGAGCTCGATATCTCGGGTCTGCAGATCGGGGACGCCCTTCACGTCTCGGATCTGCCCAATCTCGAAGGTGTGAAGGTGCTCACCGGTGAGGAGCAGACGATTGCGCTGGTTGCAATGACCAGGGAAGAGGTCGCAGAGGAAGCGGCAGAGGAAGAGATGGAAGGCGAAGAAGGTCTCGAAGAGGGCGAGGTTGCCCAAGAGACCGAGAAAGCCGAGGAGTAACGGCTGTCGGTACTGGTTGTGGGCCTGGGCAATCCCGGGCCCCGATTCGAGGGTACGCGTCACAACGTCGGATGTGCGGTTGTCGAAGAGGCGGCCGCCCGGCTCGGGGTTGCGCTGCGAAGGCCCCTTTTCGCCCGGTACCGTTTCGCGCGAGTGACCTCCGGTGGGGGCGCCCCGCTCATGCTCGCCGAGCCTCTGACCTACATGAATCGCTCGGGCGAGGTCATGCCGAGCCTGTTGAGGCGTGCCGGCGTCGAGGCGGAAGCGAGCGTTGTGGTGTGTGACAATCTCGATCTGCCGGTCGGGCGGGTTCGCATGAAGAGCGGCGGCGGTACCGCCGGGCACCGCGGCCTTGCTTCGGTCGTGAATGTCCTCGGGCACGGGAGCTTCCTCCGACTCTACATCGGCATCGGTCGTCCGGTGGAAGGGGACGTGGTGGCCCATGTGCTGGGAGCTCCCCCCGAGGAGGAGCAGGAGCTTTACGCGGAGGCTGTCTCGCGGGCGGCGGACGCCGTTCTGGCGCTCCGGGGCGAGGCACCCGGGCAGGTCATGAATGAGCTCAACCGCAGGCAGGGATGAGCGGATCGCCGCAGTCTCAGATGTACTCGCCCGATGTGGAGTCCGGGTCGACGAGCCGGTTGTCATTGCCTGCTCGGGCGGGTCGGACAGCTCCGCTCTCGCGTTACTCATCTCGCAGGCCGGATACACATCGATTATCTGCGCCCATTTCGACCACGGGATACGCACCGAAACGGACGCTGAGCGCGACCGTGAAGCGGTGCGAGCACTGGCCGTCCGCCTCGGTGCGGCCCTCGAGGAGGGACGCGCCGAACCGGGGCGTCTTGCCGCGGCGGCACGCGAGGCCGGTGACTCACTCGAGGCTCACGCGCGCTCGGCACGATACGAGTTCCTTGTCGGGGTGTGCCGCCGCCGTCGCGCCCGTGTCCTGGCGGTGGGACACACACGCGATGATCAGGTCGAAACGGTGTTGATGCGACTGTTTCAGGGGACGGAGCTCGACGGTCTCACCGGCATGCGTGCGTGCGCGCCGCTGCCCTTTGACGACTCGATAACCGTCCTGCGTCCCGCCCTCGGGCTGGGGCGCGCGACGCTCAGAAGTTATCTGCGGGAGCTCGGGATCGGTTTTACGGAGGACGCGTCGAACACCGACGTCCGTTTCCTCCGAAACCGTCTGCGGCGGGAGGTGCTTCCCGCCATCGAGAACGCCTTTCCCGGCGCGGGCCGGGCGGTGGCCGGCACCGCCGGCCGTCTCGCGGAGGTCGCCGCGTTCCTCGCGGCGCGTGCGGAGACCGCCCTGAGGTGGTCCCCCGAGGACGACCCGCAGACGGGAGCGACGGCGCTCCGGGCCGATCGCGAGACCTTCTTTGCGCTGCCGGGGCCGCTCAGGCGACGGGCGCTCTTTGCCGCGGTAGACCGGCTCGGCGCACGGCGACCGCGTGTTCCCTATCGGTTCGTGGAATCGGTTCCGGATGCCGACCCCGGCGGAGCGCATCGCACGATCGCTCGTGGCCACGGCCTGCGAATCGAGGTGCGGGACCGGTGGATCGCCTGTCGCCGTGATATTGTCCCGGGAGGTGATCGTGGCTATCTTTACTGCGTAGCTCACGCTCGGGGGAGTGCTTGCGGCTGCGGTGGTGTCCTGGAGCTCGAGCTTGTCGGAAGGGACGACGCGCGAGAGGTGGTGTACCTCGCCGGCGATCGGCTTTCGTTTCCACTGGTGGCGAGGTCACGACGCGCCGGAGACAGCATATGTCTGGCCGCCGGTCGGCGAACGCTGAAGCGGGTGTTTCAGGATCATGCTATTCCGCAGGCGGTCCGTGATATGGTGCCCGTTCTCGAGGACAGGCTGGGGATCGTCGGTGTCTGCGGCGGCGTTGTCGGTGTTACCGGCGCGTGGCGGCGCGGCGTTCTTGCCGAATCCCGAGGGGGATTGGGCGCACCGATGCGTGTGGTGGTAGACTTGAATGAGGTAATGAGTTCCTATGCAGGACAACAACCAGAACAATAACGGCAATCGCGATCCGGGACCGCCGAAATTCAACCTGCGAAACAACCGGTTCGCTTTCGTCTTTCTCATGATCATCATGGGCATGTTCATGCTCGTGCTGTTACAGGACAACACGCCCCAGGGACGTGAAATCCCCTATTCCCAGTTCCTCGGCTATCTCTCCGACGGGGAGGTCGAATCGGTGAAGATTCTCGACCAGTACGAGATTCAGGGAACCCTGAAGAACCGCAGCGGCGACAGCCGGCTCTTCATGACCAACATCCCCTATTTCGATGACGATCTGGTGGGGCAGCTGCGGGAAAACGGCGTGCGGTTTTCGGGTTCTCCGAAGCCGATGTCGCCGTTACGAGTCTTCCTCGAGATGCTCCCGTGGGTGATTCTCTTTCTGTTCGTCTGGTTCATGTTCCGCCAGATACAGGGAAGCGGCAACAAAGCCTTTTCCTTTGGGAAGAGCCGGGCGAAGAAGTTCATCGAGGAGGGCAAGAAGGTCAACTTCAACGACGTCGCCGGTCAGAAGGAGGCCAAGTACGAGCTTCAGGAGGTGGTCGAGTTCCTGAAGAATCCGGCGCGTTTCACCAAGATCGGCGCCCGCATCCCGAAAGGGGTGCTCCTGGTCGGTATGCCGGGCACCGGCAAGACCCTCCTGGCAAAGGCCTGTGCCGGTGAAGCGAACGTCAGCTTTTTCCACATGTCCGGCTCGGATTTCGTGGAAATGTTCGTCGGTGTAGGCGCAAGTCGGGTTCGTGACCTCTTCGAGCAGGGGCGCAAGAACGCGCCCTGTATTCTGTTCATCGATGAGCTCGACGCGGTGGGTCGAACGCGCGGGGCGGGGTACGGCGGCGGTCACGATGAGCGCGAGCAGACGCTCAATCAGATGCTCGTGGAGATGGACGGCTTCGATACGAAGGACGGCGTGATCATCCTGGCCGCCACCAACAGACCGGATGTCCTCGATCCGGCGCTGCTGCGCCCCGGTCGTTTCGACCGCCAGGTGGTCGTGGATATGCCCGACCTGCAGGAGCGCCATGCCATCCTCAAGATTCACGCTTCCAAGATTCCCACGAGCGACTCGGTGGACGTGATGCGGCTTGCCCGCGCAACGCCGGGAAGCTCGGGCGCGGACCTCGCAAACCTCGTGAACGAAGCCGCTCTCTACGCGGCGCGGAAGAACAAGGAGTCCGTCGAGATGGAGGACTTCGAGGAAGCGCGAGACAAGCTTCTGATGGGCATCGCGCGGAAGTCGAAGCTCTTCACCCACGAGGAGAAGCTGAAGACCGCCTATCATGAAGGCGGACATGCGCTGCTGCACTACTACTGCACGCACGCCGATCCGCTGCATAAGGTCACGATCGTCCCGCGAGGGCGGGCGCTCGGGCTTGCCATGTCGCTGCCCGAGAGGGACGCATACAGCCGCGGGAAGGGGTGGTTGCTCGACCGCATCAAGATCTCCTACGGCGGATATCTCGCCGAAGAGATGTTCTATGAGGAGACCAGCACCGGCACTCAGAACGACCTCAAGCAGGCGACGGAGCTCGCCCGCCGCATGGTCACCGAGTGGGGCATGAGCCGGATCGGACCGATATCGTTCGGGCAGGAGGACGAACCGATCTTCGTCGGAAAGGAGATCGCGCGTCACAAGGACTACTCCGAGCATACCGCCCGGGCTATCGACGATGAAGTGAACCATATCCTGACCGAGTGCCTCACCGAGGCACGCGGGATACTCGAGGAACACCGCGATCAGCTGACGGCCCTTGCCGAGCACCTGGTGGAGAAGGAAACCCTCACCGACGCGGAGGTGCGCGAGCTGCTGTCCCTCCCGGCGGCGCCGAGCTCGGCAGAAGAACAGGAGCCGGGTCCCGTAGCATGAGACCGCGTGCGGGGATCGTTACAGGCATGTGCCTCCTGCTTCTGGGCGTCTCGGGTCCGGACGGAGCCGCGGACGCGACCGAGACGGATCAGGCGCTGTCCCGGGTCTATGCGAACTACGCGCTCTCGGCGCTCGACGGCGGACGGTTCGAGGAGGCCCGCAGCTTCGCCGAGACATCGCTGGAGTTCGACGAGGAGAATGCCGACGCTCACCACATCCTCGCGAGAAGTCTCTCAGATATTCAGGCCGAAACCGGGCGGGTCGTCCGGCATCTCGAGGAGTCCGTTCAGGCGGGCGGGTTCCGCGTTACCGACGGGTCGGATGCCCGCCTGCTGCTTGCCGAGACGTACCTGCGGACCGACCGGGCTTCCGAGGCACTGGAGGTGCTGGAGCCCCCCGCGGTCGGGGCTCCGCAGGCGGCGTCGACCTACCTGACCGCGCGGGCCCTTTTGGATCTCGGCGAGGTGGAAGAGGCCGAGGAAGCGGCTCTGCGGGGGCGTCGCCTCTATCCCGACGATCCGCGCTTCGTGCTCTTTCTCCTGCGCCGCGACTCGACGCCGGGACCCCGGACGGGCCGCTGGCTGGATGCCAACGTCTCCGAGGATCCGGCATATCTCGAGAGTCTCCTGTATTACGCGGCACGTGTGGGCGACTCCCGGCGTGCGCTCGAGCTGACCGAGCGCTATCTCGAGCTCGGGGGGGAGGACCCGCGCGTGGCGGTCATTCGCGCGCGGGCCGCCGGCGAGCGGTCGCGCGAGGAGGCGTGGGAGCTGTTCGTGCGTCTCGACGGGCTCGAGGACAAGTCTTCGGTGGAAGAGATGTATGACCTGCTGCCCGCCGGCCGGGTGAAAGACCGGGTGCGGGCGGTTCTCGCCGATTATGACGGCACGGCCGAACGAGATGAGGAGCGAGACGGGTTCTGGGAAGAACGGTTCGTGTTCTCCGACGGGAGTCTCGAGCGCTGGGAGGTCGACCGCAACCAGGACGGCGTCACGGAATACGAGGTGGTGATGTCCGCACGGGTCCCCGGTTCGCTGGAGACCTCACCTGAAGGGTATCGCATCAGATACGGCGGTTATCCGGAGATCGACGTGGTCGAAGTGCGCGACGATGATCGTCTGCGCCGCTATCGCGTGCTTCCGGGGCGACTGACCTACCGCATTCTCAGTGAAGATCTCGACTGGGGGACCGATACGCCGGACGCCGCGTTTCCCTTTCGCCTGTCGAGGGAACCGCCGGTTCTCAGCGAGGAGCTGTTGCGGGAGAACGCGTTTCGCCTCGAGCTCGGAGCACCGGAGGGGCCGGTTACCCGGGTGCGTGCCCTCGAGGAGGGCGCCGTCCTGGGCGAGGTCGTGGACGAGGACGCCGACGGTCGTATCGATCATGTGATTGCCTACGAGGAGGGAGCCCGGGTCGCCGGCCTGCGGGACGCCGATCATGACGGCCGGTTCGAGGTTGTGGAGCAATACGAGGACGATCAGCTCTCTCTCCGCCTCGTCGACCTCGACGGCGACGACACCTTCGAGTACCGCGAGCGTCTGCAGCCTGAGGCACGTGTCTCCTGGGATTACGACGGTGACGGCGTCATCGACGCGGGCGAGCTGAGAGTGGGGCGCAGTGAAGTCCTGAGACAGCTGTCACTCGGCGACGACGGCGACTTTGAAACGTCCATGACGATCTACCGGGAGGCGGTCCCGAATGAATAGACAGGGTATCATTCTCACGGCGATTCCGCTCGTCCTGCTCTTCGCTCTGGGTTCCTGCGCCACGACCGAGCCGGGCTCCGTACCGATGGCTTCGCGCAGCGAACAGGCCCGCGAGGAGGTCGTGGAGCTGCTTGACGCGGGAAGCCATACCGAGGCGGTACAGCGGATCTCCACCTACCGCCGCCGCGGTCTTCTGGAACGCTCGGAGGCGGAGCGCTACTCCGAACGGGCCACCGAAGAGCTGGTTTCCGACGTACGGACCGCTCTCGAGGAGGAGAGGTTCGTGGAGGCCACGCGCCTGTATCTCAGTCTGGAGACACTGGGTGAGGCCGACCGCGTCGAGGGCTGGGACCTGAGCCGCATGTACCTTGCCCTTGCCGACAGCTACCTCGAGGATGGAAACGAAGTTGCGGCACTGCACACTGTGGGGCGCATTCCCAGGTTGGCGGCGATAGATTCCGAGACGCTCCTCGGGTATGCCGACCTCGCCCGCGAGCATCGCAACCGGTTTGTCCTCGGCAAGATCGTCGAGGTGATGGACGACCGCACGGAGGATATCCCGGATTCGCTCGTGGAGTTCGCCGAATCGGAGCCGGAACCGTCGGAGATGATGTCGGGCACCGCCACGGTCTGGGTCGATCGGGGCATCAAGGTCGAGGACGGCGTCGGTTCGGCCGACCGGGTTGTCGGAAGCGGATTCTTCATCGACAGGCGCGGGTATCTCATAACCAATTACCATGTGATCGAGAGCGAGGTTGACCCGACATACGAGGGCTACTCGCGGCTCTTCGTGCGGCTTCCCGAGGCGCCCCAGAATCGCGTTCCGGCACGGGTCGTGGGATACGACCGCATCTTCGACGTCGCCCTCCTCAAGATCGAGGTGGACCCGCCCTACGTGTTTTCCTTTACGAACGTGCGGACGTTGCGCACCGGCGCCCGCATCTTCGCCATCGGTTCGCCCGGCGGTCTGGAGAGCAGTATCACCTCGGGTATCATCTCCGCGACGAACCGCCGGTTTCTGCAGTTGGGCGACGCGCTGCAGGTGGACGTCCCCGTCAATCCCGGCAACTCGGGCGGCCCCCTGGTGGACGAGGACGGGCAGGTGGTCGGCATCGTGTTTGCCGGCCTCGAGCAGTTCGAGGGCGTGAACTTCGCGATTCCGTCCTTCTGGGTACAGCATTTTCTGCCCGACCTCTACACCGAAGGTGAGGTTGTCCATCCATGGATCGGGGTGGCGGTGCACGAGAGCCGCAAAGGGCTCGAAGTGATCTACGTTGCCCCCGGCAGCCCCGCGGCGTCCGCGGGATTGCAGGAGGGGGATATCCTCACGGGTATCGGCGGCTGGAATCCCGGAAAAATCGGTGACGCCCAAAAGATTCTCCTCGAACGGGAGCCCGGTGCGCTGGTTGGTGTGGAGTGGACGAGAGACGATGAGGAGATGAGCGGCTACGTCGCGCTCGGAGAGAGGCCCTGGAGCCCGGTGGAGGAGGCCCTGAAGGTACATGAGGTGGACGATCTCTTCCCCGTTCTCTTCGGCATGCAGGCAGAAGACATCAGCTCGCTTCCCTGGCAGTCGAACTACGTGATCACGCGCGTGTACAACGGAGAGACCGCCGACGAGACCGGTCTTTCGGAGCAGGATCCCTTCACTCTTCGAAACGTCGAGGTGGATAAGGATCGCGGGATCGCGCTGATACGCATCGTGGTCAAGAAGCGAAAGGCCGGCTTCGTCGAAAGCGGCATACAGCTTGGGTCCTACCTGGAAGTGGATAATTTTCTCTAATTAATTTATAAGGTCTATACATACCGCGGAAGTCCCAGTATAATCGGGGTGTGAGGGACGGAGTCCCTCCCGGCTGATGAATAGCGGGGGCACAATGGAACAGGATCTTCAGGTTGTATCACTCGAAGGCGCGGCGACCATAGCGGAGGCTGACGCCCTGCGAACGCGCCTCTCGGAAACGCTCGCCACAACGAGCAAGGTGCTGGTGAATCTTTCACATGTGAGCCGCATGGATCTCGCCGGCATACAGGTGCTGTACGCCGCCCGCAGGACGGCAACGGCCAACGGCGTCGCCTTCCACCTCACCGGAACCGTCTCCGATGCGGTGCGCGAGGCCCTCGAGGCCGGCGGATTCGTCAAACAGGCGCCGACGGACGCCAGAGAGCTCGAGGCGGCGCTTCTCGACTTCGTACCGGAGGAGTAGCATTCCGCCACGATCCCGAGAGTGAGGCAGTGTCCATGGACAAATTTCGTGAAAACTTTCGTGAAGAAGCGTATGAGCTCTTGAACTCGCTGGAGGCATCGCTCCTCGAGCTCGAGAACAACCCGGATAATCAGGCCGAGATCTCCGCGGTTTTTCGCTCCATGCATACGATAAAGGGCTCCGCCGCGATGTTCGGTTTCGACCACATCTCCGAGTTCGCCCACGAGATCGAGAACATGCTTGAGTTTCTCCGGGACGGGCGCATCGGGGTGAGCGACGAGCTGATAAACCTCACCCTGACGGCCCGCGATCACGTGAGGGAGTTGCTCGAGATCGAGGACGAGGTGCCGGCGAACCTTCGTGAGGCGTCCGAGCGCATACAGCTCGCATTCAAGGAGTACGTCGTCGGGCTTCTCGAACCCCCGCGACCGTCGGGCGATGCACCGAGCGCCCCCGCCGGTGACCTCTCATCCATCGGGGACGAGACGGCGGAGGGCGACGGAGGCGCGCGCGCGTCCGGCGTCACCGGCATCGACGAGAACACCGCCGACACCAGCGAGCTCGATCACTACGTCACCTATCGCGTCAGATTCAAGCCGAACGGCGACATATTCCGAAACGGCACACGGCCGCTGATGCTGCTGCGCGAGCTCGCGGAGTTCGGCGATTGCACCTGCGTGCCCTATACCGATCGCATACCCGACCTTGCGGCACTCGACCCGGAGAGCTGCTACACGCAGTGGGACGTTGTGCTCACCACGAAGAAGCCCGTGTCGGCCCTTCGAGACGTGTTCATATTCGTGGAGGACGACTGTGAGCTCGCGATTCATGTGATCGACGACCTCTCTGAGGTTGAGGAGAGCCACAAGCGTCTCGGTGAAATACTCTCCGAACGGGGCGTGGTTCCTCGCGATGCCATTGATCGGGCTGCCGGGAAGCAGAAGCGCCTCGGAGAAGTGCTTGTCGAAGACGGCGTGAATCAGCGCGAGATCGAGTCCGCCCTCGAGGAGCAGCAGCACGTCGACCGCTCCCGGAAGAAGCTCCGGCAGGAGCTCTCGAGCTCGAGCATCAGGGTGAGCTCGGAGAAACTCGATCATCTCGTCGACCTCGTCGGCGAGATCGTGACCGCCCAGGCGCGGCTCAGTCAGACCTCGACGCGGTTGGGGGACGCCGATCTGAACTCCCTCGCTGAAAACTTCGAGCGACTCACCGACGAGCTGCGCGACTCCACCATGAGCGTCCGCATGTTGCCGATCGGGACGACCTTCTCGAAGTTCCGCCGCCTGGTGCGCGACCTCTCCCAGGAGCTCGGCAAGGAGGTGGAGATGCAGGCGCACGGCGGCGAGACGGAGCTCGACAAGACGGTCATAGAGCGACTCAACGATCCGCTCGTGCACATCATCCGCAATGCCATCGACCACGGGATCGAGACACCCGAGATCCGGGAGGCCGCGGGCAAACCCAGGACCGGAACGGTGAGCCTGACCGCGGCGCACGCGGGTGCGGAGGTGCTCATCAGCGTCGTCGACGACGGGGCGGGTCTCAACCGCGAGGGAATTCTGGCCAAGGCGAGGTCAAAGGGCATCATCCGGGAGGACGAGGAGTTAAGCGACGAGGACGTGTATCAATTGCTCTTTGCCCCCGGATTCTCCACTGCGGAGAATGTCACGACTGTCTCCGGTCGCGGCGTCGGCATGGACGTCGTGAAGAAGGAACTGGACAACCTCGGTGGCACGGTCCGCATCGAGACGAGGCCGGGTGCAGGCACGACGTTCATGCTGAGCATACCGCTGACGCTCGCCATCATCGACGGGCTGCTCGTGCGCATCGGCGATCAGCACTACGTCTTTCCGCTGTCGGCGGTGGGCGAGTGTATAGAGCTCACGCAGGAGATGCGCGAGGAGCAGGGCGGGGCGCGCATCATCAACAACCGGGGCGAGATTCTCCCCTACGTGCGCCTCCGGGAGGTATTCGGCATCGACGGAACCTGCGAGGGTATCGAGCAGGTTGTCGTCGCGAACTCCCAGCACGGTACGGTCGGCTTCGTCGTGGACACCGTCATCGGCGATTTTCAGACCGTAATAAAGAATCTCGGAAGGCTGTATCGCGATCTCGAGGGGATCTCGGGCGCCACCATTCTCGGCGACGGGACGGTTGCGCTCATCCTCGACCTGCAGCGGCTCGCGTCGCTCGCTACCGGCAACGAGGTGGAGCTGGGCCATGCCTGAGAAGCAGGAAGAGAATGTGGCGGACCCGGAGTACGACATTCGGCGGAACTTCGCCTCCCGCAAGCTGTCGGCCAAGCAGTTTGCGGTACTGAGCGAGTTCGTTCAGCGCGAGCTCGGCATACGGATGCCCCCGGCCAAACGCGTTATGCTCGAGTCCCGCCTTCAGAAGCGGCTGCGGGCCCTATCGCTCGACAGCTTCGAGGACTACATAGACTTCGTCTTCGATGAGAGCCAGAAAGAGGCGGAGCTCCTCCACATGATCGACTCGGTGACGACGAACAAGACGGACTTCTTTCGCGAATCCGATCACTTCGATTATCTGAGCGACCGTCTGCTACCCGAGCGCTACCGTGACGGCTGGGGACGGGATCGTCCGTTTCGGGTCTGGTCCACCGCATCCTCCACCGGTGAGGAGCCGTACACGCTTGCCATGGTGCTCGAGGAGTTTCGCGAGGAGCATCAAGGGTTCACTTACGGGATTCTCGGAACGGATATCTCAACCCGCGCCCTCGAGCACGGACGAAAAGCCGTCTACACCGAGGAGCGCATCGACCCGGTGCCTCAGTCGCTGCGCAGGAAGTATCTCCTTCGCAGCAAGGACCGTACGTCGCGACTCGTGCGCATCCGCCCGGAGCTCAGGAAGCGGGTGCAGTTCCACCGCTTGAATCTCATGCACGAGTCCTGGGATGTCGGCGAGCGGTTCGAAGTGATTTTCTGCCGTAACGTCATCATCTACTTCGAGCGGCCCACGCAATACCGGCTGCTCACTCACCTGTACGAGTATCTCGTGCCGGGCGGCTATCTCTTTCTCGGCCATTCGGAGACCCTCGCCGGTATGGAGTTGCCCCTGCGCTCGGTCGCACCCACCATCTATCGAAAGGCGGAATAGCGATTCATGGCGTACAACACGAACGAAACGATCAAAGTGATGGTAGTCGACGACTCGGCCGTGGTGCGGGAGACCCTCTCGAGCATACTCACGGCCGACCCCACGATCGAGGTCGTCGCCACCGCCTCCGACCCTCTCATCGCCGCACGCAAGCTGCAGAGCATGATCCCCGACGTGATAACCCTCGATATCGAGATGCCGCGGATGGACGGGCTGAGCTTCCTGCAGAAACTGATGGCGGAGCACCCCGTTCCGGTCGTCATATGCTCGTCAAAGGCGGAGCAGGGCTCCGGCAACGCCTTGAAGGCGCTCGAGTACGGCGCGGTGGAAATCATCGAGAAGCCGAAAGTCGGCACGAAGCAGTTTCTCGAGGAGTCGAAAACGCGGGTCACCGATGCCGTCAAGGCCGCCCACCTGGCGAAGCTCAAGAAGATCAAACCGCAGGCGGTTCACAACGAAATCGCCCCCAAGTTGAGCGCCGACGTGGTCCTGCCGAAGGGGCGCGGGCAGGCGGTCATCGAGACCACCGAGAGCGTCATCGTGGTCGGCGCGTCGACCGGCGGGACGGAGGCGCTCCGCGACTTTCTCGAGTCGATGCCGCTCGATGCTCCGCCGATCGCCATCGTGCAGCACATGCCGGAAAACTTCACCGCGGCGTTTGCACGGCGTCTCGACAGTTTGTGCCGCGTCACGGTCAAAGAGGCCGAGACCGGTGATTCGCTCATTCGCGGCCGCGCGCTCATTGCACCCGGAAACCGTCACTGCCTGCTCAAACGCAGCGGTGCCCGCTACTACGTCGAGATCAAGGACGGTCCGCTCGTGAGCCGGCATCGTCCGAGCGTCGATGTGCTGTTTCGTTCGGCGGCGCGCTACGCCGGCAAGAACGCCATCGGGGTAATCATGACGGGTATGGGAGACGACGGCGCCCGCGGCATGCTCGAGATGAAGGAGGCGGGTGCCTACAATGTGGCGCAGAATGAGGAAACCAGCGTTGTGTACGGGATGCCGAACGAGGCGGTGAAACGCGGCGCCGTCGATGTATCGCTTGCCCTCGGTGATATCGCCCAGCATGTGCTTTCCCGCGTGTCGGAACGGCGAAGGTAAATGCGCGACGTGAGGCGGGGGTATACCCCCAACGCACGAGTCATGATCGTTGAAGATGAGGCGATCGTGGCCATGGATATTCGTCATCGCCTCGAAAAGCTCGGCTATGTGGTGGTCCGGTCCGTGGCCTCCGGCGAGGAAGCGGTGGTGGTCGCCGCCGATCTCGAGCCTGATATCGTTCTGATGGACATCCAGCTCCAGGGATCGATGGACGGCATTGAGGCCGCCGGTCTCATACGCGAACGCGACGGTACGCCGGTGGTCTTTCTGACCGCGTACTCGGACCGCGACAGCCTCGAACGGGCCAAGGTCGCGGACGCCTTCGGCTATCTGCTCAAACCCTTCGAAGAGCGGGAACTCGGCATTGCGATCGAGATGGCGCTCTACAAGGAACAGATGCAGCGGCGCCTCTCCGAGAGCCGGGAGTGGCTCCACGGTACCGTCGCCGCGCTTCACGAGGGTGTGATTACCACCGATGAAGACGGCACGATTCTCTTCGTCAACCGTCGCGCCGAGGAGCTCATCGGCTGGTCCGAGGCCGAGGCGAGGGGGCTCGATGTCGAGGTTGTCGTGCGCACCGAGCCGATTCCTCCCGCCGAGTTCGCAACGGAGGTCCTCCCCGGTGCGGTGCGTCTCCTGCGTCGTGACGGGAGCGTGGCGTACGTCGAGCTCCGCACGCGCGAGATCCCGAAGCCCGCAAAAGGGAGGCAGGCGCCGTCGCAGGCCGATGCTTCACAGCCGGCCGTCTGCGGGCGCGTGGTGGTCCTCCGTGAGGTCTCCGACATCCTGCGCTACGATCATGCCATGCGCACGGCCCGCGCGGAAGCAGAGGCGGCGCTGAAGTCGAAGAGTGAGTTTCTCGCCAATGTCACCCACGAGTTGCGTACCCCGCTCAACAGCATTCTCGGTATGACCGAGCTCGCCCACGATCTTGCGCGCGACGGACGGCAACGGGAGTATCTCGGCATCCTCAAGAGCGCTGCCGAGAACCTCCACGGCCTCATTTCCTCCATACTCGATCTCTCCCGCATCGACTCCGGGCATCTGAAGCTGGAGTTGACCGACGTCGATCTTGGTCAGGTGCTTAAGTCCGTGGTGGAGAGCTTTGCCCTCGAGGTCCAGCAGAAGGGGCTGGCACTGCACTTCGCGCAGTCGCCCGCGTTGCCGGCCTATGTAAGGGCGGACCGGGTGCGGCTGGTGCAGGTTCTCTCCAACCTCATCGCGAACGCCGTCAAATACACCGAGTCGGGTTCCATCACGGTACTGGCCGACTCCGCCGAGGGCTCCGGCGCCGGGGCGGCGCGGATGATCAGGATATCGGTGTCGGATACCGGCCCCGGCATTCCCGAGTCGGAGCAGCAGCGGATCTTCGAGCCGTTTACCCAGATCGACGGAGGGCCGACCAGGGCACACAGCGGCGCGGGAATCGGCCTTGCGGTGGCCCGCGAGATCGCGGAGCTCATGGGCGGGCGGATACTTCTCGATAGCGTCGAGGGAGAGGGAAGCGTGTTCACCGCCGAGCTTCCGCTTGATCCCGCCGAGCGCCCGCGAGCGACGAGAGAGGATCAAACGGCACCGCCGTCGAGCTTCCCGCGAGGTCGGTCGGACCCCGACACGGCGACACATGGGGGTGCCGACCGGGCTTTCGGTCTTCTGAAACGGTTTTCTCCGGACGCGCTCGACCGGGACCAGCTTCCCGAGCTTGCCGCCGTGGCCACGGAGCTCCGTGGCCGCGCCGCGGACCCCGGGGCGGACGCCGGCGCGCAGGTCGACGAGGTGTTGTTTCGCATTTCGCTTGCGGCTCGTCGCGGTGATCTGGAAGCGGCATGCAGGCGGCTATCGGAGCTTGGACAAATGCGGTGGAATGAATACAATGATGAGAGGTAACAGATGCGGTTTTTGATCGTTGAGGATGATTTCGGTAGCAGGCGACTGCTGCAGTCTATCCTCGGTCGGTATGGTCGCTGCGACGTCGTGGTAGACGGTGACGAAGGTATCGAGGCGTTTCGACTGGCCTGGGAGGAGAACGATCCCTACGATGCGATACTGCTCGACATCATGATGCCGCGAATCGACGGGCAACAGGCGCTGAAACGCATCCGTGAGGTCGAGGAGCGGATCGGAGTAAAGGAGAGGGATCAGGTAAAGGTGGTCATGACCACCGCACTGGAGGACCCCAAGAACGTTGTCGAGGCCTATTATCGCGGGGCTGCCACCTCTTATCTGGTCAAGCCCATTCAGCGACAGGCACTCATCGACGAGCTGGAGCGTATCGGCGTACCACTCGAGTCGGCGGGAGGCTAGCCGGTTTCTGCGGAACGATGCGTTCTCCCTCCGGCGTGCGGCGATCCCGTTGAAGCGAGCGCATGGAGAACAACCGGATACTCGTCGTCGAAGACGAACACATCGTAGCCCTCGACATCAGGATGCACCTCGAAAACTACGGGTACTCGGTTCCGGCCATCTACGCGACGGGCGAGGAGGCGCTGGTAAACCTCGAGCTCGTCGATCCGCTTCTGGTCATCATGGACATCAAGCTCCAGGGGCGGCTGGACGGGCTGGAGACCGCGCGTGAGATAAAGCGGCGCTACCGGGTCCCCGTGGTTATGCTGACCGCGCACGCCGACCAGGCGACCGTAGAGCGGGCCCGGGAATCGCAGCCGTTCGGTTACATCATCAAGCCGTTCGAGGAGCGTGAGCTTCGCACCTCCATCGTCGTCGCTCTCTCCCGACACGAAATGGAACAGGAGATCCTCCGGCGCGAGCGGCTCTTCTCCACGACGCTGTACAGCATCGGCGACGGGGTCGTGGTCACCGATACCGAGAACACCGTGCAGTTCACCAATCCGGTCGCCGCACGCATGATGGACATGAAGCAGGAGGATTGTGAGGGCCGTCACCTCGGTGAGCTCCTCGAGCTCGAGTGCGCGATCGACGCGTCGGAGGTAAGCGACGAGCACGGCATCGCATACCTGGTCTCGAAGACGGGCAAACGAACCGCCGTCGACGCGAGCTCCTCGCCACTTCTCGACGAGAGTAATCAGACCCGCGGCACCGTGTGGGTGTATCGCGACGTCTCCGAGCGGCTGGCATCCGAGCAGGCTCTGCGTGAGAGTCAGGAGCAGCTGCGGCATGCGCAGAAGATGGAAGCGGTGGGCAGACTGTCGGGCGGCATCGCCCACGACTTCAATAACCTCTTGACCGTCATCCTCGGCTACACCCGCATTCTCTCCGAAGAGTTGCAGACCAACTCCGTGCCGGATGCGCACGCGCTGGTCAGCGATGTGGAGGGTATCCAGAAGGCGGCGCGGCGGTCGGTCGCCCTCACGCGGCAGCTGCTGGCTTTCAGTCGACGCCAGGTCCTCAAACCCGCGAAGGTCAGCCTCAACGACGCAATTCGCGACGTGGAGAAGATGCTTCGGCGTCTCATTACCGAGCAGATTCGGTTGCATCTGGATCTCAAGGCGGACCCCGGCGACGTCTACGTCGACCAGGGGCAGATGGAGCAGGTGCTCATGAACCTCGTCGTAAATGCACGCGACGCGATGAACGGCGGCGGGCACATCCATATCCGCACATACAATCTCGAGCTCACCGAGCCGGCCGTGACGATTGCCGGGCGGACGGAGGCCGGTCACTGGGTTTGTCTTGAGGTGGAGGACTCCGGCTGCGGGATGGACCAGGAGACGAGAGAGAGGATCTTCGACCCGTTCTTCACCACCAAGGAGGCCGGCGTGGGAACGGGATTGGGGCTTTCGACCGTCTACGGCATCGTGCGCCAGACCAACGGTCATATCGATGTGGACTCCACGCCGGAGGTCGGCACGACCTTCAGAATCCTCCTGCCGCCCTACACGGGGGACGCCGAGATTACGCACGAGAAGAGTGCACCCGCTGCGGACCCCCGGGGAAGCGAGCGCGTGCTCCTCGTGGAAGACGACGACGCCATCCGCTCGATGCTCGCCCGCATACTACGCGAGCACGGATACACGGTGATGGAAACGCAGAGCGGCGGAGAGGCCCTGCTGATCGCCGAGGATGAGAACACGAGAATCGACCTGCTCGTAACCGACCAGGTGATGCCCCATATTACGGGACTGAGACTGTCCGAGCGTATTCGCGAGCTGCGGCCGGAGATCGGCCTGCTCCTGCTGTCCGGCTATCCGGAGGAGTTTCCCGAGGGGAGCCGGCTCCCCGACGGAGCCGTGTTTCTGCCCAAGCCGTTTGAGCCCGAACACCTCCTTCGAAGCGTCAGACGGGTACTCGAAGATTAGCCGGTACCAGACCATTACACCGAGGAACAGATGGAACGAAGCTTCGTAAGAAATTTCTGTATTATTGCGCATATCGACCATGGCAAGTCGACGCTTGCCGACAGGCTCATACAGCGTGCCCGAATCATCGACGACCGGGATTTCCAGGACCAGTTGCTCGACTCCATGGATATCGAGCGGGAGCGCGGCATCTCGATCAAGTCGCATGCCGTGACGATCCCCCATGAGGCGACCGACGGCAACACGTACGAGCTGAATCTCGTCGACACGCCGGGCCATGTGGACTTCGCCTACGAGGTCTCGCGCGCCATTGCATCCTCGGAGGGAGCCCTGCTCCTGATCGATGCCACCCAGGGGGTAGAGGCTCAGACCCTTTCCAACATGTACATGGCCCTCGATCACAACCTGGAGATCATCCCGGTGATCAACAAAATCGACCTTCCGGGAGCGATGGTCGAGGAGACCAGGCATCAGATCGAGCACGACCTCGGACTCGATCCCGGCGCTGCCGTCGAGATCTCGGCAAAGACGGGGCAGGGGATCGACGAGCTGCTCGAGGCCATCGTCATCCTGATCCCGCCGCCGAGCGGAAACCCGAAGGCGCCGTTGAGGGCCCGGATATTCGATTCAAACTACGACCCGTATCGGGGGGTCGTGGTCCACCTGCGGGTTGTAGACGGCACTCTCTCAGAGGGAGAGCGCATCCGCATCTGGTCGAACAATGCCGAGTACGCGGTGGAAGAGGTCGGTCGATTTCGCATCGGTCTGCACAGGGGGCGCACGCTGTACGCCGGCGACGTGGGCTATCTCATCGCCGGCATCAAGGTCATCACCGACGTTCGCGTCGGCGACACCATCACCCATGCGAACCGTCCCTGCAGTGCGTCGCTCGGCGGATTCCGGGAGGCGAAACCGGTGGTGTTCTCCTCGATTTATCCCTCCGACTCGGACGAGTACGACGAGCTCGCCCGCGCCATGGAGAAACTCAAGCTCAACGACGCCTCGTTCATCTTCGAAAAGGACTCCTCGGCGGCGCTGGGCTTCGGATTCCGCTGCGGCTTTCTGGGGCTCCTCCATCTGGAAGTCATTCAGGAGCGCCTGGAACGGGAGTTCGACCTCGGCGTTATCCTCACCGCGCCGAGCGTCCGCTATCACCTCAAGCTCAGGGACGGACGATCGATCGACATCGAGAATCCGCTGGATTTCCCCTCACCGGGCGAGATCGAGCAGGCGGAAGAACCCTACATCCGCGCCTCCATCATTACGCCGGACGACTATCTCGGCACGGTCATGACGCTGTGCACCGAAAAGCGCGGTACACAGGAGGACCTGCGGTACCTCGATGAGAAGCGGGTGGATGTGATCTATTCCATGCCGCTCGCCGAGGTGCTGTTCGACTTCTATGACAAGCTCAAGTCGGTGAGCCGGGGCTACGCCTCCCTCGACTACGAGATTACCGACTATCGTCCCACCGATCTCGTGAAGCTCGACATTCTGGTGAACGGACGACCGGTGGATGCCCTGTCGCAGCTCGTCGTCCGTGAGCAGGCCGAAGCGCGGGCACGGCAGGTCTGCCGCAAGCTCAAAGAAGAGATTCCCCGCCACCAGTTCAAAGTGCCCATCCAGGGCGCCGTCGGGGGGAATGTCATCGCGCGCGAAACCGTTGCGGCGCTGAGAAAGGACGTAACCGCCAAGTGTTACGGCGGAGATATCTCACGGAAACGCAAGCTTCTCGAGAAGCAGAAGGCCGGCAAGAAGCGCATGCAGATCGGCGGCAACGTCGAGCTGCCGCACACCGCCTTCCTCTCGGTACTGAGGTCCGAAGAAGACTAGGACCGCGAAGACCGCGGCAGCCGCTCCCTCAACCGCCTCGCGCGGCGCACGCGACCCTCGTAGTCCAGCGCCGAGAGCAGAACCCGCCCGAGGAAGCTGCGCGAGGGCGAGGGCGGATCCGGGAAGTCGAGGTACACGTAATCGAGGGCGGTGAGTATCGGGCGGATCGCCGCATAGTCCTGCCGGGAAACAAGCGCATCCGTGCCGGCACCCGAAATGATCTCCCGCAGTCTCGATATGAGATCCGAGAGCCGTGCCTGTTCGCGGGCGAGGTACGCGTCCACCGTTTCAGCGGCGGTGCCCGGCAGGGGCGGCGGCGCAGGGGGCGACGGCTCGGGCCGGGCCGGCGGCGCAGGGGGATCCTGCAACGCTGCACCGGCCGCAGGCGCGCCGACCGGTAGCGCGCCGGCCGGGGGTGCGCCGACCGGAAGCCCGTGCTCGGGGCACAGGTCGTAGACCGTGCCTGCGGGCAGCGCTGAAACCGTCGACCGCAGTTGCTCCGCATACGAGAGCAGAACCGTGTCGGAGCGAACCGGGCGCCCGGTCTTCCCCTCGAGTGTCAGCAGCGGGCGGGAGACGGCTGCCCCGAAATAGGGACTCGGATCGAGACGGGACCGGCGTGCAAGCGACAGTGTCTGCATGGGCGCGCCACGGGTGTGGGTGCGCTCGAGATCGTAGCAGAAGTCCAGCCCGACGAAATACACCGAAGACGTGGTCAACCGCGCACCCAGATGGACGGCAAGGACACCCACGCTGCCGAGGGGCGGAACCTCGGGCGGAAGAAGACCGGCTTCGGAGAGGCGACCGAGAAGGGCGGTCGGCGCAAAGCGCGAGCTTACGAAGGTCGTGCCCGCGACCGCCCGCTGGTGCAGAATGCCCGGATAGGCGGTAATGTCGCAGATGAGATGTGGGAGCCTCGATCCGGCGTCACCGGCAGGCGCCCCCGCGGGCGGCGGCGGGAGAAAATCTGCGGCATTTGCCTGCTGCGACTCGACAGCAAGAACAAAATCCGGCTTGATTCCGCGGGCGAGGAGCGGGGCGAGCGCGGTGTCGACCGCGAGGACGCGAACCCGACGGCGCTCCGCGGTTCCGCTTCGCGGAAGCGCGCCTGCATGATCGTCAAGCGACGGACCGGCTCCCACGACGAGAATCGGAAGGTCGGATGTCAGCGTGTCCAGGGGAGTGCTTTCGGGAACAAACGGCAGGTTGCGAAACAGATTTCGGATCCACAGCCGTCCCATCCGCATCCGGGTCATCATATTCTGCCAGAAGATGCGGATCTCGTCGTCTATCTTCCGTTCCAGAGCCCGGTACGCGGCCTGCTGGAGAGCGAAACCGCCGGAGAGGCCTATCAGCTTCGTTCGTCGTGGACGGCGGCCGAGGGCCCGATCGAGGAGACGGTCGAGCTCTCCGGCGGCCGGTGCGCGCGCCCACAGCAGTCGGTCATCGTCCGGGGCGTCCTCCACGACGAGCCCCGCAAGGATAGGGTCGAGCTCGACCGCAAGAACCACAACGTCCGGCGGACAGATGTCGAGCAGCTCGCGCAATCCGTAGCCGAGAAGGGGGGAGGCGATGAGAACAAGTGTTTGTCCGGGAATCTCTGCCGCGGTCGCCCGACGAACGGCTCCGCCGCGCGGGTCATGCGCGGCGTAGAGGCGCCGTCGGCGGTAGTGGACCTGGTATCCGTTCGAAGCCGCCTCGAGGCGCGGCTTCTCTTCGTTCATGAGCTGCCGCGAACAACTCTGGAGAAGGCCCGGGCGAAGTCATCCTCGTAGTACTGCGGATCGAGCAGGGTGCGTTGAAGCTCCTCGGACTGGTACTGCTGGACGAGGAACGGGTAGTAGCTGTCGAGGAAGGAAACCGCATCTTCGCTCGCCTCTCGCTCTTCGTCGAGCTGCAGGACGACGAGGGCGTTTCGGAGGGTTACCGGCTGCGAAACGCTTCCCCGCTCCAACCCGAAGGCGGTGACGAAAAAACTCTCGCGGAACGCCGCGCGGGACAACACGTCCGACTCCTCGGAGTTCACCCTGCCGAAAACGGGCAGGTTGCCGTAGTTGATGGGGAAAAAGCCGGTCCGATTGACCGAAAGCCCCCGGGCGTCCGCCGCGTTCTCGAAGTCGGATTCCGCTGCCGCTTCGCGGAACGCAGCGGCCTGCCGTGCCATGTAATCCTCGATGCGTCCCCGCTCGAATGTGTTCAGATACGAGCGCACGTCTGCGACCGCATCCTCGTTGTCGAGGTCGATCGGCCGGGCCGCCTGATCCACGCGATAGATGAGCCACCCGTTTCGGGCCTCTACGACCGGACTCAGCTCTCCCTGGGAGAGAGCAAACACCTGCTCGAGCTGTTCGGTATCCTCTAGGTCCGGCTCGAGCTCGTAGAAGTATCGCCGGCCCATATCTCCGCCCGTCTCCGCGAACCGATCGGCCGAGTGTGCCCGTGCCATTTCCTCGAAGGTGCTCTCGCGGTTTGCAATCTGTTCCCGGATACGCTCGGCCTCCGCCTCGTCACCGGTTATCGTGATCACCGAAAGGCTGACGCGCTGAAAGAGCTCCGGGTTATCCTCCGCGAAGCCGACGGCCTCCTCGCGGGGATAGTCGCTGTAGTCGAATGCAACATAGCGAAACCGCCGCTCCGGGCTTGCCATCGATTTGACGAACTCGGTCTCCGACGGGCTGGTCTTGATTGCCTGGAGCTTATCCTCGATGTAGCGCTCCTGGACGGCTTGCTCGCGCAGATAGGTACGGAGGCTGAACCGTTCCTGGCTCGAGGTTTCGCGATAGGCCTCGGCGCTGAAGCTTCCGTTCTCCTGGAACTGCGGATGCCGGGCGATCTCCCGATCCACCCGTGATTCGGAGATGACGAGGCCGCTCTGTTCCGCCTCCTGCATGACGGCGGTATGGAAGAGCGTCTGATTGAACGCCTGGCGCCACACCTCGCGCAACTGGCCCTGCAGATCCGAGCTCTCGCCCTGGTCGCGAACCTGCGCGGCAATTTGCTGATACTGGCGTGCGAAATAGTTGCCGGGAGCGTAGGCGATTTCCTCGCCACGGTAGCTCCCGAATACCAGTCGGCCGGAGCGGCCGGCGGTCTCGGTAACAAGCGGCGCACCTATGAAGGTCACCACAATGATGACGAGCACGATGACGCTGAACAGGTACAGAAAGGGGCGGCGAGTCGAGATCCTTGTACGCGGCTCTGAGTCGCCGCCTCGCTTCTTCTTCTCTTCGGATGCCATGCGTGCGACGGTAGCACTAGGAGGTGTCCGTGTCAATTGAGCGAAGCCACTTGACAGTTTGGAGCGAACTCCCTATATTGGGGCCTCGAATCCTAACACGGGGGCGTGGCGAAGTTGGTTATCGCGCCGGCCTGTCAAGCCGGAGGTCGCGGGTTCAATCCCCGTCGCTCCCGTAGTTTCCGTTGAAACGGAGTTCACCGGGCTGTAGCGCAGTGGCTAGCGCGCACGGTTCGGGACCGTGAGGTCGGCGGTTCAAGTCCGCCCAGCCCGAAAGACAGCCGCAGCACTCGAGAGGGACAAAAACCCGCCGTTTCGGCGGGTTTTTCTCTTTTCGTTCCCGCATACCGCCCGCACATGCTGTTCGCGCATTTTCCGTGCTACACTCATATCGAGTGAGATCCGGGTCGCCGGCCCGGCCGCGGCCCGACCTGTTCAGTTTGTGGGGCGCGACGCCGAAAATGACTACAGAGTCGCGCGCGTGAAGGAGCATATGCACATTCGGGACTGGTTTCTCATCGTATTCGTACTGCCCCTTGCGTCCCCGGGCGTGTTTGCCGACGAGGTCACCCACGTCATAGAAAAGGGCGAGACGCTCTACGGCATCTCCCGCAGCTACAACGTCCCCGTTTCCGCGGTGCGCGACGCGAACGACATACAGGATCCCCGCGACCTTGCAGTGGGAGTCGAGTTGATTATCCCGTCGGTCTATCGTGTGGAAAAGGGCGATACCTACTACGGCATCGCGCGGCGCTACGACATCTCGGTAGATGAGCTCCTCGAGCTCAACGGGAGGAAGAGCTCGTCGACGTTGCGTGAAGGAGACACCCTGTACGTTCCCGAATTGCAGGGGGAGGCCGATGACCGCCCGGAGTCCGAAACGAATCCCGGGGACTCCGACTCCGACGATTTCGCGCGCATTGCGCAACCCCTGAACCCGTACGACACGAGCGGCTATTGGCCGCACCCGGGTCGTCGCGTGCAGATGGACGGTAAGTTGCCGGGGGTATCGATTCAGGGCTCGATCGGCGACGACGTCGTTTCGGTCTCCTCGGGGCGCGTCATATATGCCGGTCCGTATACGACCTTCGGGCGTGTGGTCATCGTTCAGAGCGCGTCCGGCTACATTTACGTATACGGCGGCAATCGGAGTCTCACGGTGGACGTCGGCGATCTGGTCCAGCCGGGCACGACCATCGGCGAGCTGGGGGAAGCGCCCGATACGGGACGCTCGCGCCTGTACTTCAGTGTCTGGAAAAACGACAGCTTTGTGGATCCTTCACGGGCGCCGCGAAGCTGACGTACGCCGGGTTACGGTTCGTGGTTATCGATAGGGATTAGCTTGACCAGAATTGGTCAGGAATCTACTATCGCTACAGCTCACCCGATGGAGGGACGGCGGCGAGGATGGATGAAACCCGCTCGGTGAAGCGCACATACGCTCACACACGAAAGAACCCGTATTCGAGCGAGCTCGACCCTCTCGCGTATTACCTCAGACAGATCGCCGGCTTTCATCTGCTTTCCCTGGAGGAAGAACGCCACATCGGACGTGAGTTGCAGTCTGCGCGCGCGGAGCTGGCGCGCCTCGACGCCTTGCCGGAATCGGAGAAGAACTCGGTGTCGACCGTTTCGCGCAAGGAGTCTCTCGAGAACACGTTGCGAATGCAGAAGAATCGCATGATCAACGCGAACCTGCGACTTGTCGTTTCGGTGGCGAAGAAATACCAGCACCGCGGCTTGAACCTTCTGGACCTGATAGACGAAGGAAATATCGGCCTTATCGAGGCGGTGGAGCGCTTCGACCACACAAAGGGGTGCAGGTTTTCGACCTACGCCACCTGGTGGATTCGTCAGTCGATCGTGAAGTCCCTCGCGGACAAGGGCCGGACCATCAGAATACCGGTGCACATGCTGAATACGATCAAGAAGTACTACTTCGTAGCGAAGCAGCTGACGCAGGAGCTCGGACGCGATCCGCTGAGTGAGGAGCTCTCCGACTACATGAACCTTTCCTCGGGAAAGGTGAACCAGATCGTGCAGCTGGCCCAGGACACGACGTCCCTTGATGTGACCGTCGACGACGATAACTACACCCGTCTTTCGGATCTGATCGAGGACGAAAGCTCAGCGGAGCCGTTCGACGAGGTCTATCACATTACCCTGCAGGATACCATCAACCAGGTGCTTCGGCAGCTCAGCCCCCGGGAGATGCGCATCATCGAGTTGCGTTTCGGCCTGTCCGGCGAAGGTCCCCTGACCCTCGAGGAGACCGGTAAGGCACTCGGAATAACCCGTGAGCGTGTACGGCAGATCCAGGAAAAGGCTATCAACAAGCTGCGCAACTCCGAGGTGATCCAGGAGCTACGCTTCTGATCCCCGCCCGGGTAGCACCTCTGATCCCCGCCCGGGTAGCACCGAGACGGTCCGGCTGAGCATGGTGTCCCCGTCGAAGAGGAACTTACCGCTCACGTAGGCGCCGCCGAGCACATGGGGGAGCCACAGGCGGTCGTCCTCCCACATGTCCCCGTATGGGATCTCATCGAGGGGGCACCAGAACGGATCGGCCTCGTCGGTCTCGACGAGCTGTCCGCTGTAACCGGTTCCGAGGAAGACTTCACCGTACAACGAGTAGCCGTCGGCAAAGATGAAGGAGAGATCGGCCACCTGTTGGAGGTCGTGGGGGGTGACGCCCACCTCTTCCTGCGTCTCACGGACGGCCGCCTCGAGATAGGTCTCCCCCGGCTCGAGCCGCCCGCCGGGGCCGTTTATCTTGCCGCTGCCGAGCCCTCGTTTCTTTCGGATGAGCAGGACGTGTGAGTCCTGCCTCACGAATACGATGACGGCACGGTCGACGGGAGTCCAGTCTGTCCAGTCTATGGTCTCAACAGTACGCACATTCACGCAGGCTGCCTTTCGAGTTGAAAGGAGAATATGAAAATGCTACGCTTTCGTCAATTTCGCGTGTTCAAGAACCTACCACGGTAAGAGAGGTAAGGACAACATGTTAGGGTTTGCAGTAATCGCCGTTATGGCTGCACTCGCATTTGCGGGTATTAACTACGTCGGTGTGAAGCGCCTCGACACCGGCACCGAGATCATGCAGGAGATCGCCGGTGCCATTCAGGAAGGTGCCGACGCGTTCATTGGGCACGAGTACAAGCTGATACTTTCGATTGCCGTCTTCATTGCCGTCGGCCTCGGACTCCTGGTCGCCTGGTATACCGGGGTCGCCTTCATTCTCGGTGCGACGATGAGCGCGAGCGCCGGATGGATCGGGATGAAGATCGCGACACTGGCCAACGTGCGAGTGTCGAACCGGGCCCGGGAGTCGAAGGACCTCGGCAGTACACTGCGCGTAGCCTTCCGCGGCGGAAGCGTCATGGGGCTCAGCGTCGGCGGCTTTTCGCTGCT
Organism: uncultured Spirochaetaceae bacterium; assembly: GCA_964635245.1. GTDB lineage: Bacteria > Spirochaetota > Spirochaetia > DSM-27196 > PWMO01 > JAAAOH01. The sequence goes on from CAZWNS010000001.1 coordinate 122,945, forward strand.
CGGCCTGACCCTGGTGTATTTCGTCTTCGGCGTCCTCCTCGGTCAGACCGATTCCTCGCGCCTGACAGTCGAGGTGAACTGGCTCGGGGTAAACTTCATCCCCTTCACCATGTCGGTCTCAGGGTACGCGCTCGGCTGCTCGATTATCGCCATGTTCGACCGGGTCGGCGGCGGTATCTATACAAAGGCTGCCGACATGGGCGCCGACCTCGTCGGAAAGACGGAGGCTCATATCCCGGAAGACGACCCGCGGAACCCGGCCACCATTGCCGACAACGTGGGTGACAACGTGGGTGACGTGGCCGGTCTCGGCGCCGACCTCCTGGAGAGCTATGTAGGCTCGCTGATTTCGGCGGTCGTGCTTGCCGCCTATATGTTCCACCTGCGACTGGATACCGAGCGGGAACTCGCGCCGGGTCTGGTGCAGAAACTGATCGACTACCCCATCCTGTTTGCCGGGATCGGCATTTTCGGCTCGATCATCGGCATCCTGGCCCTCATTCTCAAGAAGAACTCCACGGCCAAGCCGCACCGGCAGCTGAACACGGCGGTGTTCACCTCGGCTGCGCTCACGCTTGTGGCAACCGGCGTGCTCACCTACTTCTACTTTCGGGGTGAGAACGTGGCCGAGGTCGACTTCCGTCTCGGACCGCTGTCGCCGTGGATCGCCGCCGTGATGGGCATCATCACCGGTATCGTCATCGGGCAGCTCGCCGAGTACTTTACGAGTTACGACTACAAGCCGACGATGACGATTTCAGAGGCGTCGCGTGAAGGTACGGGGCTGACCATAACGCAGGGGATGGCGGTTGCGATGCGCTCGGTCTTCTACCCGATCGTGATACTTGCGGCGGCCGTTATCGCGGCAAGCGCGGTGGCCGGCCTCTACGGTGTCGCGATGGCGGCAATCGGGATGCTGTCCTTCGTGGTCACGACGGTATCGGTCGACACCTACGGACCTATTGCGGACAACGCGGGCGGCATCAGCGAGATGTCGGCGCTCGACCCCTACGTACGGGAGATTACCGACGAGCTCGACTCGGTGGGGAACACGACCGCCGCGATCGGAAAGGGCTTTGCGATCGGTTCCGCCGCCCTGGCCGCTCTCTCACTCTTCGCGTCCTACCTGTACTCGCAGGCCGGCCCGGCGGACGATATCAACACCTTTGAGCTGGTACTCGATATCATATCGCCGCTCACGCTTGCCGGCGGACTGGTCGGTGCCGCGCTACCGTACCTCTTCTCCGGTATTCTGATCGAAGCCGTTGCCAAGGCGGCACGCAAAATGGTGCAGGAAGTTCGCCGGCAGTTCCGGGCGGACCCGGGGATTCTCAGCGGTGAGACCCGTCCGGACTATCGCAGGGCCATCGAAATCTCCTCCGCCGGGGCCCTCGCGGAGATGAAGAAGCCGGCGCTCATCGCCGTGCTGGCCCCGCTGGTGGGAGGATTTGTGCTGGGCACCAACTTTGTCGGTGGGCTGCTGATTGGAACGACGCTGTCCGCGATCATGCTCGCCCTGTTCACGGCGAACTCGGGCGGCGCCTGGGATAATGCGAAGAAGTACATCGAGCAGGGACACCACGGTGGGAAGGGCTCGGAAGCACACTCGGCGAGTGTCGTCGGCGACACGGTAGGCGATCCGCTCAAGGACACCGTCGGGCCGTCCCTCGACATCCTCATCAAGATAATGGCCACGATCTCTCTGATTACGGTGTCGGTGTTCGGCAAGTACAACGTGCTCGGGATCTTCCAGTAAGATGGCCACCGGGGAGGACCTCGCCGCCGAGGAGCTCATTCTGCTCATCCTCAAGAAGCGCACGGAAAAGGAAGAGCGGGGCGAGCGCCCGACCCGGGTGGTCCTCTCCATGGACGCCTATCGCAAGATACAGCAGTATCACGCGGAGCTCGGAGATCTCCCGAACGAGAGTGTCGATTACATCACCAGGGAAAGCGTATTCAATCTGCCCGTCTACATAGACAACAGCCGCGGGTGCGACGTGGAGTAGGGCGACAGGCCGGCGCCGGTGAGGTATTCCGGTACGACGGCGAGGGGCCGACCGGTGAGAGCAGACAGCGAGGCGCCGAGCTCTACACCGGCCGCGGCCGCCGCGGATCCGGGAACGCCCCCATCAAGGTGGGCCGACAAACGCTTTGCGAGTACGCGCTCGACGACAGACTGTTTCACCACCGGACGGAACCGCAGCGCAACGCGCCGGGTTCCCAGATGGGAGCGTAGCCATTCGAGGGCTTCGGGAAGCCCGCCGAGCTCGTCCACCAGGCCGATCGACACCGCATCGGCGCCGGACCACACGCGGCCCCCGGCAACCCGCTCGATTTCCTCCCGCGACATATGGCGGGCCGCGGCCGCCCGTTCGAGGAAATCTTCATAGACCTGCTCGATGCGGGCGTCGAGGAGGTGATGCTCGTCTCGACTCATGCGGCGAAAAGGGCCGGCAAGGTCGGCGAAGCGACCCGTGCGAACCACGTCGCTGGTAATCCCCTGCCGCTTGAGCGTCGTTTCGAGCTCGGTGACGAGCATCACGACGCCGATCGATCCGGTCAGGGTGCTCGCCTCGGCGAAGACCCGGTCCGCCTCCGTCGCGACCCAATAGCCGCCCGACCCGGCGACGTTCGCCATGGAAACCGCAACCGGCTTCTTCCGGTGGAGGTAGACGAGCTCACGCCGGATACTCTCGGAGGCGAGGGCGCTGCCTCCGGGGGAGTTCACCCGCAGGAGGACGGCTCTCGTGCGCGTGTCGTCTGCAAGGCTCCGGATTTCACGCACGAAGCTTCTATCGCCGACACAACGGCCGAGCACCGGATCCCGGCGGGACTCTCCGTCGCAGATAGCGCCGTCGAGAAAGAGAACGGCGATGCCGGCGCCGCGCCGGCCGATGCGGCCGCGGAGTTTCGTCTGCCGGTGCTTCTGCTTTTCCTCTTTCTCGAGGTCGCGCCGTATCTCGTGCACGGTTGCCGCCCGGGTCATCCACCCGTGGCTTACCGCCTGTTCCGCGGGCAGGACGTGTCCCTCGATAAGGACATCGAGGTCGCCGGGGGCTTTCCCGAGGGACCGGGCGATCGTCTCGAGCATACGGCTGTGGACGCCGCGGTAAAACGCCTCGTACTGCTCGCGATTGTGCGGGTCGAGGGAATCGCGGCGGAATGCGTCGGCGGCGCTCTTGTACTGCCCGCGTCGAAGCACCGTCACTCGCGCGCCGAAGCGGTCGAGAAGCCTTCTGAAGAAGAGAAAGCTGCGCGCTATGCCGAGCACACGGAGCTCCCCGGAGGGATGTATGATGCGCGTGGCGCAGGCTGATGCGAGGTAGAGGGTGAGGAAATCGCAGTCCTCGCAGCAGTACACGAGCTGCTTGCCCGCGTCGGCCAGGCGCAGGAGCTCTGCGCGAAGGCTCTCCACGGCGGCGAAGCCGCCCGGCGAAAAGTCGGCGCGATGATCTATGACGATTGTCCCGATCCGACGTGATCGAAGCGCGCGGTGGGCCCGTTCGAGAAAGTGATCGTAGCGGAATCGCGGGCGCGACCGTCCTCCTACGGAGAGGCCCTCGCGTGTGGGGCCGTCGTGATAGCTTCCCGAAAGCAGTATGCGGGTGTAGGCCATAGAGTGACTCCTCTACTCCAGATTGCAGATGATCTTCATGTACGCCTTCGGATCGTCGGCGGCAAGCTCGAGCGCATGCGGGATGCTGGTGGGCTCGAGTCGAAGTGAGACCAGAGACTCGTAGGCGGAGAGGTGGCGCCTGATGAAGCCGGCCGCCTCCACGTAGAGGGCGCGGCTGCGGCGCACGCCCCGCACTTCGATCGAGTCGTCGATAACCCGAGCGACCGGGAGGGCGGAATCGGGATGATGCCCGCTGAGAAGAAGTCGCCCCCCGGGGCGCAGCACCGACGTCGCGGTGAGGACCGCCTCGGGGTCCTCGCTGACCACGATTGCCGCCGTGGCGTATCTGCGCCGGGTTATCCAGTGCACCTGGTCGCCGACAAAATCCCTGAGCGGATTGCAGATATCCCGAACGCCCATCTCCCGTGCCAGCTCGAGACGCGCCTGAACCACGTCGACGAGGATGGGCCGAAAGCCCTGTTCGGCCGCCGCCAGGCTCGCAACGACACCGAGGAAGTCCGCACCGAAGACGACGAGGAAGGCGTCTTCGGTCCTGCGCGTAACGCCGCCGAGCCCGGCGGCGGCCTCGGTGACCAGGCGGAGCGCAAAGGCGGTGTCGGGTATGCACACCGCCGCATCGTCGCCGACGTCGTCCGGTGCGGTTACCGGCAGTCCGGCGGGAACGCTCATCCACGGCCGCATACCACCGTCCCGCTCACGGCCGAGAAGGCCCGGCGCGAGGCAGCGATGCTCCTCACCGGCGAGGCAGGCGGCGCAGGTGCCGCAGGGAATGGTGGGCGGAATAAGCACCCGGCGTACCGAGGTGAATCTGCCGGCGCACGTTTCCACCATGCCGAGCACGTCGGCACCCGGAACGCGGGGATACCGCTGGTCGAGGTAATCGCCGCGAAACACGTGAATGTCGGAGGGAGCGATGCCCGCGCGCAGTACGCGGACGAGACACTCGCCGTCACCCATCTCGGGCATCGGATAATCCTCGACAGCGGCGATGCGGGGTTGGCGGATGATAACGGCTCCCATGGTGTCAGAAACCGAGTCCGTCGAGATCCAGGTCCTCCGTTGCGTCCTGTAAGCGGTCGCGAGCTTCCTCCTCGACCTGCTCTCGCGTGTCCGCCGCGAGTGCCTTCGAGCGCTCCTCGAGCTCCGCCCGCTTGTCCGCAATGAGGCGGTCACGGGAGGCCAGAGTCTCGCGAACGCGCTCGGCCTGCGCGCGGATGCTCTCCGCCTGTTCGCGAAGGGGCTCGAGCTCCGCGATCTCCTCCTCGATTGCACTCTCGAGCTCCGCCCGCGCACGCGCGACGTACTCCTCGCGGCGCGCATCGAGGGTGGCTGCAACGGCCTCCCTGATCGCGCGGTCCGCACTCGTGGAGAGGCGATCGAGACGCGCCGAGCCCTCCGAGATGCTGAGCTCGGCATCGACATCGACGCCGCCGAGGCCGGCCACGACGTCCTGTACCGTCGTGACCACGAGGTTCTCGGTTTCCGCCCGATCGAGCTCCAGGTCCGAAAGCTCGACCCTGGTTTGCGACGCAGCCCCTCCGCCGGCGGTTACGCGCAGGGCCGATTGAAAGCGGTAATGCGAGCGAAGGGCGCCGAGGCGGGGTATCTCAGAGGTGTTGAAGGAGAAGCCCGTGCCCGAGACCGTGGTCACGAGCTCGTCGGCCACGCCGTCGCTGAATCTGAGCTCGCCGTCGGCGGAAAGCGATCTCTCGCCCCGGGTTCCGGCAAGCGAGAGCTTCGCCGGTTCGCCCACGAGCGCCGGATCACTCGAGATAGACGTGAGCTCACCGTCGAGTCTCAGGTCGAGATCCCCGGGCACCACCCCCAGCGCGGCGCGTTGGAGGAGAAAACGCGGGTATGCGACGGCCGGGAAGGTAACGACCCGTCCGGGCGCCCGGGCGAGGCCCCCGTCGTCTTCGGCGCCGTCCGTTTGCCGACGCAGGCGCTCGGCGATCTCGAGTCCGCGTTCCGCGGTACCGTAGATCTCTCCCAGGAGCCGAATCAGGAAATCCTCGGCCAGCCCCGAGACGAATCCCGAGACGTCCACCGAATCCACCGAGAGTCGCGAGGCGATGTAGTCGAAATCGCGCTGCAGACCTGCCTGTACCCGGTCGACCGTGGACTCCGCGGTGCGGTACTCCTCACGGGTCGCCTCCGAGACCTCACGGGCCGTGCCGAAGGCATCGTCCACCTGCTGTGACGCCTCGCGTACGAGGACGATTGCATCGGCTATCTCCCGCGGGGTATCGAGGTCGGCGGGATCGATGTTCCGAACGCGCCGGGCGACGGCAACGGTGTCCTCACTCTCGCTCTCGATCGCCTCCACGCGGTCGGTCCAGCGGTCGGTAAAGGTCTCATACTGCCTGCGGATGTCTTCGACGAGGGCCGGGCTCTCGAGATTCGATCGCTCCTGTTCCAGGAGGGCGGCAGGATCGGCGAGACGGCTCACTTCGTCAAAGGTACCGCCGGCGGCATCCCGGGCGCGATCGACCAGTGCCGGGCCGTCCGCGCCGGTCTCGCCTCCGGAAGGCCCGGCTTCGGGCAGAGCTGCGCTCGTCGTCCTCGCCGTGCCGGTGCGAACCGTCCCCACCGACGCGTCGCGAATGACGACATTGCCCTTGAAGAGCTCCGGGAGGTTGACCGATGCCCTGAGAGCTTCCAGCTCGAAGAGATTCCGCATCGGGGACCGCCTGTCGCCGACGGTTACCGTAGCGATCGTGAGCTCGCCCGCGAAGGGCGCGAGATCGAGCTCTTCGACATCACTCCGCGCGGCAAAGACCGCCTCGAGGCCACGCTCGGCGGCGCGCTCGAGGAGGGCATCGAGGAAGAAGAGGTTGAACACGACGATGCCGACAACAATGATGCCGAGAGCGGCAAGGCGCATCCGACGCACCGATCCGCGGTTTGCCCGGATGTCGCCGGCCAGTTTCGCGAGGTGTGCCCGTTCTTCCTCCGTGACGGATTCCGGTATGCGACGGGTACCCGCCTCCGTTGTCTCGAATACCGAATCGAGGAACTGTCGCTCCTTCGGCAGATGCACGCGGCCGAGGATCTTTCTCTCGAACTTTTTCTGAGGAAGCTCCCTGCGGAATTGCTTTGGTATGTTCTGTGCCATTCTGTTATCCGAATGCCGCGTAGGTCCCGCGGAAGCGGCGGAGCGCCTGGGCGAACTTCGACACGAGCGGAATCCGTGTAAAGGCTTTTACGATACGACTCTCGGCGATTTTCGGTTGGATGTGTGTTCGAAAACCCACTACGCCCGCGCGCGAGATGAAAAAGACGGGGACCCAGAGCACGATGCCGGCGACGAGCCCCCCCATCACGATCGAGTTGTTGAATCGGGTAAACGGCAGAAGCGGGATCTCATAGATGCCGGACCACAACGAGCGCAGAGAGGAAGCCGTCAGGATACGAAAGCCCACCTCATCGAGCAGCGGATCCGCGGCCGGAACGACGAGTCGGAAGATGCCGAGGGCGGCGAGCTCGACGCCATGGTTCAATTTAAGAAAGAAGGTCGATGCGAGGAAT
>CAZWNS010000002.1:0-34936 GCA_964635245.1 uncultured Spirochaetaceae bacterium
GCCGCCGGAACCACCCGGGCCGCCGGGACCGCCCGGGCCGGCCCGGGCGCGCCGGCGGGCAAAAAAAACCCTCGGATCTGCGCGCAGAGTACGCGCCGCCGAGGGCTGGGCGAAGTCCGTATCGAGAAGCGCTAGTAGCTGCGGCTCTGCTGCATCTTTCGCGCCTTCTTGGCAAGCTTTCGTTCGAGTGACTTTCGCTTTCGGTTTCGAATGGTGGAGGGCTTTTCGAAGTATTCCCGCTTCTTCCACTCACGGATAATGCCCTCTTTCTCGACCATGCGCTTGAAGCGCTTGATGGCCTTCTCGAGATTCTCTCCGTCATCTACACGAATATAGGCGATTGAAATCACCTCCCTTACTGTGGCGTTCCATCTGTCTGCATAATATTCTCCGAAATCAGATCTATGTCAATAAGTCCCGAGGAAAGCAGCACTTCCGGCTCGATCGGCACGCGCGAAACCCGTACCTCCCAGTGCAGATGGGGTCCGGTTGCGAGCCCCGTCGCTCCGACCGTGCCGATGACGTCCTCGGCGCTCACGGTCTCGCCGACCGCTACCTCCGTCTCATCGAGGTGATAGTGCAGCCCGTAGACGCCGGGGAGGTGCTCGATGACCACGGTATTACCGGAGATGACCCGGTCGGCGACCATCACCACCCGGCCCGCGCCGCCCGCGCGAACCGGTGTCCCCGTCGGCGCGGCGATGTCGATGCCCCAGTGAACCGCATCTGCCGAAGCCCCGTCGACGTAGCGGTAGGTGCGTCTGTCGCCGAAGTGGGAGGTCCTTCGCCCCCCGGAAACCGGAATCACGAAAGGTCCCGAATGATAGACGGACTCGGGACGGAATTCCGAGATCAGGCTCCACATCCGCTCGGCCTCCTCGGCCCTGCGCTCGTTCGGTTCCGAACGGATCCTGGTAAGCTCGCGGTTGAGGGGGATGATCTCCCGGAGGAAGTCGCGCTCGACGACTTCGAGCTCCCGGTCGACCTCAACGGTGCCGCTGCCGGAGCCGAGCACGACCGAGACCTGATACGGGCCGGGCTGCAGCGTGGTTGAGATTCCCGTCATGCAGACCCAACGCGCCTCCCCGGCAGGGAAGCAGCGGCTGCTGAGAATGCGGCCGTTCTCGTTCGACTCGAGGGTCAGGAACGCTTCGCGACCCACGCCGTTCCGCGCTCCGGCGTCCGCCCCTTCGCCGGCGGGCCAGTCAATGACGAACACCGCCGGCGCACCCTGCTCCACCTCGTCGGGCGCCTCGACGAACTCCTGCGCCGTAAGGCCCGGGACCGCGAGCACCAGCAGGACTGCCGCCTGGATCGTCGTCACCGTCCATCGCGAATGACTCATGTGTTACGCCTCCGATCGCTTCATGTCGAGCACCTTCAGCTGCACGCGCTCGCGGTTCTGGTAGAAGTTCTTGCCGAACTCGAAGAGCACATCGACCCGATCGTTGAGAGAGAAATCAACATCGACACGGTCGGCCCCCTTCCAGTATACGGCCGGCCATCTGTAGCGGCCGGTGTCGAGCAGGAGCCGGCAGTGCGCCTCCTCGCGTCCGATGAACGCGACCTCCCGTACGAGCACGCCGCGCGAGAGAAAAACGAGGGGCGGGTTTCCCTGTCCGAACGGCGACATGCGCTGCACCACACGCTCGAGCTCCGGCGTCAGGTAGTCGAGGGGGAGCTCCGCATCCACGCCGATCTTCGGCTCCTCCTGCTCGTCGAGCTCAAGCTCCCGTATGACCTCGATGAAACGGGGAAGAAAGGAATCGAGGTCGTCGGCAGGCAGAGAAAAGCCGGCAGCCGCGTCGTGTCCTCCCCAGTCGGTGAGCATGGATTCGAGCCGGCCGAGCAGAGCCGTGGCACCCAGACCGCGCGCGCTGCGTATCGAGCCCACCGCCCGCCCATCGAACGCGGTGATGACCGCCGCCGGCACGTTGAAGGTGCGAGCCAGTCGGCCGGCGAGAAGCCCGGTGATGCCGCGATGCAGCTCCTCGTCGCGAATGAGGATGAACTTGCTCTCGAGCTCTTCGTAGCTGCGCCGGGCCTGCGGCAGGAGGCGGTCCCAGGCACTCTCGCCGAGCTCGCGTCTGCGACGGTTGAGCCCGAGCACCTCATCTGCGAGGCGATCTGCCTCCTCATCGTTCTCCGAGAGGAGGAGCCGCACGGCCTTGTCCGGCTCTCCCAGCCGCCCCGTCGCATTGATCGAGGGGGCGATCTGATACCCGATATCCTCCGCCTGCATGACCTTGCCGAAGATGCCGATCCGCTCGGTCAGTCGCTGAAGGCCCCGGCGGGGCTCGGTGGTGAGCTTCTTCAGCCCCTGCCGTACGAGAATGCGGTTCTCGTCGCGGAGCGGCATCATATCCGCCAGCGTACCGAGCGCCACGAGGTCGAGGACCTCGCGCCCCCGTGCGTCGAGCTCCGGAGCCTTATCGTGGACGAACACACGAAAGAGCGCCACGAGGATGTCGATTTCGGCCGGGGACGTTCCGTGGTACCGCGAGAGCCGCGAGGCGGCCTGCATCCGCATGAGGCTGCTGTTTTCCAGCTTCGGGTAGAGCTTCCAGATCTCCGGCGCGAGGTCGAGCATGTGTGCCTCGACCGCACCGCCGAACATCTCACCCAGCATGCGCTTCTGGCTCGGAGCATCGTAGGTAACCACCTGGATGCCGGAGACGAAGCCGGCCAACCGGGTCTGGTCGAACTTGACGACACCGGGGACTATGCTCTCGGTGATGCGATCGACCTCGACGAGATTCTCCATCCGCACTGCTTCGATCTCGTAGGTTCCGTTTCCCGGTCGCACGTTCAGAAGGCAGATGCGCTCCTTGTAGAAGTCGGTCTCGGCGAAGGTGAGGGCCCACCTGAGCTTCAGTGCCACGCCGCAGCCGGCGAGCCCGGCGAACGGATACCCCGCTGCTTCGAGCTTCGGGTTGATGAGCGCCACGGCGGGCGGGACCTCTTCGGCAGGGTTGTGATGGTCCACCACGATGGTGTCGACGCCGAGCTCCGCCGCGCGCGCGATCTCCGCGGCGTTCGTGGTACCGCAGTCAACGGCAATGATAAGCGTGATATCCCGCGCGGCCTGCGCCTCCACGAGCTCGGTGGTCAAACCGTAGGGCTCGTCCCCCATCGGGAGGCCCCAGGAGACGTCGATTCCCATGCTCGCGAGCGTATCGACGAGAATACCGATGCTCGTAATACCGTCGACATCGCGGTCGCCGTAGACAAGCACCTTCTCCCCCTCGGTCCGCGCCATGAGGATGCGATCCACCGCGTCTTCCATTTCGTTGAAAAGAAACGGATTGTGGAGGTGCCGCACATCGTCCTCGAGGTAGTAGAGCAGCTCGGTGCCTGCGGTGATGCCCCGGCGCGCAAGGATCGATGCGGAGAGCAGGTCCACCTCGTAGGTTGCGGAAAGCTCCCGCACCACGGCGGGATCTATATCTCGTTTCTCCCAGATCATGGATTGCGTGCTACAGCTCCGCGTGCTCATCGAGAATCATCGTCTTCCGAGGGAACTCCTCGCCGGGACGGATGTCGAAGGCCCCGTCCAGGGTCTCCACCGCCAGGTCCACCGCCTCCTGGGTGCGTCCGAAGATCCGGCACATCGCCTCACCGCGGGAGACCTCTTCGCCCGGTTTCTTGAGAAGCTCAATGCCGACATCCGGCAGAACGTTGTCCCCGGCACGATTGCGCCCGACCCCCAGGTACACCGAGGCCATACCGGTCCTGAAGGCGTCGATACCGTGGAGCACACCCTCCTTCCCGGCCGCTACCGCGTGGCGAAGCGGCGCCCGGTACTGACCGAGGCGTGAGAGAAGCTCCTTCTCGTCTCCGCCCTGGGCCCGGACGTTGCGCAGGAAGGTCTCCCACGCGGCGCCGTTTCCCAGGTGGTCGCGGCACATCATCTCTGCTTCATCGACGTTCTCCGCCTTGCCCCCGGCGACCAGCATCCACCCGGCAAGTCTGAGGGTCACCGCCATGAGGTCCTCGGAGCGGCGGTCGGTGGTGAGCTCGCCGTTTCGGCCCGTGCCACCGAGGCAGGCGGCAGCTTCTTCGACTTCGAGGAAGTTTCCGACCATGGCGCCGAGGGGATCGTCCATGTTCGTTATGACCGCGATCACCCCCTTGCCGAGTTTCCGGCCCGTCTCGGTAAGCTGTGCGGCAAGCTCCTTCGCCTGCTCGAGCTCCTTCATGAAGGCTCCGCGCCCGCATTTGACATCGAAAACGAAGATATCGGCCCCCTCGGCGAACTTCTTCGAGAGGATGCTCGTGGTGATAAGGGGAATGGACTCCACGGTCGCCGTCACATCGCGCAGGGCGTAGAGCTTGCGGTCGGCCGGCACGATGGAATCACTCTGGCCGGTCATCGCGAAGCCGACCTCCGAGACAATGTGCCGGAAGTCCTCGGGTGACAGCGCGGTGGTGTAGCCGGGGATGGATTCGAGCTTGTCGAGCGTGCCGCCGGTGTGCCCGAGCGCCCGACCGCTCATCATCGGGACCTGTACGCCGAACGACGCCGCGAGGGGTGCGAGGATGAGAGAAACCTTGTCGCCGACCCCGCCCGTGGAATGCTTGTCGATGAGCGGCCCGGCGAGCTCCGAAAGATCGATGGTGGAACCGGAGTCGATCATCTCCTGCGTGAGGTCCGCCGCCTCCTCGCGCGTCATTCCGCGGAAGTACACGGCCATGAGCCAGGCGGACATCTGGTAGTCGGGAATCGTTCCGGCAACGTAGCCCTCGATGAGCACGTGCAGTTCCTCCCGGCTGAGACTCTCGCCGTTGCGCTTCTTGGCGATCAGGTCGGATGCTCGCATACCCCTCCCCCTTCGAGACTTCGCGGAACACAGTACCACGAAGTTTTGCCCTCTGAAAACACTACCGCAAATTTCGAGCTCTTGATTGAATTCGGGCCGGTATCTACATTCCGGTTCATGTCTACCCATTACGTCATCTTTGTGGACCTCGACGGCGTGCTCGCCGATTTCGACCGGGCGGTTGAAGAGCTGACCGGCCTTCCCCCCTCCCGGCAGTCACCCGGCGCCATGTGGCCCCGGCTGGCGCGAGCCCGCGACTTCTACGCCACTCTTCCCTGGACGCCCGACGGACCCGAGCTCTGGGAGCGCGTGCGCCCCCTCGACCCTGTCATCCTCACCGGCCTGCCGCGCGGAAACTGGGCGAAGCCGCAGAAACTCGAGTGGTGCCGCCGGGAGCTCGGACCGACGGTGCCCGTGATAGCCTGCATGTCGCGGGAGAAAGCCGAGAAGGCCCGGGAGTGGATCGAGGAGCACCGCGATGATGTGCGCGCCTCGCGGGCCCGGCCGGCGCAGGCGACGGATACCGTCCCCCTTCTCATCGACGACCGGGCCTCCACCCGCGATCCCTGGGTGGCGGCAGGCGGTGTGTTCATTCACCACAGATCCGCCGCGCAGAGTATCCGCGAGCTCGAGAAGCTCGGGCTCTAGGGCGCCGGGACAGGGACGCCGGGACAGGGACGCCGCGCCCCGGTTGCTACAGAATCCCGCCGCCGGTGCGAAGCGTATTGAGGCGGTCCTCGAGGATGCCCTCGGCGAGGGAGTGGAGAAAGCGCGTGAGACCGGAGAGGGCCGCCTCGTCGAGCCCGACCGAGAGCGCATCGCGCAGGGGGCGCTCCGCGGTCGCGCGGAGGTACCGCACCGCGCCCGGGGAGAGCCGCCGGGAGTCCTCCCGCGCGCAATCGGTACACAGCACGCCGGAGGCAAAGGGTGTGAAGCGACGGACCGCGCCCTCATCGATACCGCGCCCGCAGGAGGTGCACGCGTCGAGCTGCGGAAGGCTGCCGATGAGGCCGAAGTAGCGCCAGAGGAACTGTGCGGTGATGCGGCGCACCGCATCGCGTCCGCCGGAGCGATCGAGCTCACCGAGGGCGGCAAGCAGCAGCTCGTAGACCGGAGGTGCCTCACCGCCCCCGGCGTAGGACTTCAGGAGCACCTCGGCCCACAGGGAGGCCGCGTAGAAGCGGTCGATACTCTCGCGGATGCCGGGGTAATAGTCGCGCACATCGAAGTCGGTGATCTTCGTCCGGTCTTTGACCGGGTTGGTATAGAGGTAACAGATTCCGTGGTGGAACGGATTCACCAGGCCCCGGAGCTTCCCCTTCTGCGACTTCGCCCCGTAGGCGATAGCGGAGACCAGGCCGTTCTGCGGCGTCAGGAGGGTGATGGACTTGTGCATCTCTCCGAACGTGCGGGTCCGGAGGACGAGGGCGTCGACGACTGTGGTTCGGCTCATCGGCAAACTTGACGCTAGTATAGTGCAAACATACACTTTATGTATCACCGGATAAACTTCAACCGACGACGTGCGGACAACCGGCGTCCGAAAGACGAGAACAGGAGTGCCATGTCAACGCCACAGGCAATTGTGCCGGCCGATCAGGTTCTGCCGGCAAGACTGACCATCATCCCCCTTATGGGGCGCCCCATCTTTCCGGGAATCTTCACGCCGATCATGATCACGCAGCAGCGCGACATCGAAATCGTGGAAGAGGCGCTGGCCGGCGACTCGATGATCGGGCTGGTGCTGCTCAAGGAAGAGGACATCGAGAACCCGACCGCCGAGGACCTCTTCGAGGTGGGAACCGTCGCCCGGATCGTTCGAAAGATCAATCTGCCCGACGGCGGCCTCAACATCTTCATATCGACGCTCAAGCGGTTTCGCATTCAGAAGGTGCTGCAGGCCGAACACCCGATCGTCGCGGCCGCGGACTACCTCGAGGACGATTTCGAATCGGTGGAAGAGGACGAGATGAAGGCCCTCACGCGATCGCTCATCCAGGAGACCAAGCAGATCTCGGAGAACAATCCGCTGTTTTCCGAAGAGATGCGCCTGAACATGGTCAACATAGACAATCCCGGCAAGATAGCGGATTTCATCTCCTCCATCCTCAATATGGGTCGGCGCGAGCAGCAGACCATCCTCGAGACCCTCGACGTGCGGGAGCGCATCGAGAAGGTGCTCGTTCACATCAAGAAGGAACAGGAGTTGATGCGCATCCAGAAGCGCATCCAGGAGCAGATAAACGAGAAGATAGAGAAGAGCCAGCGCGAGTACTTCCTCAAGGAGCAGTTGAAAGCCATCAGGGAAGAGCTCGGTATGCCCACCGACGCAAAGCAGTCGGAGTATCAGCGCTTCAAGGAGGCAATCGAGAAGCTGCCGCTTCCCGAGAACGTGCGCGAGCCGGTGGAACAGGAGCTCGAGAAGTTCAGCCTCACCGAGCCGAGCTCCTCGGAGTTCCAGGTTACGCGTAACTACCTCGATACCATCGTAAACCTCCCCTGGGGGGATCCGCCGCGGGAAGAGATCGATATGGGGCAGGCCCGCGAGATCCTCGACGCCGACCACTACGGTCTCGAGGATGTGAAGAGCCGCATCACCGAGTTTCTCGCGGTGCGCAAGCTCAAGCAGGATTTCAAAGGCTCGATCCTCTGCCTCGTGGGCCCGCCGGGGGTCGGCAAGACCAGCGTCGGCAAATCGATCGCGCGGGCGCTCGGCAAGGAGTTCTTCCGCTTCTCGGTAGGCGGTATGCGCGACGAGGCGGAGATCAAGGGCCACCGCCGGACCTACGTCGGCGCCATGCCCGGAAAGATCATCCAGGGACTGAAGAACGTGAAGACCAGGAACCCGGTCTTCATGATCGACGAGATCGACAAGCTCGCCGTTTCCTTCCAGGGAGATCCGGCTTCCGCCCTCCTCGAGGTCCTCGACCCCGAGCAGAACGTCGAGTTCCGCGACAACTACCTCGACCTCCCCTTCGACGTCTCCAACGTGCTGTTCATAACGACGGCAAACACCATGGACACCATTCCGGCGCCGCTGCTCGATCGGATGGAGATACTGAGGCTCTCCGGTTACATCGACGAGGAGAAGATCGCCATCGCGCGACAATACCTCATTCCCAAGTCAATCGAGAGGGCGGGCCTGAAGAAGAAGGACGTGCGGTACACCAAGAAGGCACTCTCGGAGATCGCCGACGGGTACGCCCGCGAGGCGGGGGTGAGAAATTTCGAGAAGTCTCTCGACAAGATCCACCGCAAGCTCGCCCGCAAGCTCGTCCTCGAGGAGGGTACGCCGCCGTTCAAGATCGAGCCGGACACACTCGAGGAGCTTCTCGGCAAGCCCTTCTTTCGGGAGGACGTGAGAAAGAAGATCAATCATCCCGGGATGGCGATGGGGCTCGCGTGGACTCCGGTCGGCGGCGACACGCTGGTCGTCGAGGCGGTTTCCAATCCCGGCAAGGCAACCTTCAAGCTCACCGGACAGCTCGGTGAGGTGATGCAGGAATCGGCGAGCATAGCCTACACCTACATCCGCCACATTGCCGGTCGCTACCACATCGATCCCGAGTACTTCGAGCGTAACCAGATCCACCTCCATGTTCCCGCCGGCGCCACGCCGAAAGACGGCCCCTCGGCGGGCATCACCATGGCCGCGGCCCTGCTCTCCCTCGTCACCGGGAAGACGGTGAAGCCGACCCTCGCGATGACCGGCGAGCTGTCCCTCGTGGGAACGGTGCTTCCCATCGGAGGGCTCAAGGAAAAGGTGATCGCCGCCCGGCGGAACGGGATCAAAGCAATTATCATACCCGCGGAAAACGGGAAGGATCTCGCCGAGATCCCCGAGCACGTCAGAAAGGGGATCACGTTCCATCAGGTGGAAACGATGGATGAGGTGATAGGCCTTCTATGGAAGTGAGCACGTATGCGGACGGCACGCACCGTAACGTGCGCGTCGGCCTGCTGCTCGCGTTGCTGCTCACGCTGGCCGGCTGCGGGGACACCGGTGAGCCGGCCGGCGGAGCCGGAGACGCCGACGGCAGCGACGGATCGAGGCAGGCCGGGACGCCCGCGGAATCGGAACCCCTCCCCCATCCGGACTTCGATATGACGTCGACGGAGTTGGACGCGCTCATTGCGGACGCGCCCGCGGCCACGCGGGCGGCCGTTGCCGCCAGGCCGCAGTACTTCCTCGAGCTCGCCGCCCGAATGCTCGAGCTGCCGTCGCCCCAGCTTCGCCTCGTCGACAAGGGCCACTCCCTGCCCGCCGATGCCGTTCCCGACGACCTCGTGGCGCTCGACCGCTACGCGGACATTCTCACGCTGAACCGAACCGGCCTCTCGCTTCGGGCCGCCCTCATCCCCGACCTCCTCGCTATGGTCGAGGCGGCGCGGCAGGACGGCATCCTGCTGCCGATCTCCTCGACCTACCGCAGTTACGAGTACCAGGCCGGGCTCTTCGAGCGCCACGTGGAGGATCTGGGGGAGGAAGAAGCCTCTCGGGTCTCCGCGCGCGCGGGCACGTCGCAGCATCAGCTCGGCACCGCCGTCGATTTCGGCAGCATCACCCTCGAGTTTGCCGACACCGATGCCGGAAGGTGGCTCGCCGCGCATGCCGGCGAGTACGGATTCTCCATGTCGTATCCCGACGGCCACGAGGAGCTCACCGGCTACAGCTACGAGCCGTGGCACTTCCGGTGGCTCGGACGAACGGCGACTGAAATGGAGACCGCCTTCTTCGACGGCCTGCAGCAGCATATGCTCGAGTTCTGGCACGAGCACCAGGGCGAGCTTCGCCGGACGCTGCGATGACCCGTCTCGAGCTCTCGGAAGTCCCCAAGACGCCCGGGGGGCGCGGCCGCCGGGCACCGCAGGGCGGCCCGCGCCCGGGCGGGATGCGTGTGCCGCGCTGTGCGGCGGGGGTCTGAATGGAGCTGCTTGCACCCGCCGGGAACCTCGAGAAACTCGAAGCGGCGTATCGCTACGGGGCCGATGCCGCCTACGCGGGAGTGGAGTCCTTCTCCCTTCGCGCGCGGGCGGACAACTTCGACCTCGACGACCCCCATTCCGTCGCCCGGATCAAGGGCGGGCGGAAGCTCTACTGCACACTCAACGTGTACTTCCATGAGGCCGACCTCGCACGCCTCGAGGCGCGCATGGAGGCACTTGCCGCCTTTCCCTTCGACGCCTTCATCGTCAGTGATCCGGGCGTCATCCCCCTGCTCAGGCGGCACGTTCCGAAGGCGGACCTTCATCTCTCCACCCAGGCGAACTGCGTGAACTCCGAATCGGCAAAGCTCTATCGCGACATGGGCTTCAGCCGCATCGTCCTCGGGCGCGAGCTCTCCCTCGCGGAGATCGCGTTGATTCGGGCCTCCGTCCCCGACGTCGAGCTCGAAGCCTTCGTCCATGGCGCAATGTGTCTCGCCTACTCGGGGCGCTGCTTTCTCAGTGCGTGGATGGTCGGCCGCTCCGCAAATCGCGGGGGCTGCGCGCACTCCTGCCGCTGGAGGTACCGACCGCAGGATCGCCTCTACTTCATCGAGGAGGAGAAGCGCCGCGGCGAGTTCTATCCGGTGATCGAAGGCGAGAACTTCACCTCCATTCTCTCCTCCAGGGACATTCGCATGATCGACCACCTCGCCGAGATGCGGGAGGCGGGAGTCGATGCCTTGAAGATAGAGGGCCGTATGAAATCGGCCTACTACACCGCAGTGGTAACCCGCGCGTACCGAAAGCAGCTCGATCACGTTCTCACCGGCTCTCCCCCGGCCGACGAGGCGGCTGCGTACGTGGCCGAGCTCGACAAGGTGAGCCGACGGGAGTCGTCGACCGGCTTCTACTTCGGCCGGGAGGAGATCTCGATGCCGACCGAGACCGAGTACAGCCGGGACTACACCTTCCTCGGCACCGTTGGAGCGGAGCGGAGTCCCGGCACCTACGAGCTGCGTCTGAAGAATCGAATCGAAGCATGGATGCACCTCGAGTTTCTCGGCCCCGACCTGCCCTTTATCGAGGACCGCGCATTCGAGCTCTTCGACGAGCACGGGGTCGCGACCGGCGCGGTGAACCACAACGCCCGCGGGCTCATTCGGCCGGGGGTTGCCGTGCAGCCGGGCTATCTCATCCGCGTGTATCGGCCCGACGCACCGAACTGAGCGCCGAAACGGTTGTTGATACTTCGTACGGGTCGATATAGGCTTGAGCCATGTCAGACGCTACCGACCGACTCAAAGCCCTTGGAATCCTCGTGCCCGAGATTCTCCTGCCGCGCGCGGATATCGTGCTCTCGAGGTGGGCGGTCATCGCCTGTGATCAGCATACCTCGAATCCCTCGTACTGGCGGCAGGTCGAAGAGACCGTCGATGAAGCCCCGTCGACGCTGAACCTGGTGTTTCCGGAAGTCTACCTCGAGGACGGAGACATCGACGCGCGCGTTTCCACCATTCGCGCGAGCATGGAACGCTACCTTGCCGAGGGTGTTCTCGAGCCGCACGGCCCGCTCGCCGTATTCACCGAGCGCTTCACCAGAGGTGAACGCCCACGCCGCGGTCTGGTGGTCGCGATCGATCTCGAGCGCTACGACTACGCGCCCGGCTCCACCACTCTGGTGCGGGCAACCGAGGAGACCATCCTCTCCCGTCTTCCCGTGCGCGAGAGAATCCGCGCCGGCGCCCCGCTCGAGCTGCCGCACGTGATGCTGCTCCTCGACGACCCCGACGATACGGTCTTCGGCGCGCTCGAGTCGGTACGGACGTCGCTTCGGCCGCTCTACGACACCGAGCTGATGCTCGGCGGTGGGCGTCTTCGCGGCTACGCCGTTGAAGACGGCCCCGCGCTCGAGGCCATAGCCGCACCCCTCGAGGCGCTGGCCGACCCCGTACAGCTTGCCTGTCGCTACGGGACCGACGATGAGCTCCTGCTCGCGGTCGGCGACGGGAACCACTCACTGGCCGCGGCAAAGGGTGTGTGGGAGCGGGAGAAAGCCGCCGGCGCTGACCCGAACGTGCATCCGGGGCGCTACGCACTCGTGGAAATCGTCAACCTCTACGACCCGGCGCTGACCATCGAGCCGATCCACCGTGCTCTGTTCGGCGCCGACCTCGGGGCGGTACGGGAGGGCCTTCGCCGCATCGCCCGCGACGGCTGGGAAGAGGTCGGCGGCGTGCGGCAAGCAATGGAGCACGCGCGCGGCGCTGCGGATGCGTTTTGCTTCGTCCACGCCGGCGGTGCGTCGGTATTCACCGTCGCCGGGGACGACACAGCTCTGCCCCAGGAACGCGTCGAGGCGGAGATCGAGCGGCTTCGGCAGGAAGATGAGCGCGTCACCGTCGATTACATCCATGGAACCGAGGAGCTCGAGCGGATTGCCGGTGAGGAAGGCCGCGCGGGAGTCATCATGCCGGGACTCGAGCGGGAGTTGCTGTTTCCGCGAGTGGTTACCAGCGGGCCGCTGCCGCGGAAGATGTTCTCGATGGGAGAGAGCTTCGAGAAACGCTACTATCTCGAAGCACGTCGCATCCGCTGATCAGCGGCTCCCACGCTGCTCGAGCACGAGCATGAGAAAGAGGGCGAGCAGCCCCGCGCTCGCCGCCACCGCGCGAATGATCGCGGCGTGGTCGCGCCCGCCGCGGCGCTCGATCGGGCGTTTGACAAATGCACCCGGGCTCGAGGAGACGGCCTGGGGGTCATAGCCTTCGACTCTCACCAGCCCCTCGTCTTGCTCATAGTAGCCGAGCCGGCGTGCCTCCACGCGAATACGGTCGGAGTTCGTTCGCAGCGATCTCGTTTCCGTCGACAGCTCGTCCCGCCGGCCCTCGAGACGCTCTACGTTGGCCTCGAGCCGCGCCTTGTAGGCTCCGAGACGCTCATAGGCAAGCACGCCGTAGTCGGCCCAGACGAGGGAGAGCAGCAGATAGGTCAGGATGGTAACGGTCAGCGGAACGAGCAGTTTCACACCTTCATTTTACGACGTGTTCGTCGTTCGACTTTAATGTTGACAGGTGCATTGCGCTGGAGTAGATTCCTAGCGTCGGTTAACTGTTGTATGCCTCATGCCGATAAATAATGCTGACAGACGCCGGCTCTTCCAGGAGATTTTTTCATGTCCGACGAACAGAAGGCATCCCATCACTCGGCAGCCAATGATCCCTCATACCCCGCGATTCCCGACTCCGAGGACTTTGATCGCTACGGCGTCTGGGTAAAGGCCGGGCCCGAGGACGTCGAGGAAGGTGCCGCTGCCACGGGGACCGACGAAGCCCCGGATTTCGACCTCGATGACCTCTCCGAGGATGAGTTCGCGCCTTCCGATGCAGATACACTTCTCACCGACGAGGAGGAGGATGCTCTCGCCGATCTCGAGAGCGATTTCTCCACCGTCGAAGACGCCGGCGAATCCGAGTTCGATCTCGGGGATTTCGAGTCGCTCGAGGAAGAGCTGGAGAGCGAAGAGGAGATCGGCTCACAGGAGGAGCCCGCGGAAATGCCCCTCGAGCTCGACGGTGAGGTCCTCAGCATGGACTCGCAACCACCGGGTGGGGAAGAAGCCGCGGCGCAGCCTGAACCCGGTCCCGCAGAGACGGGTGGTCTCGAGCCCGTTGAAGAGACGGGTGGTCTCGAAACCATCGAAGAGAACGAATTGGACGAACAGAACGAGGTCTCCGACGACATTCTCGGCGCGGATTTCGATCTGGAAGAAGACATCGACTCACAGCTCGAAGACCTCGCCCTGGACCTCGGTGAAGAAACACCCGCCGAACCCACCGGCGCGCCGTCTGCCTCCGGCGGGGACCAGGAGGAGCTCGAGGATATCGAAGACCTTTCGCTCGAAGACCTCGACGCTCTGGACGTGGATCTCGAGGCCGAAGAGCACGAAGACCGAACGCCCGAAGCCGGGGAGCACGAACACGCGGAAGCGGCGCGGGAGCCCGGCGCCGAGACGGCGCCCGGCCCGACGGAATCGTCGCGTACCGATGAGGACGAGATCGATCTCGAGTCTATCCCGGGGGAAGAGCCCTTTGAAGACTTCGACTTCGAAGAGGATGAAGACATCACCGAAGAGCTTCCCGAGCTCAGCGGCGAGGATGAAGAGGAAGAGACCCCGCTCCCGGTCGTTGAGGACGATGAGGAAACCATCGACGAGGAGCTCGCTTCCGTCCTCGACGAGGAGGAGCCCGCAGAGGCGGCGGGCCCGGTTCTGTCGGAGTTCCAACAGCAGGGGCAACCGGAAGATCAGACTACCGATATCGAGGATGTGATGGCTACGGACGGCTACAGCAGCGGGGACGAACGCGACGAGTCCTCCGTGCTCGTCAACATCGAGAAGGAACTGCTTGCCATCAAGAACGAGCTCAACGAGCTGAAGCAGGAGCTCGCCACCCTCCGAAGCGGTGGTGGCCCGGAGCAGCAGCGGTCGAGCAGGGAAGAAGGCTCGGAGGACATGGAAGTCTCCCTGGGGAGTCCCGCCGGCGAGAAGGGCGGCTTCTTCGAGGAAGAGGAAGACGAGGACGAGACGATTGCCCTCACCGGGGATGAGCTCGACCACATTCTCGACACCGCCGAGTTCACCGAGCAGCGCGGGCAACCGACCGAGTACGACGATCTCGATCTGCGGCTCGACGACAGCCTGTCCCCCGAAGCATCGGGCGATGAGCTCGAAACGGGCGAGGAAAACGCCGAGAGCGGTGCGTCCACGGCGACGGAGGAAACGGGAGCTCCCATCGAAGAGATCACCCTCGAGGACATGACCGGCGAGTCGGCGCTCGAGGAGCTCGAGCCCGAAGAAGTGGAAGCAGAGGCAGGGAGCAACGAGCTCGAAGAGCTCGACCTCGAACTCGGCGGCGAGGAAGAGACACCCGCCCCGCAGGAACTACACTCATCCGAGCAGGGACACCTCGACGCCCTCGCCGAGTTCGACGTGGACGCCGAGCTCGCCGATATAGAAGAGCTTTCCGACGAGCCGAACGGTGAATCCGAGAAACCGGACACCAGCGAAATCGACTCGATTGAAATCGAGCTCCCCGACGATGAACAGCCGGTAGGCGAGTCCGGATTTGCCGGAGCCGATACCGAAGTCGAGGATTTCGAGTCCGAGCTCGGGGAGCCCGTTCTCGAGATACCCGAGGAAGGCGAAGACGAAGTCGAAGATCTCGGCGACTTTGATTTCGGCCTGGAAGAGCAGGAGGCCGAGGCCGAGCCGCAGCCCGAGCCCGCGGAGCCTTTCGAATCCGCCCATCCGACGAGGCCGCAACAGGCGGGCGCCGGTGTGTCGTCGCCCGGCTCCGGTGCCGGCGAGCTGCCCGAGAATCTCAAGCAGGAGATTCGATCGGTTCTCTCGTACATGGATCAACTCCTCGAGTCACTGCCCGAGGAAAAGATTCAGGAGTTTGCGAGGTCCGAGCATTTCGAGGTCTACAAGCGGCTTTTCGAAGAGCTCGGCCTGGAGAGCGAATAACAATGGGTCTCTACAATCGCGTCCTGTCCACCGACAGCAGTTCTTCCGCCGCCGTGGCCGACGACCAAAAAAAAAAGCCCTCGATCAGCTTTTGAGTGAGCGGACCGCCGATGCGGCACCCGACCTCGGCGAGGCGGTGCGAGGGGCTCTCGACGCCCTCGCGCAGCTCGATAACACGCTCGAGACACCACTGCGCGTCTTCCGCATCCTCGCAGATCGACTCGCAATAGCGCGCGGCGCGCTGCTTCTTCCCGACCCCGAGTCGGGCGAGCTCGCCCCGTGGTCCATGCGGGGACTGGACAGAACCACCGAACACCGTCTCCGCATTCCCGTTGCCGAGCTTACCGGGCGCATCCTGGACGTACACGCCGCGGTCACCATCCTCTCGGGAAACGCACTGCGCGCATGCAAACCCTATGTTTCGCAGCGCGAGTTCGACCGCCTCGAGCGTGTGGCGCTGGTTCCGTTCGGCGGCGAAGACCGCATCTACGGTCTTCTTGTGATCACCTCCTCTCCCCATCTCGCCACCTCCTCGTCGGTGCTCGACGTCGCATTCTCGGCCATCGCCCGTCCGGTACGTGCCATACTGCTGGAAAACCGCGAAACCAGGCTGCAGGGCGGCGGAGATCGGGCCATCCTCGATGAGGGGGAATTGCAGGCCATAGCGGCCGAGACGCCGACCCCGGAGCGGGGACGCGTCGTGCTCGTGCGATTCGACATCGACGGTCTCGTCGAGCGGATCAGCGGCGGCGCGGAGGACCTCGACCGCTATCGTATCCGCCAGGACGTTCTGCGCGTGATAACGGTCATGGTCTCGGAGATCGTAACGATCGGTACGAGCGCCGCGGGCAAGGTTATTCTCATCGTCACGAGCGACGAGGCGCTGAGCCCGACCATGATCCTGCGGCAGATATCGCTGAAGCTCGCCGAGCTCTTCGACGAGTTGGAAGCCCCGCCGGATCTCAACGTGATCCTCCGGCGGGTCGACCACGCCGTCGAGCGTGTTGACGAGGCCCTCTCCGAGCTCCTGTAAACATGGCGGAGCTCTTTCGTGCAAAGAGCGGTGATCTCACTGCCTCCGTCCCCGGCGGCCTGCTCCATTCCCGCTACGACCCGCGGCGGGAGGCCGAGCGCTACCTCGAACGTGCCCTCGGGCGAGGGTCGGGGGATGGCCCGTCGGATGGACCGGAACGGCGGTCGGCACCGGCGACCGTGCTGCTTCTCGGCGTCGGTCTCGGCTACCTGATATCGGCGGTCAGGCGGCATCTGCCCGCATGTCACCTCATCGCGGTATCGGTCCTGGGAATCGTGCGGCCCGAGCACCGTCGCGCGGCGGATGTGTATGTCGATCTCTCCGCGGGCGATCCGGCCGAGCTGCTTTCGCGCGCGGTTCGGCCCGCCGACGTAGCCGGGCTCGAGGCGCTCGAGTGGGGGCCCGAGCTGCGTGCCGCGCCCCGTGCGGGCGAGGCTGCTCGCCTCGCGCTCCGGGAGCTCGCCGCGCGTCACAACGCGGAGCTTGCTACCACCGGGTTCTTCGGGCGGCGTTACATCAGGAACGCGGTACGTAATCTCCTCTTTGCGAGCCGTCCGAGAACAACGGCCCCGGGAGAGAAACCCGTCTGTATCGCGGCCTCCGGTCCCGGCCTCGAGCGCGCATGCCGCTGGATTGGCGAGAACCGGACCCACATCGAGTTGTGGGCGCTCTCCTCCGCCGCTCCCGCCTTGACGGCCCGCGGCATCACGCCGGACCTCGTGGTGCACCAGGATGCAGGTTACTACGCGACCCTCCACCTCGCGGAAGTGGTGCGGCTCGACGGCGGGGGCGCCGGCAAGGCCCGCACCGGGAGCGGCCCGCCCGCAGCCGCTGCGCTACCGATTCTCATGCCGGCCACCGCAGCTCTTCCGCCGGGAAGGCTGCGCTCGGCCCCGATCATCTTCCACCAGGGCACCCGCATCGAGGAGGAGCTCCTAACGGCTCTCGGCATCGAGCCGCGACGCACAACCGAGACCGGTACGGTGGCGGCCACCGCAACCCTGCTTGCACTCGCCCACTCGCCGGGCATCGTGTACCTCGCCGGGCTCGACCTGTGCCGGGAGGATATCCGGGCCCATGCCACACCTCATGCCTTCGAGCCCTACCTCTCCCGGGGCGAAAGCCGCCTCCGTCCCTTCTATTCCGGGCTCGCGGCCGACGCCTTCGACCGCTCCGTGCCGAGGGCCGGGGGAGGACCCGGCGAACGGCCCGTGCGCGGGGAACGAAGCCTCGAGCTCTACGCACGGTGGTTCGAACACCTTCCGGCCCCTCTCGCGCGGAGGCTGCGTCGCGTTGCCCCCTCGCCGGTCGACATCGGAATCGAGCCCGTCGATCCTGCCGACGCGCCCGCAGCGGGCGGGACCGGCGACAGGTCCGGGACGGGTGCCAGGTCCGGGACGGGTGGCAGGTCCGGAGCCTCGGCGGAGCACCCGAGGTGGGAGCCGCTGCCCCTGCCGCCGATACCGCAGAGAGTCGCGGCCCTCCGGGCGGTCGTTGCCGAGTGGAAAGAAGAGCTCCGCGGACTGACCGCGGGGCACACGGATCTCGAAGCCGCCGGCCGTGCCTCCGAGCTTGCGTACATCATCGCCGCGGCGGACTATGTTTCCGCGGTCGCGGCAGGTCGGCGGGCCGACGATGCGGGGCGCGCGCGCAGCCTCAGGCGGATCTCTCAGGAAGGCGAGCGGCTCTTCGCTCGGATCGAGCACGTCCTCGACGCGGTGGCGGAGCGGGAAACATGAGCATCTTCGCCGAAAACCGTCCCTACCTCACCGGCCGCCATGCCGCGCTCGCGGCCCTCCTCGATAGCGTCGAGTCCCACGGCGACATCGCCGTGGAGGACGCGCGGAGCGGAGAGCCCACCGCGCGGCTGCGCGTCAACGATGCGCCGGGACCGTACCTCCACTCACGGGTCGACCCGCGGACCGAAGCACGACGCGCCGCCGCCGCGGTCTCCGACGCCGCAGGCTATGTCGCCGTGTGGGGGCCCGGGCTCTTCTACGAGGTCGAGTTTCTCCTCGAGCGTCCCGCGCTCGCCTTCCTTCTGGTGTTGGAACCCCGCCCCGCTTTTCTGCGGGCGGCGCTCGAGCGGCGGCATCTGGAATCCGTCCTCTCGGATCCACGCGTGCGGATCCTCACCGGCGCCGAAGCCGGACCCGGGGAAGCCGCGCGAGCGGTATCGGAAACCTATCTCCCGGCCGTTCACGGGGCGCTTCACATCGAAGGCACGCGCCCCCGCGCCGTGGAGTCCCGGGAAACCCTCTCGGCCGTCGGCGCGGCGGCCCGCGGCCAGCTTGCCGATCTCGCGGTGCAGCAGAGATTCGGCCGCCGCTGGTTCTCCAACGCCGTCCGCAACCTCGCGACCCTCCCGCCCGCCGCCGTCGACTTCCCGAGGGCCGCTACCATGATCGTGGCGGCGGCGGGCCCCTCCCTCGAGCGTCAGCTCGCCGAGCTCGACACCCGTGTTCCGATCATATCCACCGACACGGCCGCGCCGGTGCTGCTGCAGCGTGGCGTGCGGCCCGCCGCGGTCGTCTCGCTCGACTGCCAGCAGGTCTCCTATCACCATCTGCTCTGTGGCGGGAGTGGACTGCGGAGTGTGCCGCTTGTCGCCGATCTCAGCAGTCCGCCGACGGTCCTGCGGCACGCCGTCGCCGGCGTGCTTGCCACCACCGCCTATCCCCTCGCCCGGCTCCTGCACGGGCGCTTCCCCGAGCTGCCGATCATCGACGGCGGAGGTGGAAACGTTACACAGGCGGCTCTATCGCTGGCGGTCACCCTCGGGGCGCGGCGTGTCCATATTCTCGGCGCGGATCTCGCCTATCCCGACGGCGCACCCTACGCCCGTGACAGCTATGTCTATCCCTACTTCCGCAGCAGCGAGACGCGCCTGCGCCCGGCTCAATCACGGCTCTTCGAGTTGGTCCTGGCGGACCCCCGGACCGTTTCCGCCGAGGAGGCCGGACGGCGGGTGTACACACCGCCCACGCTCTCTCGCTACCGCCGGAAGCTGCAGGAGCACATCGCCGGTATCGATGCACGGGTCACCTTCGGCGCGCCGCGTGCTCGTCCGCTCGTCGGCGGGGGCCCCGGCGGTGAAGGCCGGGGCGGAGTCGACGGCGGCGGCGGCGGCGTGCGCATCACCGTGCCGCCCGTCCCGGCTCGCGTTGCATGGCTCAGAGAATACGCCGAAGCGGTCACCGCGCTCTCGGTTCCCTCCGCGGCCGCGGGGGCGCCGTTCGCCGACTGCGGAGATGAGTGTCGCGGGCTGTGGTACAGCGTGCTGCCCGCAGCGGCGGCCTTCACGGGAAACGAACTCGACGTGCGACGCACCCCGGCGGTGCTCGACGCTGCGCTGCAGTGGACCACCGGTCGGCTCTCGCGGATCCTCACGGAGACCGGCTGACGGGGCGCGTGCACCCTGCGCGGGGCCGGAACCCGGGCTCAGGCGGCGAATCCGACACCACCGTAGCCCACGAACGACACATCCTGATGCTTTTCATAGCTCGTTGCATGACCGACGAGCACGCCGTGTCGCGCGCCGCGTGCGCCGGCGAACGTCGCCGCGGTCGCGGCGGCCCCGGGTGAGCAGGCGGAATGGTGTGAAAGCGCATGATCGATGGCCCGGCGGGCATCCATGGCCACGACTGCGTCGAGGAACCCACGGTCGTTCTGCTCACGGACCCACCGCAGGCTCTCCTCTCCCGTTCCCCTGGGCGTGAATCCGAAGTTGGGACCGTAGTGCGTGAGGTCGGTAGAGCCGATCACCACGACACCGCCGTCGGTCTCCCGGGCGTACGCGGCAAGCTCTTCACCGAGACGCAGGGCCTGGTCATCGGGCGGCGATCTGAGGTAGGCGCCCTGAGCCCGCGGGAACAGGAACTTCACCATCGGAAGCTGCACCTCTACGGTGTTGTCGGGTACCGTATCGTCGGTGATCTCCATACGACGGTCGAGGAAGCCCCTGAGCCCCGCGGCGGCCTCGATCACGCCGAGAGGTGTCTCATAGCCGTCCTCGGGGGCCATGCGCACGGGACTGCCCTCCCGCAGATGACCGCCGACCACGACCACCACCCGCGGATCGGGAAGCAGGCGCTGCATTGTGCGGAACGCAAGCTCCCCCGAAAAATCCCAGCCGGCATGCGGAACGACGACCGCCTCGAAGCGGTGCTCATGGCCGTCGGGATCCCGCCACCGTTCGAGCTGTCGTCTCACGACTTCCTCCCGCTGCGGGTACCATCCCGGCGGGAGCGTACGACTGCGAAGCATAGAACGTTCCCTCCATCTACAGAATACATGCACGCAGCCTTCAGAATCAAAGGATGTGCACGAATCTCCATTTTAAGCTATAATCTGGGCCATGAAGCGGGGTCTGGCACTGGTCTACACCGTGGTCACCGTCGTGTTCTTCCTCGCCGTGGCCGCCGTTCTCCTGATTCGGCTCGGTTCGTTGCGCGAGGCGAATCTCAGCGAGGCGCGGGAACGTTTTCGTCTTGTTCAGGACGAGATTCTCGATCTGGCGGAATCCGCGGAGGTGCCCACCTCCCGCGTGGTGCAACGGGCGTTCCGCACCGACGGTCCGCCGGACGACCGCGTTGTCGGCTTTGCCGCCTACGGCCTGCGGGAAGAAATCGAGTACCTGTGGGCGCGGGACAGACGGATCCTCGACGAGACGGGGGAGCAGGTACCCCGGTTCACCTACGACCGCGTGTCGCAGGCTCGCCTCTCGGGGTCGGTGCGGATGCCCGACGGTTCTTCCCTCATCGTCGAGGGCATCTACACGGTCCTCGACCGGCGTGACATGTTCAACCTCCTGAGGGACGCCCTTATCGCGGTACTGGTCTTTGCCCTGCTTGCGGTGATCCTCGCCGTTTTGACACTGCTGCGACCGGCGCGGGCCCGATCCCCGGCGTCCGAGGCGGCACCGCGGCCCGCTGCGGCACCGCAGCCCGAGGCGGCACCGCGGCCCGCTGCGGCACCGCAGCCCGGGTCGGAGGCACGCCCCGCGGCGGCGGGCCGCCCGAGCGCCTCGTCGAACTCCGAGCAGGTGGACACGGGACTCTTCTCGCCCCAGAGCGGCCTTAGCCCCGAGGCACATCTCGAGAAGCGGCTCAGCCTCGAGCTCGAGCGGGCCGCGTCAAATGATCAGGACCTCAGCATCTGCTTCATTGAGTACCCCTCGCTTACCCGCGGAAGCGATACCTATCGTGAGGTCGCCGCGGCGTTGCTCGCGTTCTTCGGGTTCGAAGACCTCATTTTCGAGTACGGCACGCGCAGCTTCTGCATCCTGTTCCCCAATATGAATCTGCACGAGGCGATCGGGCTCGTCGAGGACTTCCAGCGCCGCGGCCCGCAGTCGAACGGCGCGGATAGCGAGGCACGGGTGCCGCGCTCGGCCGGCAGGCCCGCCTTCGGCCTGAGCTCCCGCAACGGTCGCCTCGTGGAGGGGGCGCGCCTCATGCGCGAAGCCCGCCAGGCCCTTGTAAAGGCGCGCGAGATACCCGGCCGGATCATGGGCTTCAGTCCCGATCCGCAGCGCTACCGCCGCTATCTCAGCGAGACCGAGCGCTAACCGACGTCGGCGGAGGCAACGATCGCGTCCCGATTGCGGAGTACCCGCCTGATCTGCGCGGCGCTCACCGTGTAGAGATACGGCTCGCCGTCATCCGCGGTATCCACCCCGGGACCTTCCACGCGCATGTAGTACCGGCCGTCCCCGGCGGTGGCTCCGATCCGCAGCTCGTAGCTCCGCCCACCCTCGTCCTCGACGACGAGCAGCGCCCGAGGATCGGCGAGACCGGCATCGGCCGGCGGGTCGGCGACGAACGCGCTCGCCTCGAGCTCCGTCACACGCCGGGCCCAGGCCTCCACGTCGTCCTGCTCGAGCTCTTCCCTGCGGTTTCCGTCGGAGGTGTCCATCCGCCACCGCGATCCGCCGCCGCCGCCGCCCGGCTCGCGAAACACGGTGAACCTGTCGATGAACAGGCTTTCCGGGTCGATCTGCAGATTCGCCTCCACCGACAATCGAGTCACGCGCGGCGCCGTCAGATCCTCGGGCAGCGGTCGCAGGTCGGACCAGTAGGACGGCTGCCGGCCGAGGTAGGAACCGATGTCGCCGTCCACGATTCGGACCTCCGTCGTGCCGGCGACGCGGGCGTACATCCGCCCCCCGCCGGTCGCGACACCACCGAACAGGATCCGGGTAAGCTCCTCCCCGTCGCCGTCGAGCAGCACGGCGGCCCGCGCCTCATCATCCCCGAGACCGAACTCGTCGAAGTACTCCTCGCCGCGCGCGGCAATACGTATCGTCCTCAGTCCGGCCAGTGCTTCGAGGAAGCCGTCCACGCGCGCGCCGTGCGCGGGGAAGAGCCCGTCATCTATGCGCACCGACCACCCGCCGCCGGAGCGCGCGCGCAGGACGGTCGCCGACGACGACGCGGCGGCCCCGCCATTCTCGCCCCCCGCAGGTCCCCGCGTCAGACGAATCGTGCGGCTGTCGGAGACCACTGCCTGTGAGACCAGCGGCTCGCCCGCCTCAGGCGATCCGCCCGCGCGTTGGATTCTCATCGAGCCCACAATGTAGGTGGCCAGCAGCACGACGAACACTGTGCACAGGATGATAAGCCTCGTTCGCTGCGTCATCACTCAGCCTCGCTCTCGTTCAGGCTCTCCTCGTGATCCCGCATCCGGTACGCGCCACGGGCACGCTCGCGACGCCTCATGAAGCGCAGGATCCCGTACCCGATAACAACGAGGGGCATGATGTAGATGTTCACAACCTCCGCGACCCCGGCGATACTGCGCCGAAGCCCGGGGTCCTCAATCGCCGAGAGACGCATGTCCCGGGTCGTGCGGGTACGGATCTGCAGGAGATCCTCATCGTTCGACAACCATGTAAGCGCGTTGGCGATGAAATCCAGGTTGTAATCACTTTCGGTGTACTGCACGAGGTCGCTCGCGAAGTCGGAGTCGCCGACGACCAGGGCCCGCGCCCGCTCGGTCGAGGTCACCGGGGTGCTCCGTTGCGGCTCCTCGCCGTCCCGCGTCGGGATCCGGCCGTCGGAGAAATGGCTCTCGAGCTCGCCGGTGAGGGCGACCCCGACCACATGCCGACCCTCCGTCTCGGAGCGATTGCCCTCGAAGACCTCCGGCCGGCCCGGATCGATCGGAAACTGGTCCCGCATCAGCCAGGACTCGGGTGAGGTCTCCAGCAGAACCTCGGCGTTCTCGGCTGTCACGGTGATCGGCGACGCCCAGTACAGGTCGAGCCCCGGGAAACGCGCGGTGACGGGGTTGTCGCGGTCCGCCCCCGAGCGGCGGAGACTTACCCAGTGGGGATAGGGTTCGAGCGTCTGCACCATCACCTGCCCCGAGGGTCGGCGCACCGGAATGCGCCGGTTGAACGTGTCGAGAACGAGCTCCTGTTCCACCCGCGCTCCGTAGGTGGCGAGCATATCGAGGACGGGCATATCCTCCGGAGCGCGCGCGGAGAAGCTTCGCCGGACGTCCACCGCGACTCCCTCCACGCCGAAGAGCACGCTGCCCCCGTCCATCAGGTACTGGTCTATCGGATAGAGATCGTACTCGTCGAGGCCGGACCCGCCGATAACGAAGAGCACGGTAACCTCCGGCGGGATCTCCTCACCCCGCCGAATCCGGCGAAACTCGAAGCTCTGCGAGAGCTCACTGGCGAGGAGATTGTAGTTCTCCTCCAGGCTCTCCTCCTCCTTTCCGAGAAGCAGCCCCACGACGTCCTGCTCGCCCCTGACGAGATCCCGGATCGTCGAGGTCAGTTCGTATTCCACCGTGCCCGGATCGAATACGACCGGCAGCGTCTCGTACTCGTCGAGATACTCGACCACAACTCCGGTGTAGACGACCGCGAGACTCTGCTGATCGTCCTCGACGACCTGTATCTGCTGCGGCACCACGCCGAGCTCACGAGCGCGCTCCGCGGCTTCCTCCTCCTCCCGCGGGTCGACGATACGCACGTTGATGCGGCCGCGGGAATACGCCGCGTACTCGTTGAGGAGGTCAATGATCTGCTGCGTCTCCACGGCGCGGTTTCTGAGCCGATCCGAGACGTAGTAGGTAATGGTGACCTCCTGTGGAATCTCGGCGAAGAGATTCCGCGACACCTCGGAAATCGTGAAGGCCTTATTCTCGGTGAGATCGAGGCGGAAGAAGAACAACGTGCTGTTGAGTGCGAGCAGGATCACGATGCCGATTGTGAGGATCGCGCTGAGGATCTCCCGGGTACGTGCCGTCATGATGACTGTTCCTCGGCCGTAAGGCTGATGAAGATGTCCTCGAGGCTGTAGCGTTTGCGCTCGAGACCGACGAGCTTGAACCCCTGCTCCACGGCCCAGTCGAAAATGAGCTCACCCCCCTCGGGTGCCGGCTCGCCCGCGGCGCCCCCATCCGCGGCGCCTCCCTCCGCGGCGCCACGCGAGGCGAGGGTCACCTGCACGTCGGTGCGTGCCGCCGGACCGGCACCGGTGGACTCGATGCGCTCGATGCGCCGCAGCTCACGCAGGTTCTCGAGCGCCGCGCGCACCGGTTGCTCACCGGCGCCCTTCACCGTGAAGAGGAACACGTCATCTCCCTTCATCTCGGAGGCGATCTCCGCGGTGGTGCCCTCCGCCGCGACCTTGCCCCGATTGAGGATGAGCACGCGGTCGCAGACCGCTTCGACCTCCTGCAGGATATGGGTGGAGAGGATTACCGTCTTTGCCGACCCGAGCTCGCGCACGAGCCGGCGAATCTCCATGATCTGGTTCGGATCCAGCCCGCTGGTGGGCTCGTCGAGGATCAGGATATCGGGGTCGTGGATGATGGCCTGTGCGAGGCCGGTGCGCTGGCGGTACCCTTTGGAAAGGTTATCTATGGAGCGGTAGACCACCTCCTGCAGCCCGCACAGCTGAACGGCCCGGTCGATGCGGTCGTCACGCTCCGCGGGGGCGATATCCCGTGCCTCGGCAATGAACTGCAGATACTCCATCACGTTGAGCTCGGTGTAGAGCGGCGCGCTCTCGGGGAGATAGCCGATACCGCGCTTCACCGTGATGGGATCGGTATGGACATCGTATCCGTTGACGGTGGCCGTGCCGGAGCTCGGAAAGTGGTAGCCGGTGAGTATCCGGAGGATGGTGGTCTTTCCCGCACCGTTCGGTCCGAGGAGACCGAACACCTCACCCCGATTCACCTCGAAGCTCACGCGGCGCACCGCCTCTACGTGTCCGTAGCTCTTGCTGACGTCGGTGACCCGTATCATCGTCTACTCGTCGTAGGGTATTTCGATAGTCTGCCGCTCCCGCGTGAGGAACGAGGCGGGAAACTCTTCGCGGGCCTCGTCCTCGAGCAGCTTCAGATCCTTCTTCGTGTACCGCGGGCTGTAGTGAATCAATCCCATGCGCTTCACGCCGCCGGCCTGTCTCGCGAGCTTGCCGGCGTCGTAGGCGGTCATGTGACGCTTCTCCCGCGAGGTCTCGCGCAGGGACTTCTCGAACATGCCCTCGCATATGAGGAGATCGGAGCCGCTCACTTCCCGCTCTATGCTGCGGTGGCGAAGCGTGTCGGTGACGTAGGAGAACTTGCGGCCTCGCCGACGTTCACCCATCACCTGGGACGGCTCGACCACCGTTCCGTCTTCCAGAGAGACCGCGCTTCCATGCTGCAGTTGCGACCACATGGGGCCGCGCGGAACGCCGAGCGCCGCGGCCTTTTCCGGATGAAACACCCCCGGTCGATCCTCCTCGGTCAGGCTGTATCCCACGCAATCACGTGTATGATAGAGAGGAAAGGAGCGTACCGTAAAGCCCGCACCGGCGAAAACCTCGCCGGCGGTGCGCGGGTCTTCGATCTCCTGCACGACGATCTCGAAATTGATGTACATCTCGAGCACCCGGCGGCTCATCTCGACGTACTCACGGATCCGCGGCGGCCCGATGATGTAGAGCGGCTCCTCGCGGTCAACCTGAGAGGAGAGCATGAGCATACCGGGCAGCCCGGTGACGTGGTCGGCGTGCGTGTGAGAGATGAAAATGGCGGTAATCCTCTTCCACCGGAGATTGAGGGCGCGGAGCGACACCTGCGTGCCCTCGCCGCAGTCGAAGAGGAAGAGCTCGCCCTCACGGCGGAGCAGTACCGATGTCAGATTGCGCCCGGGCAACGGCATCATCCCGCCGGTACCCAGCACGAACGCCTCCATGTTCACATAAGGCTCCTCATAGAAGAAGATGGCGATGGCAGCGGGAAACACGCGGTTAGAGGTCGACGTCCTCGTCGTAGTCGATTTCGTCGAACCCGAATCCGTGCATGTGGAGAAACTCGCTGCGGTACTCCTCGAGGTCGGCGAGCTCCTGCAGATTCTCCTCGCCGATGCCGTCCCATCCCGCGCGGACTTCCGCCTGCACGTCGTCGCGAAGCTCCCGGTCGTCGAGACGGATGCGCCCGTTCCCGTCGGTGGGGACGGCGCCCGGTCCGTAGAGGCGCTCGGCGAAGAGGCGGTACATCTGCTCGCCGGTGCCCTCGTGCACACCCTTCTCCTTCATCACGCGAAACAGGATGGTCATGTAGAGGGGTACCACCGGTATCACGGCGCTTGCACGCGTCACGACGGCCTTGTTGATGGACACACGCGCGCTGCCGCCGATCGCCGAGAGCTTCGAGTCGAGCTCGCCGGCGGAAGCCTCGAGGTGTTCCTTGGCCTGTCCGATCGTTCCGTCACGATAGATGGGACGGGTGAAGTCACTTCCGATGTAGGAGTAGGCAAGCGTCGTCACGCCCTCGCTCAGCACGCCCGCATCCAACAGGGCCTGTATCCACAGCGCCCAGTCCTCGCCGCCCATCACCTTGACCGTGGCCTCGATTTCCTCCCGTGTCGCCGGTTCCACCGAGACTTCCCGGATCTCCTCCTTGAAGGGATCGAGCGTGTAGGAACTATAGGCATCGCCGATGGGCTTGAGGGCGGAGCGAAACATCTCGCCCGTGTCGGGGTCGACGCGGACACCGGCGGCAAGGCTGTAGATGACGAGATCCACGGTGCCCATATTCTCCCGGATCTTCTCGACGGCGTTTTGCTTCATTTCGTGGCTGAAGGCGTCACCGATGAGGGATGCCGCGTAGAGGCCCTCCGCGCGCGCGAGGCGCTCGAACTCCTCGGTCATGTACCAGCCCGGCGTTGCCGGCCGCCGTGCGCTTGCGGGCTTCTCGAAGGCGACCCCCAGGCTGTTCGCGCCGGACGCAAAGGCTGCCGCCGCGCGTGTAGCCAGCCCGTAGCCGGCCGATGAACCGATAACCAGAACGTTCGCGGGACCGTCGATTCGTTTCTGCTCGCGCATGTAGTCAACGAGTCTGTTCACGTAGAGGCGTGAGCCCTCCGGATGGGCGTTGACACATATGTTGTTACGAATCATCGGTTTGATGACCATCGGCACCACCTTTGCTCGGTACGGTTTCCCCAAACCCTATAGCACCGGTTCAAAAAAGGCAAGTTGACGGGACGGGGCGCCGTGGGTAGCCTGTAGGCAGCGAAGCGGAGCGAATGACGATGAACATACGATTCTACGAGTGGGCCGAACTGACCGAACGCGAGCGCGCGCAGATTCTCGCGCGATCGGAGCAGGATATCGAAAGCGTGCGGGAGAACGTGCGCGCGATCACCGAGGGGGTACGGAACGGGGGGGATGCGGCCCTGCGCGAGTACACCGCCCGCTTCGACGGAGTCGAACTCGGCGATCGACCGATCGCCGTATCGGCGCAGGAGTTCGACGCGGCGGCCGGGTTCATATCGGATGAGGTGCGCGCGGCCGTCGAGTTTGCCGTGGACAACGTGTTCCGCGCGCACGAGGCGCAACTCGACCGCAGCCTCCGTACCACCGAGGTACGTCCGGGCGTCTACGCCGGCGAGCGCGCGGGCCCCATCCCGTCGGCGGGCCTCTACGTCCCGCACGGCCGGGGAAGCTTTCCGTCGATGCTCTATATGCTCGCCGTCCCCGCTCGGGTGGCGGGCGTGGAGCATGTCGCCGTCGTCACCCCACCCTCCCCGGACGGCAGCGTCGACCCCGCATGCCTGTACGCCGCCCGCTACTGCGGCGTCGACACCGTCTACCGCATCGGCGGCGCCCAGGCCGTCGCAGCTCTCGCCTACGGAACGGAGTCCGTGGCGGCGGTCTCCAAGATCGTCGGCCCCGGAAGCAGCTATGTCGCCGCCGCCAAACGGGAGGTGGCGGGGATCGTCGATACCGGGCTTCCCGCCGGGCCGACCGAGTCGATCGTCCTTGCGGACCGCCACGCGGACCCCTGGAAGGTATCCCTCGATCTCATGGTCGAGGCCGAGCACGGCTCCGACTCGCAGGCTATTCTCGTAACTCCCAGTCTGCCCCTCGCCGAGGCGGTGCGGGAAATCCTCCCCGAGCTCGTAGCCGAGGCTCCCGAGCCCCGCCGCGGCTTCCTCGAGGACGTGTTTTCCGGCTACGGCGGCATCATCAAGAGCGAGACCCTGGAGGAGGCTGCGGAGATCGTCAACGCGTTCGCTCCCGAGCATCTGCAGATACAGACACGGGAGCCCTACGAGGTCCTCGGTCTCATTCGTCACGCCGGGGAGATCCTTCTCGGCGAGCATTCGGTGTTCAGCCTCGCCAACTACGCGACCGGGGCCAACGCAGTGCTGCCCACCGGCGGAAACGCGCGCACGTGGTCTCCGGTCTCGGTGCGGGATTTCGTCAAGTACTCCTCGATAGTCCACGTGACCGCCGGCGGCTACCATGAGCTGCGCGACCACGTGATCGCCCTCGCCGACTATGAGGGCTTCCACTCCCACGCGCAGGCTCTCAGGCGCCGTGAGGAGTCGCCGTGAGCCCGCCGTGAGCAGACACTTCTCCCACACCGACGACGCATTCGCCTATATCGAGTCCTTCACGAACCTCGAGCGCTCGAAGACGATGACGCGCGAGTACCGCCTCGAGCGCATGGAGGCCCTGCTCGAGGCATTCGGCCGACCGGAACGGGAGCTCGAGGCGATTCACATCGCCGGCTCCAAGGGCAAGGGCTCCACGGCGGCCTTCGTTGCCTCCATGCTCGACGCCGCCGGCTACGATGTCGGACTCTACACATCGCCGCACGTGGAGAGCTACCTCGAGCGCTTCACCTCGGCCCGTCGACCGCTGCCCGAGCACGTACTCCTCGAGGAAGCGCAGCGGATCCACGACTACCTCGAGGGCGGCGGCGAGTCGCGCTTCGAGCACGAGACCCACGGGGGTCCACCCACGACCTTCGAGCTGCTCACCCTGCTCGCCTTCCTCGCTTTCGTGCGTCTCGGCTACCGCTACGCGGTACTCGAAACCGGCATGGGCGGGCGCCTCGACGCCACGAACGTCGTCTCGCCGCGGGCGAGCATCATTACCCCCATCGAGCTCGAGCACACCGAGTACCTCGGCCGGACGATCCCGGAAATCGCGGGCGAGAAGGCCGCCATCATCAAGAGCGCCCCGGCGTTTATCGGCAGGCTCACCGAGGAGGCCGTCGCGGTGGTGCGTCGACGCCTGGCGGAAACCGGAGCGGAGGCGGCGTTCCTCACCGAGGAGACCACGACCCTGCAGCTCGACACCGCCGGGGTGCCGCCGTTACTGCAGGTGGCCTTCCGCGACGGCGTATCGCTGAAGGCGCGGCTTTCCATGCTCGGCGTCGCCCAGGCCGACAACGCGGCGCTCGCCGCCCTCTGCGTGCACAGGCTCTTCCCCGAGGTCGCCCCGGCCACGCTCGAGCGGGGCATACAGGCGGCTTGGCTTCCCGGCCGTGGCGAGCTGATTCGCACCGCGGACGACGTGCCGGTCGTCCTCGACGGCGCCCACACGCCCCATTCGGTGGCGCGGCTGCGCGAGACGTTCGGCGAGCTCTTCGGCACCCGCGGTATCCTGATATTCGGGTCGGTGGCCGGCAAGGACCACGAGACCATGGCCCGCATCCTCGCGGACGGCTTCGACCGGGTCATCATCGCGCGGCCGGGAAGCTTCAAGGACAGCTCTCCGGAGGCGGTCGCGGCGGCCTTTGAGTCGGCGGGGGCGGCGGTGACACTTATTCCCGATGCCCGGGCGGCCGTAGCCGCGGCCCGCGCCGGCGGAGAGGGAAGACCGATTCTGGTCACCGGTTCCTTCTACCTCCTCGGTGAGGTCCGACGCCACATCCGCGCATCGATGGACGCCGGGGAGGCGGATTTCGTATAGTGACCGTGTACGGCCGAAACGGAGGATTGTTCTCATGACCGAGCTCTTGAACGGGCGACTCATCGTAATGACGGGCGACATAACACAGCTGGAAGTCGATGCGGTGGTGAACGCGGCGAACTCATCGCTCATGGGTGGCGGCGGCGTCGACGGCGCCGTTCACCGGGCGGGCGGCCCGGCCATTCTCAAAGAGTGCAAGGAGATACGCAGGCACGACTGGCCGGACGGGCTTCCGACGGGACAGGCGGCCGTTACGACCGCCGGAGACCTCCCGGCGCAGAAGGTCATCCACACCGTCGGGCCGGTGTGGCACGGCGGCGACAACCGTGAGGACGAGCTCCTCGAAGCCGCCTACCGCAACAGCCTCGACAAAGCCGCATTCGAGGCCATGCAGACCATTGCCTTCCCGGCGATCTCAACCGGTGTCTACGGATTCCCCAAGGACCGGGCGGCGCGGATTGCCTACCGGGCGGTTGGTGAGTACACACGGCGCAACACCGTGCCCCGCACGATCTACTTCGTGTTCTTTTCACAGGAGGACGCCGACGCCTTCCTGAGCGCCGTCGAGGCGGAGGCAGGCTGAAGGCCGTGTCCCTCAACTGGCGGGAAATCGATCTCGTCCTCGAGGAGCTCGATCTCGTCGGTTCCCACGTGCAGCGTGTGCTTCAACCCGATTATCGCAGCCTGGTATTCGAGCTCTACCGGCCGGGTGAACGGTTTCATCTCCTCGTTTCTCTCGAGCAGGGCGCGACGCGGCTCCATCGCCTCTCCCGCACGCCGGCACGGCCCAAAAAGGCTCAGCGTTTCGAGCAGTTCCTCCGCTCGCGGCTCGAGGGCGGGCGGATCGTGGATGCCTATCAGCTGGGCGGCGAGCGCATCGTCAAAATCGTGGTGGAGCGGGCGGCGGAGCGTACGCTCCTCTGGGTCCGGCTGTGGGGCGGCGCCGCCAATGTGATCGCCACCGACGCCGACGGCGTGATCCTCGATGCCGTGTACCGGCGCCCGAAGCGCAACGAAGTCTCCGGCGCCCGCTACGATCCGGAGCACGACATCTCCCGCTCCGAGACGGATGAGGCGGAGCGTCGGGCGCGCCTCGAGAAGTTCACCGTGCGGGAGTATCCACCGGAGACGGACTTCAACAGGCATCTCGAGGACGTCTACGGTCGACGCGCGCACGACGAGCGCAGGGAGCAGATTGCCGCCTCGGTGCGCAGGCGACTGCAGACCGAGCTCTCCCGCGCACGACGTAACCTGGCGAACCTCGAGCGCAGGCAGGAAGAAGCGGAGGATCACGAGCAGTATCGAATCTACGGTGACCTCATCATGTCGAACCTCCATCGCATCTCCCCCGGTGACCGATGGGTGGAGGTGGAGAACTACTTCCGCGACAACCGGCCCACCAGCATCGAGCTCGACCCCCAGCTTGCCCCGCACGAGAACGCCGAGCGCTACTACGCACGCCACAAGAAGGCGAAGCAGAGCCTCGAGAACATCACCGAACAGCTCGAGAACCAACGTCGCCGGGCCCG
Source organism: uncultured Spirochaetaceae bacterium (assembly GCA_964635245.1). Taxonomy (GTDB): domain Bacteria; phylum Spirochaetota; class Spirochaetia; order DSM-27196; family PWMO01; genus JAAAOH01. The sequence goes on from CAZWNS010000002.1 coordinate 32,058, forward strand.
GCAGCTTGAGGACAAGATAGCGGCCGTCGATGAGACGGAGGATCTCGCCGCGCTTCGGGAGATGGCGGAGTCGGTGAAGCCGGAACGGAAGAGCGACGAGGGCGATCACACGCCGGGACTGCAGTTCGAGTCCCGGGGCTTTCGCATTCTCGTCGGTCGCAGCGCCCGGGAGAATGACGAGCTGTTGCGACGCTACGTTCGCGGCAACGACTACTGGCTCCACACCCGCGACGCCCCGGGCGGCTACGTCTTCATCCGGTCGAAACCGGGAAAGAGTGTACCCCTCGACGTGCTCCTCGACGCGGGCAACCTCGCGGTCTGGTACAGCAAGGCGCGGAACGCCGGCGAGGCCGATCTCTTCTACACGCAGGTGAAGCACCTTCGGCGCGCGAAACACGGGAAAACCGGCCTGGTGATTCCGACGCAGGAGAAGAATCTCGCCGTGCGGATAGAGCAGGAGCGCCTCGATCGTCTGTTCGACCGCTCGCGCACGTGACCCTTGCCGCAACCGGCAAAAAGCTTCAAATTCAAGGTGTCGTGACCGAAGAGTTTTCACTCTCAATCGAGGATAAGCGCTACCTGATCCGGATCGCGCGTGATGCCGTCCGGGCAAAGCTGGAGGGGGACGCTCCCTCCCATCCCGAGCCACCGAGCGCGATGGTGCGGGAGCCGGCCGGTGCATTCGTCACCCTCCGCTCCCTCGAGTCTCCCGGCGCCGAGCCGGCGCTGCGGGGGTGTATCGGTCACGTGGTTGCAAGTCGCCCCCTCGACGACACGGTGCGCGACGCCGCGACAGCGGCGGCCTTTCGGGATCCGCGGTTTGCTCCGATAACCCTGCCGGAGCTCGAGACGGTTCGGTTCGAGATATCGGTGCTCTCTCCATTGCGCCGCGTTTCCTCGCCGGAGGAGGTTATCCCCGGGAAGCATGGAGTCATGCTCAGCGCTCACGGTCACGCGGGCCTGCTGCTGCCGCAGGTTGCAACCGAGCAGGGATGGGACCGTGAGACATTTCTAAGCCACTGCTGCTACAAGGCGCATCTCGCTGCGGCATGCTGGCGCGACGCGTCGACGGAAATTCAGGTTTTTACCGCCACGGTATTCGGCGAAATGGACGTCGTGGGGAAGGCCGACGAGGGGAATGACGAATAGATGGAACTATCACAGCTTGCCGAAGGATTAGTCCGCATCGACCGCCATGACGGCACGTTTCTCGGGATCGCAACCTATATTCCCACAAACCGCTTCGCGGTCACCAAGCTCACCGGCATGAAGCGCACGCACGGCACCATCGTCGTCGAGGACCGGCTGCACAGCTGGCATATTCACGGATTCACCCAGCACGCGGACCAGCTCTACCTCTACGGTGACTACGTCGAGGGACACACCCTCTCGGAGGTGCTGCAGTACTCCGCCGACGGTTTCCTCCCCTACCTCAGTCGACTTACGCGGGCCATGAGCACACTTCAGTCGGCACATCAACCGGCTCCGGTGCTGCACGCCCGGGGCATTGTCTTCCTGAACGACGGCGGCGTGCTGTTTCTGCCGCCCGAGCTCGTGAGCGCCATGTCGGGCTTCCAGTCTCCCGATGATCGACGCGAGTTCTACGAGGTCTACCGCCATCCCGATCTCGACACCGAGCGCAATCTCTCATACGCCGTCGCCGTGTTGGCGTTTCAGTCCCTCACCGGCAGGGTTCCGTTCGAGGAGACCGACGAGCAGGAGCTCACCGAGCGCATGCGCTCCGGGCTCGTGGCCGATCCTCGCTACATCGTGCCGGAAATCCTCGAGGATGTCGGGAAGACGCTTCGCAGCTGCCTCGCCGATCCGCACGGGAAGCTCCCGACCCTCGACGGCTGGGCCGAGATCTTCCAGGGCTGGATACGGACGGGCACCCACCGCGAGATTAGCGACGAGGAACGCCGCCGCCTCCTCGATGAAGCCGAGGCCGAGCAGCGGGGCATGGAACGGACCTACCGGCGACGGGAACACATCCGCCGCAACTGGCGCCGCTACGTGGCAATCACGCTGCTCGCGGTGTTCATCGGCACCATCCCGGCAACCATACTGTACCGCTCATTCGAGCCGCGGGAAACCGTCGGCTACGGACCGGCAGAGGTCGTGGAGGCCTTCTACTACGGCATGAACGAGCTCAACCATGAGATCATGGGTGACGCCACCGTCGACGGTGCCGGAAGCTCCGAAATCCGCGAAGTCACCACCATGTTCGTAGTCTCCCGCATGCGAACCGCCGTGGAGATGCGCTCGGGCGTCATCGATGCGCGGGAGTGGCACGCCGAGGGCAAGCCCCCGATAGAGGAGGGACGGCAAGTGTACGGCGTCGCGGATCTGCGTCTCGAGGCTCTGCGCCCTCCCGACGAGGACGAGCATGCCTTCCGCGCTACATACGAGAAGTGGTATCCCACCGGCATGGACGGTGACGGTGACGGTGAGGATCAAAACATCCTCGTCGGATTCGAGCGGGTCGACCGGGTGTACCTGCGGCAAAGCCGTGGCGACTGGGTGATTTATCGGATCGAACGGCTCGAGGACCGGACCATGGAGCGGCGGCACATCGACGGGACCATCATCGGGGAGCCTTCGCAACGCTCGTAGCTCTGCATCAGGCTTAGAACTGTGAAACCAGCAGGGTGATGAGCCCGGTGGCGAAGAAGCCGCCGCCCGCATACATCATCACCGTGCCGGGGGAGACACCCTCGGGCTGCACCGCCTCGCTGAAGAAGGCGTCGGCCGCATAATCCACCCCGTACCCGGCGCCCGCGAACACCGCTCCCATGACCATGAGCCCGAGGCCGCCGTTGCGAAGCTCGGTGCGGTCGCGCTCGTCGGACTCCGGTGACACGAGATCGACGTCGGCGGGC
>CAZWNS010000002.1:35036-48126 GCA_964635245.1 uncultured Spirochaetaceae bacterium
GCGGGCGGCTCAGCCGATTCCGCCGGCCGCGGTTCTTGCTCGTAGAACCCGCCGACGTAGGCGAACGCCTCCGGGAAACGCTCTGCGAGCACTCCGGGTCCGCTCGCCTCCACCACGAAAGCGCGGCGCGCCCAGTACGCCGCGGTCTCAGCGTCGAGAGCACCGGATGCTTCCACGGTGACTCCCGCCTCCGCGGGCACGGTGCGGGCCCGGGTCCCGGCGGCTACCACGGTTCCGTCGTCCTCCGGATCGAGCGGTCTCGCGCCGAGGGTCGCGGTCCCGGCGATGGTCGAAACGGATGTGTAGACCGCCGCGGTATCGGGGTCGGCCAGCACGTCAACCGCAACATCGCTCCCCGGGGCTATCGTCACGCGGGCGTCGGGCCCCTCCACCACGACGTCGCCCCCGCCGGCCGACGGGACGACCACCCTGAGGCGCCCGAAATACGCGGTAATGCGCCCGCCGCCGGCGTCACCGACCTCCTCGAGGCGGATGGTCGCCTGCGCGGCAAGCTTGACCCTCGCGGTACCGGGAAGAAGCTGCAGCTCGACGCTCGTATTCTCCTCGAGCTGCACGAGGGACCCGCCGAGGACCGGGAGCCCGGCAATCCGCTCGAGATACGCGTCGTAGGTGCCGACATCGCCTTCGCGAAAGATCGAGAGCCGCCGGCCTTCGGCGGTGCCGATCATACCGACGGGGATGCGACCGTCCTCCTGCCCCGACAGGGCGGACGTCACGAGGAAAAGCATGAGAAACGCTGCAAGGAGCCGGTACATGTACTTTCGAGTGTAGCCCAATTCCGTCGCGGGCTCAACATTGCACAGCGTTGTAGTCTGCGAGTATAGTGGCCGACGATGGAGCAGGTAACGGGAGAAATCAGGCTCGGATACTCCGACCCCGGCATGAACGAAATCGTCGCGGTCTCGCCCGCCGAACCGGTCGCCGTTACGCGGCACTTCGACCAGAACGAGGATTTCTTCCTGCGGCTCCCCTCAGCGTTTATCGTCCCCGCTCTCCCGATCCACCACGATGTGCGCCTCTCTCGCCCGCGGGAGGACTATCTCGCCGCCCTGCGCGAGCTTACCCGTACCCTTATTGCACGCAGACTCGCCATCTTCGACGGCCTCTGCTACGTCTTCGATCCGGCCGAGGTGCAGCGCCCCACCTTCTACGCGCTGCACGCGCACGAGAACCGGGCGGACCTCTATCTCCTCAGGCTCGACCTGTCCTTCCGTCCCATGGTGCACGAGGTGATCGAGCGAGGGTCCAACGATGTGAGCCCGATCTATCGTACCGATCGGGTATACGTCGAAACGGACATCATCCCGCTCAGCGGCATCATCGGAGCCGAGTCCGATCCGGACGGCTTCCGTGTGGAGCAGATCGTTTCGGATACCTGGATAGGCGAAACCGGTCGCGGTTACTTCGTGCAGGGAATCTGGCTCGACAGAGATCTCACAAAGTTCTTCTCCAAGCTCTTTCTTCCGCAGGGTAAGCGCACCTATCCCTACTATCCGCTCAACTGCAAATACCGGTCCGTCTGCCTGAGCGTGATCGATCTTCTCCCCGCGAGACGCTGGGAGGCGATACCCCTGTTGCATGCGGCCCGCGACTTTCTCAAGCCGCATATCGAGGAGATTCAGGATGCGCTCAAAGAGCGTGCATTCAGCGAGGACCTCGAGACGTTTCGGCGATTGAAGGCACAGGTGGAGGAGAGCCACCGGCAATACTGGAAGAGCCTGCAGGTGCGGGCCTACCTGAACGATTCCGACATGAAGGAGTTTGTCGTTGAAAACCCCTGAATCTTACGCGGGAGCCAGGGTCACCGTCATGGGCCTCGGTCTCCACGGCGGCGGCGCCTCCGCGGCCCGGTTTCTCGCCCGCGAGGGAGCCGAGGTCACCGTTACCGATCTGAGAACGGAGTCGGAGCTCGGCGCATCTCTCGATGCACTTGCCTCGCTTCCGATCCGTTTCGTGCTCGGTCGCCACGAAGATGCGGACTTCGCCGGGGCGGATGTTGTCGTGAAGAACCCGGCCGTGCGCCGAAACTCACGCTATCTCACTCTCGCCCGCCGCATAGAGACCGACATCTCCATCTTCCTCGCGCGCGCCTCCTCGCCGATCATCGCCGTCACCGGCACGAAGGGGAAATCCTCCACGAGCTCGGCCACCCACCACATTCTCTGCGAGACGATGGGACAGGCGTATCTCGGCGGAAACATCACCCGCTCACCCCTGGAGTTCGTGGATGAGCTCACCGAAGCGAGCACGGTCGTGCTCGAGCTCTCCTCCTTTCAGCTCGGGGACCTCAGTCTTACGGGCGCCGGTATCGCGGCCCTCCAGCCGCGCGTGTCGCTCATCACGAGCATCTATCGGGATCATCTCAACTACTACGACTCGATGGAGGACTACGTCGCCGACAAGCGCCTGATATACGCCTCGCAACGGGGAGCCGACTGGACGATCGCCCGGAACGACACCTGGGGGCGCTCGTTTCTCCGGGAGACTCCCGCGAGAGGCGCGGTTACCGCCGATGCGCCGCTCGACCCCACCGAGGCCGGCGCGGCGGCAGGAGCGTGGCTCGACGGTAGGGTCGGCATCGCGCGAGTGCCGGACGACGGTGGCTCCGCGGCCGCTCGCACCGCCGCGCAGGGAGAAGAAATCCTCCCCGAGCGGCTCCTTGTCCCCGGCGCCCACATGCGCCGCAATCTCCTCGCCGCCGGCCTCGTGTGCCGCCTTCTCGGCGTCGGGGCCGACGCGATCCGTCATGCGGCCGCCGGCTATCCGGGCATCGAGCACCGCCTCGAGCTCACTCGCGAGCGCGACGGCGTGCGGTATTACAACGATTCCGCGGCGACCATCCCGGAGGCGACCCTCGAAGCGGTGGGCTCCTTCGATGTGCCGGTCCACCTCATTGCCGGAGGCACCGACAAGAACATAGACTTCGCGCTCTTTTCCGAGATCGCGGCCCGGGTGGCGGGGCTGTACCTGCTCGAAGGCAACGCCACCCCTGCGATCCTCGAGGTACTCGGCGGCCGGAAGACGGCCGGCCTCAGCCCGCGGGGCCCCTTCGCGTCGCTCGAGGATGCGGTGTCCGCGGCCGCCGGTGAGGCCCGCGCCGGTGAGGTTGTCATACTCTCGCCCGGATGCGCCTCGTTCGGCATGTTTCGCAACGAGTTCGACCGGGGTCGGCGATTTCGAGATATCGTGCAGGCGCTTGAGTAGCGGCGGCCCGACCACAGGCCACCGCGCCGCGCGGCCCGCCCCAGCTACCGCTTTCTGATGCGCTTGTAGTAGAAGGTGCGGGCGCGCTCCGCCGCACGGTACAGCGTGTAGCCCCCGCGCCGAGCCGGATAGTCCCAGCCGCCGGCTCGATGGAGTAACCGCCCGCCGAAGCCGGTCTTGAAGCGATAGAGACCGTGCATCGGATGCTCGGGATCGTCGGCCGGCGGAACGCCGAAGAGGTCGTAGCAGCGCGCACCCTCCGCACGGGCGCGGCGCATCGCCTCCCACTGCAGGGCGTAGGGTGCCATGAGGTTCCGCTTGTGGTTCGACGATGCGCCGTAGAGATAGGTCGTCGTTCCACCGAAGCGGATCACGATGATGCCTGCAAGCTGCTCACCCTCATGCTCGGCTACGAGCAGCGAGAGATCGACCGCCGAAGACTCCGCCGCCGTATCGAAGAGGGCCCGGTAGTAAGCGGCCGAGTGAATGGCGATACGGTCCCGCTCGGCAGTCTCGCGGTAGAGTCCGTACCAGAGGTCCAGGTCGTCACCGGGGCCGGTACCGGGGGCATGCACCGTCCCCTCCCGGATCCTCACCCCTCGCTTGCCGGCAAGCCGCACGTTGTACCGGGTCTTCGACTTCATGGCCGCAAGGATCGCGTCTTCGTCCTGCCTGAGATCCACGATGACGGTGCTCGGAGGCTGGATATCCACCGGCGCGCGCACGAGACCGCCGGTCGCGGCCTCCTCGAAGGGCACATCGAACCGGACGAACAGCGGTTCCGGCTCGAGCTGCTTCGCTAACGCCGCGGCGAGATCGGAGAGCCGCCCCTCCGCGGCGACGAGCTCAGCATCCTCCGGGCCATGGGGAACGTAGGCCAGGCGGGCGCCCGGAGCAACCCGGCGCGTGAGCACGAGAAGCGGCGCGACTCCCCGCGCGTCCGCCCCCGGAGCCGAACGCTCGAGAGCGAAGAAGTGGGGAGTCCAGCCGAATCGCTGCTTGAATCGTGCCCAGAAGACCGATTGAAGGAACCCGTGCGGAAGTGGATAGGTCGCCTCGTCGACTTCCCTCGTCATCCGACCTTGCCGCGGGTCACCGTATCGCTGGTGACCTTCTTGCCGCCTACCTCGAGGTCTCGGCCACCGACCTGCACGACCCCGTCCTTCACGACGATGGGCATTGCGAAGAAACTTTCGATGTCGATCTCATCCGGCTCGGTTTCCGGTGCCGAGACGCCCTCGGGCAGAACCCGCTCGCCGGGCGTCGCGTGGTCGACGAAGAGCACGTCGACGGTGCGCTCATCACCCTCGCCGCCCTCCTCGGGCTCGGCGGCAAGGAGCATGCCCTGACTCTTCACGCCGCGCAGCTTGGCGGGCTTGAGGTTGTTCACCAGTATCACCGTTCGCCCGGAGAGCTCATCGGCCGCGTAGTAGGGCACGAGACCGGAGACGATAACGCGCTCGCTGGTCTCGCCGTCGTCGATCGTCTCGACGTAGAGCTTGTCCGCCTTGGGGTGGCGCTCGACCGAGACGATCCGTGCGGCCCGGAGGTCAACCTTCGACACGAACTCCTCGGCCGGATCGGTCGCTGCGACGGCGTCCGCTGCTCCGGCGGACGACTCACCCCCGGCCGCGAGACCTTCGCGCACCTTCCGTTCGGCCTGACTGCCGGAGAAGCGCTCGCGCATTTCGCCGACGAGCTCGTCGGTGAGCTGTGAAAAGAGGATATCCGGCCTGGAGACGGCGGAGAGCCCTTCGAGGCGCCCGAGGTCCTTCCAGTCCGCCTTGGGGGCCCCGATGAAGGAAGCGATTCGCTGTGCGGTGTCGGGAACGTAGGGCGAGATGAGGATCGAGAGGTCGCGCAGCAGGTACACGAGGTGGGACAGCAGCGTCTTCGTCGCCTCGGGATCGGAGTCCTTCGTCTTCCACGGCTCGGCGGCCTGGAAGACGCGGTTCCCGAGAGAGGAGATCTGGAATACCTTGCGAAAGGCGTCGCGAAGCTGCGCAAACTCCAGATGGCCGGTGATCTGCTCCTCGATTCCTCTCACCTCCTCCCAGAAAGACTTCCAGGAGGAATCCATCTTCTTCTCGTCGATGGGGACAACCGTGCCCCCGTAGTTCTTGTAGAGGAAGGTGAGCGTGCGGTTCACGAGATTCGCCAGGTTTCCGATGAGCTCGCCGTTGGTCTTTTCCTGGAAATCGTCCCAGGTAAACGTGAAGTCCGAGGTCTCGGGCCTGTTGTAGAAGATGTAGAACCGCCACACGTCCGCGGGGATGCCCGTGTCCCGTGCATCGGTTCCGAACACGCCGATGCCGCGGCTCTTTGAGAACTGGCCGCCTTCGTAGTTGAGATACTCCGAAGAGGACATCGTGTGGAGCATGGTCCACGTCTCGCCGGTGCCGATGAGCGACGAGGGGAAAATGACGGTGTGGAAGGGGATGTTGTCCTTTCCGACGAACTGCACGAGCTCGGTGTTCTCCGGATCCCGCCACCACGCTTCCCAGTCGTCGGTGAGGTTCATAGTGATGGAAACGTAGCCGATCGGAGCATCAAACCACACGTAGAAGACCTTGTCCTGGAATCCCTCGAGCGGTACCGGTATGCCCCACCTGAGGTCGCGGGTGATCCCCCGCTCCTTGAGGCCGTCGCGGATCCACGCCTGGGTCATCTGCACCGCGTTGCGCGCCCACTGCCCCTTCACCGATGCGGTCTTTACCCACTCCTCGAGCCTGGGGCGTATGCCGGGCAGGTCGATATAGAGGTGATTGGTCTTCTTCATCACCGGTGTCGAGTTGTCGATCTCGCTTCGCGGGTTTATGAGATCCGCCGGGTCGAGGAGCTTGCCGCAGCTCTCGCACTGGTCGCCCCGCGCATCCTCGTAGCCGCAGTGCGGGCAGGTGCCGCGGACGTAACGGTCGGCGAGGAACATCTGCGATTCCTCGGAGTAGAGCTGCTCGATGGTGTGCTCTTTGATGTACCCGTTCTCGTAGAGCTTCCAGAAAATGTGCTGGGTGATCTCGGTGTGCTTGGGCGTCGACGTCCGGCCGAACTTGTCGAAGGAAATGTTGAACCAGCGGTAAATCTCGTCGTGCACCGTGTAGTAGCGCGTACACAATTCGCGAGGGGTTATCCCTTCCTCGCGGGCCCGCGTCTCTGTGGCGGTGCCGTACTCATCCGTACCGCAAATGTAGAGCGTCTCGTAGCCGGCAAGGCGGCAGTAGCGTGCAAATACATCCGCCGAAAGGACCTGAATCAGGTTGCCGAGATGGGGAATATTGTTCACGTAAGGCAAAGCCGAGGTGACGAGTCGTTTCTTCATAGCTTGCGACTATAGGTTTCGTCACCCCGACTGTCAACCTTGACCTCGCGGCACCTTCCGGCGGAGTATCCGTACTTCCGTCAGCTGCCCGAGACGCTGAGCCTGTTCTCCACATCCACCTCGTCGCCGACTTTCGCGGCAACCATGTCGCCGATCGCCTTGATCTCGAGCTCGTTCTGCGCCTTGCCTTCGAGCGCCAGAACGGTCCGCTTGTTGAGCAGGCCGCCGCGTTTGTAGGCGGTCACGCTGATCTTGCTCGGATCGGAGATCGTGGGATCCTGATTCACGTATCTTTGCACCTCGTTGATAATTTCCTGTGGTTTCTGCTTGGCCATACGTTTCCTCCTCGTTCGGTCGCGTCGAGGTACCCTCGGCATATGTTTACTACAGAAAAGATATCCGACCGCCGCCAACCGTCGGACAAGGGAATGTGAAGTTTCTGTTAAGTCTCCGCGATAGCCATCGCGGCATACGGCGGTCCGTGTCATGGTATACTTGGCTTATGAGCAGGGTCTACATCATAGAAGACAACAAACTTATACGCGAAGGCGTGGCCGAGTACTTTCAGGTGAACGGCTTCGAAGTCGTCGAGTTCGAGCAGGCCGCCGGTGTCCTCGAAGCGCTGCGCGTTTCAGCACCGGACGCCATCATTCTCGATATCATGCTGCCGGACAAGAGCGGCTACATTCTGGCCACCGAGATTCGCAAGCACTCGAGTGTACCGATTCTGTTTCTCACCGCCCGGGAGGATGAATCGAGCAGAGTCATGGGTTTCGAGATAGGGGGAGACGACTACATCGTAAAACCATTTTCGACGAAGGAGCTCCTCCTTCGAACCCAGGCCGTCCTCAAACGGGCAGGGACCGTCGCTGATGCCGAGCAGGAGGAGGGCACCTGGTACCGAAACGGTCACGAGCTGTATATTGACCGGGCCGGCCGGCGTGTGCTGGTCGATGGAGAGGAGGTGACGCTGACGAACGCCGAGTGGTCCATTTTGTCCTACCTCGCGTTCCGGGAAGGTCGCGCGATCTCCCGCAGTCAGATTCTCGGCGAATGTCTCGGCTACCACTACGAAGGCTCGGAGCGCACGGTCGACACGCACATTGCCAATCTCCGTCATCAGCTCGGCAAGCGAGGGTGGATCGAAACCGTACGCGGCTTCGGTTATCGGTTTACAAGCGATGATTCGGGCTAGACCCGGCGCCCGTGCTTGCCCGGTGCCGAGGGGGGCTCGTCGTGCTCGCCGTGCTCGGGCGCCTGAGGTATGAAGAGCCACACTCTCGTCACATCCTCGTCCTGCACAAAGCGGATAAAACCGCCGTGCAGCTTCGCGATCGTATCGGCAATCGACAGTCCCAGTCCCGAGCCCGGAGAGCTTCGCGCTCCCTCGCCCCGATAGAATCGCTCGAACATGAGCCGAACCTCTTCAGAGGCGACGTACCCCGTGTTGGATATCTCGAACCACACGCCCTCGTCCCGCGTGAGCATCCGCAGTCCTATTTGCCCCCCGTCTCGAACGTATCGGAATGCGTTGTCGAGGAGGTTCGTAAGCGCGCGGCGGACAAGGTGCTCGTCGGCAAAGAAGGAGCAGTCTTCGTGGTCGACGGAAAAACCGCCGATGCCGGGCCCGACGCGGGGACGGAAGGACCGTTCGAGATCCTCGAGAAGGGACGTGCCGTCGATGTGCTCGCGCTCGAGCGCCATCTCCGGCGATTCCATGCGACTGAGCTCGCGCAAGTCGTTTACAAGTCGCTCTATACGGGTCACCTCATCAAACAGTGCTTCCAGGCGTTCGTCGGTCGGAGAAATGACGTGATCCTTGATCCCCTCGAACTGGGTCTTGAGGGCGGTAATCGGGGTACGGAGGTCATGCGCGATATCCTGCGTCCAGCGACGTCTCAGGCGCTCCTCGGTGGACAGCTGCTCCTGCAACTGGGTAGCGGATGCGGCAATCGTGCGAAGCTCGATAGGCCCGCGCACCGGAAAGTCGACGTCCCGTCGACCGGACGCCAGCGCCCCTAAACCGGCGGCGAGAGCCTCTGCATGGGCTGCCAGAAGCCTCGAAAACAGCAGGGCCAGGATGAACGCTACGCCGAGTGAGGCGAGAACGCCGCTCGTCACGGTGGTAAGCATGCTGTGAACGAGGTATCGGTTCGCAAGACTCTCCCTGAAGCCCAGGGTGTCGGCGTACAGATAGGCGACGATCCGGCTTCCGCTGAGTATCGGCACCGGCGTGCCCATTTCGCCCTCGAGCGCCTGCGCGTGCTCGCTGAAGTCCTGCCCCTCGTGGACGAGACGCCGCTCTCCCCTGACGAAGAGGTAAAGCCCCCGTCTGTCGGCCGTCGTCACGTACGCGTACACGGTGGACGTCAGGAACGGCAAGAGCGCCCTGTGGATGCTCGATTCGGTGAGCTCTCCGTTCTGCCGGTAGACACGAGACAACTCGGGAACCATGAGGTTTTGCAGTCGCCTCCCGCTGTGCACGTTCCACCGTTCTATCGATTGCTGTATCGCAAAAACGAACACTCCGGAGAGAACCACCACGACGATGAGCAGTGAAACGAAGATGAAGAGAAAGGCCCGGGAAAAGAGGGACCGGACGGGTATCACGTTTGCTGCTCGTATTCGATGGTGCGGCGCAGAATCTTCTCTTCCACAACCCGGCGTGAATCGGATTCGACCACTTCGGTGGTCGACCGTTTCCGTATCCAGTTTCCGAAATCGTCGTACTCGTAGTCCCGGGAGACGATGTGCTCGGTGTCGTCGTCGGGTAACATGAGACGCTCCCGGATCACGTTGCCGCGAGTGTCGAGCTCGCGCTCGGTGCGGCGCTGGAGCTCACCCTGTCCGTCGTAGCTTTCTTCGACGATCGGCTTATCAAAGGACCCGTAGGTGTATTCGATCCGCTCGTAGGTGGTGCCGAGCTGATCCCGGTGGACCTCTTCGACCACGCGTCCCCGCTCATCGACTCTCTCGCGAATCTGCTTTATGCGCGTGCCGTCGGAGTGGTACACGCTCCAGAGTTTCGCGTTTTCCTCGTCATCGTAGTCGTACGACCTGCGCCATTGAATGGAATTGTCGGGACCGTACATGACGTCCTCGATGAGCTCATCCTCATGATATTCGTGCAGAAGTATCTGTTCCAGCTCACCCCCGGTTCCGTAGGAAATCTCCCGAACGAGGCGGCCGCGAGAGTCATAGACATACTCGTAGCGCCACTCGACCTCGTCGTCGAGGCCGACTGTTCGCCAGTCGAGGAGCTCACCTTCCTCGCTATACTCGCGCCTCGATATCCACAGCAGCTCGTCCGCCGGCTCGTAGCGCTCCTGCCGTACCAGACGTCCCTCTTCAAAGCGCAACACATCGCGTCGATCCGCCGTGCTTCGGTCGGTGTCGGAGTCCGAGCCCCGGATTACGGTCTCGCGGAGCTCGACCTCGGACACGGGGCCGACCAGATCCTCCGCCACTTCCGGCTCGGGAGGAACCACCGCCGGACTCGCCGTCGCGACCGGCACCACCATCAGCAAAACCGGCAGTACGTACAGTACTGCCCCTCGCACCACGCGCTCACATCGTCCCATACGCCCAGAGTATAACGGCTGTGAGCCGGCTCGAAAACCGGACCGCACCGTCCGCCGGCTCCGATCCTCATTCTTGATCAAATCTTCACACAGATTGGTCGTGACACTGATAGGCCGGGCGTATCCTCTGCTCACAAACTTCATTGAAGGAGAGGTACATGCAACACAGACTCAAGTCGATTCTGCGCGTTTCGATCGTGCTGTTTCTCTTGATGGGCGTCGCACTTACACTCAGCGCTCAGACCGGCACACAGGCGCCGGGAGGAGGTCAGGGAGCAGACACACCCGACGTCGACCCGGACTCGGGAGAGTTCGACCGTTTCGTCGATGCCCTCCAGACCGTCCAGAGTGTTCAGGAGGACGTGAACGAGGAGATTGATGAGCTCATCACCGAGTCGCCGCTGAGCGAGCAGGATTTCCAGCAGATTCACCAGGAGCTGCAGGGTCAGCCGGATGCTGAAGGCGGCGGCGGGACCGAGGTCTCGGAAACGGAGCGCGAGCAGTACAGAGACCTCATGGAGAGGATCGGCTCCACCCAGGAATCCTCCCAGGAAGAGATGATAACGGCAATCGAGGACAACGGACTCGACGTGAATCGCTTCAACGAAATCATGATGGCGGCTCGAAGCGATGCCGAGCTGCAACAGGAGCTTCAGCAGGAGCTCGGCAACTAAAGACCATTGGGCCGCAAGCCGGCCTTCCCCCCGTGGGGTTGCTCCCCGAGTGTCGTGCACCCGGCCTTTCACGCTTTCCGGACCTCGGGGAGCGCCCCTTCTTTCTTCCTGTACAGTGTAGCGGTTCGCGCGCGGCCGTCCGTCATACAGTAACCGTCGCTTGACTTCCGCCCTCCACGGACTTACTCTCACGGTATTGCTTAGGAGAGAATTCCAGGAGGACGTATGTCGGAAAGAGACGTAACCCCGCGTCTTCCGTTCAAACTCAAACCGCGAATGATTGTGCTCATCGTTATCGTCGCCCTCGTTATCGGGGCGGTAATGAGTAGCTTTTTCATAGTCGACCAGACCGAGCAAGGTGTGGTCCTGCGGTTCGGAGAGTACAACCGAACGGTTCCGCCGGGGCTCAATTTCAAAGTTCCCTTTGGCATAGAAGAAAACCGGAACGTACCGACGCAGGTCATTCAGAACATGACCTTCGGGTTTCGGGTCGAAGAGGCCGGCATCAACACCCGCCAGTCGAACGTGGACTACCCCGAGGAATCCATCATGTTGTCGGGCGATCTCAACATCGTCGATGTGGAGTGGATCATTCAGTACCGCATCACCGAGCCGGTTAACTGGCTGTTCAACGTCGAGAACCAGGAGAAGACGATTCGCGACATCTCCCAGTCGGTCATCAACAGGCTCGTCGGTGACCGGGCAATCGTGGATGTCATCGGCGCCGAGCGCGCCACAATCGAGACCGAGGGTCGCCAACAGATGAACGATACTCTCGACAGCTACGGGCTCGGCATCAACATCACCCAGGTCAGGCTGCAGAACATCGTTCCACCCGCCGGCCGCGTTCAGGATGCCTTCGAAGACGTAAACAAGGCCGTACAGGACCTGAACCGCCTCATAAACGAGGGACGCGAGGAATACAACCGGGAGATACCCCGGGCCGACGGACAGGGTCAGCGCATCGTTCAGGAGGCGAGAGGATACGCCGCCGAACGCGTGAACCGTGCCCAGGGTGATACAGCCAGATTCAACGAGGTCCTCACCGAGTATCAGGCCGATCCCCAGACCACGCGAACGCGACTGTACTACGAGATGGTGGAGAGCGCGTTCGACGAGGCCGAAGCCTCCGAGCTCGTCGACAGAAATCTCGACAACTTCCTCCCGCTTCTCAACCTGCAGCGTGAAGGCTCCTCGCAGTCCACCCCGGGCCAGCCCCAGGGAGGTGGCTCACAATGAACAAAGTCATAGCCATTCTTGTCGTCATAGCCGTCGTCGTGGTGGTGTTCTTCATGCTCGGTCCCCTGTATGTGCTCGACGAGGGCGAGCAGGCGGTGGTCATCCGCTTCGGCGAGATCGTCGATGTGCAGCGTGATGCGGGGCTCAAGTTCAAGACGCCCCTCGTAGACAACGTGGTCAGGTATCCAAAGCGTATCCAGTCATGGGACGGGGATCCGCGACGCATACCCACCGAGGAGAACCAGTTCATCTGGGTGGACATGACCGCCCGCTGGCGGATCACCGATCCTGAGCTCTACTACGCCTCTCTGACGACCCTCGAGGCCGGATACTCCCGCCTCGACGACGTCATAGAGAGCTCGCTCCGGCGGGTCATCACCAACAACCGTCTCCACGAAGCCGTACGCGACTCCAATCTGATCAACCGGATCGATCGAAGCGATGCGGTGGAAACTGAGGTCGAGGAGCTCGATGAGGAGGGTGTGGAGCAGATCGAAGAGCTCATAACGGTGACCGCGCGACAGCGCGAAGTAGACCGTGGGCGCCAGGAGCTCTCCCAAGAAATGCTCGAATCCGCGGCGGAGGTCACACCCGACTTCGGCGTCGAGCTGATCGACACCGTGATCCGGCAGATCCGCTACTCGGAAGACCTCACCGAAAGCGTCTACGACCGCATGGTCTCCGAGCGCCAGCGTATCGCACAGGCCTATCGCTCCTACGGCGAGGGCCAAAAAGAGGAGATCCTCGGCGAGCTCGAAAACGAGCGCCAGAGAATCATCTCCGGCGCGGAGAGAGAAGCCCAGGAGATTCGCGGCGAAGCGGATGCGGAGGCCGCGCAGATCTACTCCCAGGCCTATCAGCAGGATCCGGACTTCTTTCGGTTCTGGCGGGCACTTGCTTCGTACGAGGATACACTGCCGCGGTTCCGAAAGACTCTGACCACGGATATGGACTACTTCGACTTCCTCTACAGCGAGGACGGACAGTAAGACCCCGCCGTGCGCCGGTTGCCGCCATGGCGGCACCGGCCGCGGGCGGCTTCAGCCCCGGGC
>CAZWNS010000002.1:48226-92585 GCA_964635245.1 uncultured Spirochaetaceae bacterium
CGTGCGCCGGTTGCCGCCATGGCGGCACCGGCCGCGGGCGGCTTCAGCCCCGGGCCCGGCGGCTCAGCCCCGGGCCCGGCGGTTCAGCAGCTCCCGAAGCTCCCCCACCCCTGCGGCCACCCCGTCGAAAGGGTCGGGATGTGCGCGGCAGGCGGCCTCGATCTCCCCGGCGGTCCTCTCGAACTCGGTCTCGTATTTGCGATAGGCAAACTTCCGCAACACCTGCAGAAGCCGGCTTCGGTACCGTGTGAGGGTTCGCGCCTCGAGCCCGCCGCCTCTTAAGAGCTCCACGAGCACCCCCGCCTCCTCCTGTCGGTTGACGCACCTCGCACGCGACAGACGGTCGCGGAGGTCTTCCAGGGCGCCCGCGGGAAGCTCCCCCGCAACCGAGGGCGCCACATCAAAACGGTGGAGCTGCGGCATCGGCAGTTTGCGGCCATTGAACAACACGATGCTCTCGCCCGACACCGTGAACAACTCCCGAACGCGCTCAGGCACGTAGGCCTCCCGCAGGAGGGAGGCGACCTCGCGGGCAAGAAGGAATCGGTTGATCTCCTCCCGGCCGGCGGCTGCAGCCGTGGTCGCTGAAGTCCCGCGGGCCCGTCGCCCCGCACCCGCGCTATCCGCGGTGTCCCCCGCACCCGCGCGCCCGCGGCGCTCCCGCGTGGTAACGGCCAGCGCGAACTCGACGTTCGAAGCGGCACGTGAGATGCTCTGTCTTCCGCCGCGGTAGCTGGTGTAGTCGGTGGCAAACAGCTCAACGTTCCCCCGCTCCGCAAGCATATCCACGATGTGCTCCACCGCAATGATGCCGTCGCTGGAATAGCTCAGAACGAGGAACCGCGCGTCGGCCGCGTCGAGGACATCCCGGAAGGCGGCCTCGGCCCGCTTCTTCGAGCAGAAGTCGGATCGCGTGAGCTGCCAGTCCTTCCTGATGCCCGCTTTGTGGAGCAGGCGCCCGTCCGGACCCCGGTCGTCCGGGACGGGCGGCTTGTCCCAGCGGGCGATCGTGTTGAGCATGAAATAGTTACTGCCGTACTGGTGGGAGTTGTACGGAGGATCGAGGTACACGAGGTCCGCGGCCTCACGCGACAGAAACTCCGCAGCGTCTTCCTCCTCGGCCCGTGATGCCGCCCCGTCGATGAGCGCCGGCGCCTCGATACGCATCGGCATCATGATGCGTCCGAGCGCGTCGCGCCCGTGCCCCCCGAAACCCTTGTGATAGGCCTTGAATACCCCCGAGGTGTTGGCGTGGGTTGAAGCTTCGTAGAGGAGCGCGGCGATGAGGAGGAGGCGCTCACGCCGACCGGGAACAGCGCGCTGCGCCCGTTCCGGCACGGCCCACGGCGTCGCCCCGGGGCTCGGAGCCGGATAGCGCTCCTCGATTGCGTCGCGGACGGCGTCGATATAGCGGGCGTTCTCCGCGGTGTAGAACAGGCGCTCGGTGCGGAAGTCGGCCGCCTGCGTGTTTCGCGGAGCGTAGTGACGCGCTATGTAGCCGCGGGGGCCCGCGGTGCCGGCGGCGGCGCGCCCCTCTCCGTGGGCCGCATCTGCTCCGATGCGGTGGAAATGTTCGAAGGCGGCCTCCACGCCGCCGAACTCGGGAAACAGATGAGGCCGGTCCGAGGCGTCCACCTCGAGGGCGGCCGCGTTGAGAACCCACGCGTAGTGCTCCCGGTCGGCCGCCGAGACCTCGAAGCCCATGTATTTTGCGAGTCGCGCCACGGAGCCTGATCCGGCAAACGGATCGACGAAGCGGCGCACTTCGGCCCGCTCGGAGAGCTCGGCAAAGACGGGCTCGAGAAACGGCAGAAGCGCGCGCTTGTTTCCGATGTAGGCAATCAGCCGGCGCGTCAGGTACGGGTGTCGGGAGTCCATGTTCACTTGCGGAAGGGCTGTCGCGTTGGTAGTATGCTGCCATGCCTTCGAAGCGGCTGTCAATCCTGCTCAGTGAAACGGAGACGAGCGAGATCCGCGGCTCTACGGACCCCCTGATCACCGCTATCTGCTACGACTCGCGAGCGGTGACCGAGGGCAGCCTCTTCGTGGCCGTTACCGGGTTTCACGTCGACGGACACGCCTATCTCGAGGAGGCGCTCGGCCGCGGCGCGGCGGCCGTCGTGGTCGAGAGGCGTGAGGCCGCCGCGAGCGTTCCGGCCGATGTTCCCCTCGTCGTCGTCCCCCGTTCGCGCCCGGCCCTCTCTTCCATTGCCGCCGTGTTCTACGACCATCCCTCACGCGATCTCTTTGTCATCGGCGTCACCGGCACCGACGGAAAGAGCAGCACGGTCGCCTTCACCGAGCAGATACTCACCACCGCCGGATTTCGCACCGGCCTCATATCCACGGTTACGGTAAAGACCGGAGACACCCTCGAGAAGAATCCGAATCGCCAGTCCACTCCCGAGGCGGTGGAGCTGCAGGGCTACCTGGCCGCGATGCGCGCCTCCGGCAGGGACATCGCGGTCGTGGAGGCCACCTCGCACGGGCTCTCGGCGCGTACCTCACGTCTCGCCGACGTGGAGTTCGATGCGGCGGTGTTCACGAATCTCTCCCACGAGCATCTGGAGTTTCATGGCAGCTTCGAGCAGTACCGCGACGACAAGGCAAACCTCTTCCGGGCTCTCGACCGAACGGCCGAGGCCGCGGAGACGGCGCCGGGGGGCACGGGCAGGCGACGATTCGCCATCGTAAACGCCGGCGACGAGCATGCCGACTACATGGCCGCCGCTACTCGACGCCCGGTGCTGCGCTACGGCATAACCGACGAGCCCGACGGCTCGGGACTCCGGGCGGCACCGGCGCAACGGCTCGACCTCGCCGCGCGGGACCTGAACCCGGGGATCGACGGTACCGGATTCACACTCATCGACGGGACCGGCAACACCAGAGCGCTCAGGCTCCCGATGCCCGGCGCATTCCAGGTCGAGAACGTGCTCGCCGCCCTGCTTGCCGCCTCCGCCGCCACCGGCATGTCTCCACTCGAGCTCGCCGAGGCGGTGGAAACGCTCGTGCCCGTTGAAGGGCGACTCGTTCCCGTCGGACGTGCCACACCGTTCGCAGTCGTGGTCGACTACGCCCACACCCCCAACTCCTACGAAAAGCTCTTCCCCATCATCCGTGCCTCCACACCCGGGCGCATCATCGCCGTCTTCGGCTCGGCCGGTGAGCGGGACATCGAGAAGCGCGCCCTGCAGGGAGCGGTCGCGGCCCGACACTGTGAGCTCATCGTCCTCTGCGATGAAGACCCTCGCGGGGAAGAGCCGGCTTCAATCCTGCGGGCCATCGAGGAGGGCATACACGCGGCCGATCCCGACCGACGCAGGGGAGACGGCTACCTCGTTATCGAGGACCGGCGAGAGGCGATACGCGCTGCGGTCGACAGAGCGAAACCCGGCGATACCGTCGTGCTTCTCGGCAAGGGACACGAGCGGAGCATCATCTACGCCGAAGGGCCGCGTCCCTGGAATGAGGCGGAGGTAGCCCTCGACGTGCTGATAGAGGCCGGATACGAACAACCCCGGCAGGAGGCAGCCACATGACACGGGTGGGCATTCTCTACGGCGGACGATCGGGAGAGCATGAGGTGTCGCTGCACTCGGCGGCGTCGGTCGTGCAACGCCTCGACAGCGGTCGTTTCCAGGCCGTGCCGATCGGTATTACCCGCGAGGGAGAGTGGTTCATTCAGGATCCCGCGCGGGTGGCCGAAGAGGCCGCGGCGGGCGGCGTCCTCACGATCGCGACGGACGAGGCGCACCGCGTGTCCGTGCTTCCCGCACGGGGGCTCTCCGCCGCGGGCAATGATCTCGAGGTGGAGGTGGTCTTTCCGGTTCTCCACGGCTCATTCGGAGAGGACGGGACCGTGCAGGGCCTTCTCGAGATAGCCGGAATCCCCTACGTGGGAGCGGCGGTGCTCGGCAGCGCCCTCGGTATGGATAAGGAGCTTACGAAGCGGCTGTGGCAACAGGCGGGCCTGCCCACCGTTCCCTTCCGGACTCTGCGCCGCGAGCATATCGTCGACGATGCGGACGTCATTGACGGGGGCCGACTTCGCAAGGCGGCGGACCGCGTGGCCCGCGACCTCGAGCCGCCGTGGTTCGTCAAGCCGGCCCGGGCGGGGTCTTCGGTCGGCGTCACCAGGATCGGATCGCTCGAGGAGTTCCCCGAGGCCGCGCGCGCGGCACTCGAGTTCGACACCAAGCTGCTCGTGGAGCCGCAGATCACGGGACGCGAGATCGAATGCTCGGTCATGGGGACGGAGGAGATCCGCACGTTCCCGCCGGGAGAGATCAAGCCCCGAAACGGCTTCTACAGCTATGAAGCAAAGTACGTGGATCCCGAGGGAGCCGCCCTATTCGTGCCCGCCGAGCTCGACGAGGAAACGGCGGCCGACGTCCGGGGTATTGCCGCCGCCGCGTACCGGGCCGTCGACTGTGAGGGGTTCGCGCGCATCGACTTCTTCCTCGAGGGAGAGAGCGGCCGGCTCTACCTCAACGAGATCAACACCATCCCGGGCTTTACCAGCATCAGCATGTTTCCGAAACTCTGCGAGGTCGGCGGGCTGTCCTACGAGGACCTGCTCAGCGAGCTGATATCGCTCGCACTGCGGCGCCACGCGCTGAGGTCGTCGCTCACCTACCAGTGGTCGTAGGAGACCACGCGGTCGAGCGGCAAGCGGTCCGCGCGCGCGGCCGGCTCGGCGGGATGTCCGACGGCGAGCAGCATCACTACCCGCATCTGATACGGCACGGTGAGCAGGGACTTCACGTCCCGCTCCTCAAACGTCGTGACGACGCAGGTACCGAGATCCTCGTGGCTCGCCTGCAGCATCATGAACGAACAGGCAATCCCCAGGTCGACCGGATAGGAGAGCTGACCGTTCGGCATCTTGTACTCGACGTTGGTGGTGCAGAGCGCGACGATAGCGGGCGCCTGCCCCACATACTCCTGGCCGAAAGCCGCCTCCTGCACCCGCTGCCGCAGATCCGGTCTCTGAATAACGACAAAGCGCCAGGCCTGGCGGTTCTTTGCAGACGGGGCAAGTCGGCCCGCCTCGAGAATTCGTTTGAGCTGCTGCTCTGACACGGCCTCGTCGGTGAAACTGCGCACGCTGGCACGCTTCTCGATTTCGGGCAGCAATGCCATCTTTTCCTCCGTCGCCGGTCGGTTATTGACGAAGCTGATCCGCCGAATCTATGCTCGATATCGGATGAAAACACCCTCCGCCTTTGTCCTGCTGCTTATTGTAGCAACTCATGTTGCATTTTCACAGTCCCGTGAAGGCGGCGAGGCGGGTGAGGCCGCCGACGGCCGGATAGCGGCCCATTACCGGGCAATACGGAGTTTTCACCCGCGGCTCGAGGGCTCGGAGGGCGAAGAGCGCACGCTCTCCTATATCGATGAAGTCCTCGGACGCTACGATGTCTCCCTTACCACGCGCGATTTCTCCGAGCTCGAGGACGAACACTCATTCTCGCGCGTCGCGACGGCGAATCTGCCGGGCACCATGCCGGGACGCCTGCTCGTCATCGTGCCGCTGAATCACGCCGTCGGCGTCGCGCCCGAGCTCGACGGGAGCGTGAGCCTTGCCGGTGCCGTTGCCCTGCTCGAGGAACTGGCGGCGGAACGCAACCGGCCCGGCCTGTCCTTCGTGTTCCTCGGCGCCGATGTGGACGACCGACATCTGGGAAGCCGCCTCCTCCTCTCGGGGATCGAGGAACACGAGGAGCCGATCGCCGCGGTGTACCTCGACATTGCCGCGCCGGGACGGAGACTGTCCGCGCAGCTCGGTGCGGCGGACGTACCGACGCCCCGCTGGCTTGCCGAGCCGACGGTCCGGGCACTCGTGGCAAGCGGGCTGCCGCGCCGACAGCACCTGAGCTCCCTGCAGGTGGCACGCTCGCCCCTTGCACCGGAATCGGTGCTCGGTGCCTACCTCGAGCGCGGCGTTCCGACGGTTCGCATACACGATCCCCCTCCGGGCCCCGGCTTCGCCGGGCCGGCCCGAGCCGAGCTCACCGCCGAGTGGGCGGCTTCCTACCTCGGCTTTCTCGAACGGCTGGTAGAGGATGCGGCGCCGCCTCCCACGCCGAGCTGGGACCGCCACTACATCTACGCGGTCGTCGCCGACTCGGTGTTCTTCGTGGGTGAGCGGAGTTATCTGATCCTGCTGTTGGCGGTGCTCGCCTCTCCCATCATCTACGGCATCGCATTCCGACGGCGCCTCGTGCGCTACGTGCAACTCGTAACGCGGCATCTGTGGGCCGTCCTCGTCCTGGCCGGATTGATGTTTCTGTTCTTCTTTATCGCGACCGCCGTCATCCAGGGCATCATGGACTACCGCGACTTTCCTACGCTCTGGCAGTATGCACCGGGGTCGTACTTCCTGCTGAAGGTGCTGATCTCCGTCTTCCTGTTTGCCGTCGTGTTTCAGTCCATCCGCGGTCTCCCGTTTCCACGCAACGCAAGCTTCTACTCCGCGTCCGCCATCTTCCTGCTGTTCTTCGACATGGTGCTCCTGTCGGTGTTCGATATCGCATTCACTTTCTACTTCCTGTGGGGATTCCTCTTTGCGTTCTTCTTCTCACTCGCACGCTCGCCGTGGATCAAGCTGCTTCTTCTGCCCGTGGCCGCGGTCTGGCCGGTCGTCGGGGGCGTGGAGATCTTTGCCGCCGGGGAGCTGTCGGCGGCGGAAGGGCTGTTGCTGTCTCCGGTTTCGGGCAATCTCATCTTTGCCTTCGTGCTGCTGCCGTTCCTGCTGATGCTTATTCGCATCGATCTCATGTTCCACCGACGCCTGAGGCTTCCCCACGGCGCCACTCTGCGCGCGATTATCCTCGGCTCCGCGGCGGCGGCGGTCCTCTTCGCATCGGCCCTCGTGTTCCTCGACCCCTTTTCGCCCGAGCGCCCGCAACCGGTCGATGCCGTGGAGGTCGTAGATCTTGCCGCCGACGAGCATCGGCTCGAGCTTTCCAGCCCGGCTCCCCTCGAGGGACTGGTGGTGAGCAGAGGGGACGCGAGCTACGAGGTGCATACCTCAGGCCGCCGGCACTCACTGGAGCTTGCCGGAACTCCCGAGCCGGTTTCCCTCACCTCATCGACGGACGAGTTTCTCTCCCGTAGTCGCCGGGAGATACTGATCGACTCGTCCCTGAGCCCGGCCGACGTGGCGTTGACGGTCTCCAGCCCCCGGGAAATCCTCATCTTCGACTCGGAGTTTCCGACCAGGGCGGCAGACTCGGGGCGGCAGGTGCGGTTCGCCGTCGGTCCCTTTCCTCCGAACCCCCTCGAGATACGCTTTACGGTACCGCGGGAGTTGCCGACTCGCATTGATCTCGAGCTCGTCTCCCGCGAGACCGCCGTCGCGATCGAGAGTGCCGAGCCGCGCTTTCGGCTCCGCAGTCGAACCCGTGTGCTCGAGTCGCTGAATCCATGACGCGTATGCCGGTGTTCTTCCACGTGGATCTCGATGCATTCTACGCGTCGGTCGAGCAGCTCGATCATCCGCGGCTCCGCGGGAAACCGGTCATCGTCGGTGCACGCCCCGGGCATCGAGGCGTCGTCGCCGCCTGCTCCTACGAGGCGCGCGCCTACGGTGTGCACTCGGCCATGCCGATCTCCGAGGCATCGAAGCGCTGTCCCCACGCCGCTTTTCGTCCGGTGCGCATGGCCCGGTATCAGGAGATGTCCCGCAGCGTGATGGCCATCTTCGAGCACTACACCCCGGAGTTGCAGCAGATCTCGGTGGATGAGGCGTTTCTCGATATGACGGGGACCGAACGGTTGTTCGGTCCCCCGGCCGAAACGGCTGCCCGGCTGAAGCGCGAGGTGCGCGACTCGCTCGGCCTCGTGACCTCGGTGGGAATCGGGCCGAGCCGCTACATCGCGAAGCTTGCCTCCGCATGGAGCAAGCCCGACGGGCTCCACGAGGTAAAGCCGGGTGAAGAGGCGGAGTTCGTCGAGAGCCTGTCGCTGCAGGACCTCTGGGGCGTAGGAGGAAAGACGCTGCGGCGGTTGAAGGATTTCGGCATCAATACGGTCGCGCAGCTGCGGGAGAAAACTGCTGCCGAGCTCTCCGGTCTCTTCGGAAGGGCGGCGGGAGACTATCTGCACACGGTGAGCCGGGGCATCGATCCGGGCATCTACTCAGGTGAGGCGCAATCCCATTCGGTGTCCAACGAGACTACGTTCGGCCACGATGTCACCGACAGGGAGATCATCGAAAGCACCGTGCTCGAGCTCTGTCACGGCGTGGTTTTCCGGCTGCTGCGCGGGGGGCTGGTTTCACGCACGGTCACCCTCAAGCTCCGCTTCTCCGACTTCACGACCACCACGGTTCGCCGCACGCTCAGCGAGCCCGTCGCCTCCACGGAGTCTCTCTACCGGACGGCGCTGTCCATGCTCGAGGAGAAGTGGGACGGCGCCCGCGAGATACGCCTCATCGGCGTCGGCACGGCTCAGGTCGAGGGAAAGGACGACGCGCGGCAGGGCGACCTCTTCGAGGGCCGCGACGACCGCCGCCGTCGGGTCGAAGAAGCGGCGCTCGACGTCAATTCACGCTTCGGGAAGCTGGGGCTTACGCGGGCGCGGCTTCTCAAGCCGAGGACCGACCGCGAGGCGCAGGACCGCGAGTAGCGGCTCACACCCGCCGCCGGCTCAGAGGCTCTCGAGCAGCTCGCGCGCCCGTTCGAGGTCCCGGCCCTTTCGAGAACCGGGCTCGGCCTCCGGCTCCAGCTCTCCTATGACCTCCTCGAGGATCCGGCGCGCCTCTTCCTCGTCGTCGACGGAGGGAATATCGATCGTGCCCTCGTAGTAGAAGCTCTCCTCGAGAATCCCGTCGGCTCTCGCATGCTCGCGCCGTTTGGACCTCTGTTCTCGATCGCGCTTTCTGCGGTCCCAGTCGCGATCTATGAGATGAGAGGCGAGCTCGAAGCGTATCGGCTGGTACAGCTCCTCTTCCCCCGCGCGCACATCGGCGAGATGGAGATCCACCGCCTTGCGGCCCAGGGACACGGCGTAGTCGGTATTCCCGAAGGAAACGAGACCGCCCGGTACCCGCGCATACAGCAGGCCGAGAACATAGTAGGACTCCGCATGCCGGGGCTCACGCTCGATCGACTGCTCGAGGAGATCGCGCATCGGACCCGCCTGCCTGAGGCTGCTGAGGATACCTCGCGTCTCGCCCCACCGCCCCAGGTTCGAGGCCTTCCAGTAGTAGCCGAGGTTATTCGAGGAATCGGCCTCGATTGCCTGATCGGCGTAATCCATGCCCCCGTCGTAGACCTCCATCGCGGCGCTTTCGTCGCCTTCCTCGTCGCGGAGCTCGTCACCGACGCCGAGCTGTACGCGCGCGAGCCGCCAGTACACCTCTGCGCGTTGCGGCCCCGACGATGCGCGTGAGCGCGCCTGCTCGAGGACCTCGGCCGCCCGCTCGTAGCGCTCGGTATCGTAGAGCTCATCCGCTTCCTCGAGCAATGCCGAAACCTGGGCGAATGCCCCCTGCGACGCGATTACCAGAACTACCACAAGTGCACACAGACGCCTCATGCTACTACTCCTCCTCTTCAGGTGGCATGATATCCGACACCAACGGGGCGACGCGCTCGGCGAGTGACTCCAGAAAGACGGTATCCGCCTCGGTGAAGGGCTCGGTTACGTGGGAATCGATGTCGATTTCGCCGACCACCACTCCATCCTGGAACACGGGAACAACGATTTCGGATTTGACGTGGATGCTGCACGATAGATAGTTGTCCGCCGCCGCGACGTCCTGAACGACGAAGGTTTCCTCTCGCTCCGCGGCCTGGCCGCAGATGCCCCGGCCGAAGGGGATGCGGACGTGATCGGTCGGCTCGCCGGAGAACGGTCCCAGTGCGAGCTCCCGGCGCCCGCGAACGGTAAGGTAGAAGCCGAACCAGTCGTAATGCGGAACGCGCTCAGCGAGCAGATTACAGACTCGTTGCAGCCGGGTCCCCGATGACGCGTCGGCTGCGAGCAGCTCATCGACCTTCCGGCGGAGCTCCGAAGTGAACACATCGCTCATAGGCAACTCTCTTTCGACCGACATGGCGGATTCTTGATCCGCGTGCTGAATTATAGGTATTCTTCCCGAAAATGGCCATGATCGGTAAGGCAATTCACGCATGATCAGAATCAATGAACACTACTCCAAACTGCAGGCCGGCTATCTCTTCGTGGAAGTCGCGCGACGCATCCGCCGATACGAAGAGGCTCACCCCGACGCATCGGTCATCAAGCTCGGCATCGGCGACGTAACGCGCCCCCTCCCCCCCGCGGTCGTCTCGGCATTCGAGGAGGCGGTCCGCGAGATGGGGAAGGTCGAGACCTTCCGGGGCTACGGGCCGGAACAGGGCTACGAGTTCCTGCGGGAGGCGATCGCCGAGCACGACTACAGACGCTACGGTATGGATGTCTCGGCGGATGAGATTTTCATATCCGACGGCGCGAAGAACGACGTGGGGAACCTGCAGGAGCTCTTTGCGCCGGACATTCACGTTGCGGTGCAGGACCCCGTCTACCCGGTGTACGTCGACACGAACGTCATGGCCGGCCGAACGGGCCCGGCACGGAACGGGCGATACGAAGGGCTTACCTATCTCCATGCCGGATTCGAAAACGGCTTTGTTCCCGAGCCGCCCGACGAGGAGGTGGACCTCATCTATCTCTGTTTCCCGAACAACCCCACCGGTTCGGTGGCCACCCACGAGCAGCTCACCCGCTGGGTGGAGTACGCACGCGGAAACCGGGCCGTCATTCTCTTCGACGCCGCCTACGTCGCCTTTATCCGCGATGCGGGTCTTCCCCGCTCCATCTTCGAGATCGAGGGGGCACGAGAGGTAGCCATAGAGTTCCGCAGCTTCTCGAAGGACGCCGGATTTACCGGCACCCGCTGCGCGTTCACCGTCATCCCGAAGGACGTCACCGCCTACGACTCCACCGGGACCGCCTGCAGCGTCCATCCGCTGTGGAACCGGCGGCACTCCACCAAGTTCAACGGGGTTTCCTATCCGGTACAGCGCGCGGCGGCTGCCGTCTACACCGAGGCGGGAATACGGGAGACGCGGGAGCTTGCCGATTTCTACCTCGAGAACGCCCGAATCATTCGGGACGGGCTCGACACGATCGGCCTGCGCTACACCGGAGGCACCAACAGCCCCTATATCTGGGCGCACGGGGGCGGCAGGGACTCGTGGGAGCTCTTCGACATGCTGCTCCACGAGGCCTCGGTGGTGACCACGCCGGGCGCCGGTTTCGGCACGGGCGGAGACGGGTTCATCCGCATATCCGCGTTCAATTCGCGGGAAAACGTCGAGGAGGCGATGGCGCGCATCTCGAAGGCGCTCGGCTGACTGCGGCGCCGGAACCGGAGCTTCGTCGCCGCCGAAGCCGGTTCACTGCCGGAGCTCGCTCACCAGTGCGTCGAAGATGGTAAGCATATCGCCCGTGGTCTTGCGGAGACGGGAGGCGAGGATCTTCGCGATCTCACGGGTGATGGGAAGCCCGATGTCGGGCCGCTCGTCTCCGAGCCCCACGAAGTCGGCCTTGGAAATCACGATGAACTCCGAATCCTCGGTGGCGATCACGGTGGCCGAGCGCTTGTCGTCGTCCACGAGCGCGAGCTCGCCGAAGAAGACGTTATCCTCGGCGCTGAGTCGCACAACGGTGTAGCTGTCACCGGCACGAGTGCGCTTCTGTATCTCCACCGCTCCCCGGTAGACGATGTACATCTCCGAGCCCACCTCGCCCTCGCGAATGATGACCGTGCCGCGCGACTCGCCGGTCAGGCGGGTGATCTTCCGAAAGCGCTCGAGCGCCTCCTCGTCATCCCGAATGCTCGCAAAGAGGTCGATCTGCCGCAGCTTGTCCCGGATCTCGTCTTCGGTATGTCCCATATTCAGTACACCATCTGCTTAGCGTGCCCCGCCGGCAGCCCCGCCGGCCGCCCCGCCGGCCGCCCCATCGACGCGCTCGAGCACGATGGCGAGCGAGTGCTGCTGGAGGCGGTAGTCATCGGGCGGCAGTAGTACCGGCCGATTCACCTCGAGTCCCTTCACCTTCTGCAGGTTGGTGATGAGCTGCGAGACATCCGAGGTCTTCTGCGCCTCCCGCAGCGCCTCCATCTTCATCCGCGCCGGTGTACCGGTGTTTTCCAGCACACCGAGAACCACGCGCCGACTCGGGCACTCGATGTCGGAACGGAAGTCCTTGAACAGCCCGCCGATGTAGCGCTCCGGAATGTCCTCGGTGGACAGCCGCGAGCCGGTATTCTCGTGAGAAAGCAGCTCGTGGATAATGTGGCTCATGCCGTTCGTAGCGGAGGTGCTTGCCAGCATCTGCCGCGAGAAATCCCGGCTGAAGAGAATCTCATCACAGTTCGCATGCTTGAGATAGCTCTCGAACTTGCGATCGAGTACCTCGGCGGTAACGTACACCCGGCGTACCATGGATTTGACCGTGAGCACGGTCATGACGGTCTTCGAGTCCACCTCGGATACCGCCGCGCTTTCCAGGGTATCGGCGATGACGAGCACCTTCCGCGCCTGCCGAACGTTGGCCCGGGCGAGGGTGAGCTCGGAGAAATAGTCCCCCCTGACAAACTTGAGTCCCCGCAGCAGCTCCTCCTCCTTCAACTCCTCGATCTTCTCGGCGTCCACATTGGACAGGAGAACGATCTGCTCCGAGGACAGGCCGGGTGAGACATGGAGAATCCCCATCAGGATGTCCTTCATGTCGGCCTTCCAGCCGCAAATGACCAGATGGTCTTTCAATTTCGGAAACTCCATGAGTCCCCTCCGCGCCTTGGTATTGCGTGCCACCAGCCAGGAGGCCAGCCCGCCGGAAAGCAGGCTCATCGCGCCGACACCGAAGAAGATCGTCACGACGGCCAGAATCCGGCCCCCGAGGGTTACCGGCACCTTGTCCCCGTAACCGGTCGTGCTGAAGGTGACGATGAGCCACCAGAATCCGTCAAGCAGGCTGGTAAACTGGTCGTTCTCGCCCAGCTCGAAAACGAGGGCGAGCGAGCCGGCAAGCAGGAGAAAGACGGTGGTGTACACCAGCGGCCGCGCATACTGGGAGTTTCTGTACCAGTATCGAAAGGCCGAAACCTGCCGTCGCATGAGCTACACCTTGAGCTCTTCTATCTCGGAGAGCCGGCTGCGAAGCTGCTCGAACTCCTCGGCAACTCGCGCGTACTCGCGCCGGGAACCCTCGGTGTCGGCATTGCGAGTGGTCTCCTCGAGCAGTGCCGCGGCATCGCCGAGACGAAGCGCCTCGAGATTCCACGAGCTTCCCTTGATGGTATGCGCGGCGATACGGGCGTTTTCGAAGTCGCCGCTCTCGATCCGTTCCTTGAGCTCCTCGAGCTGATGCCCGGTCCGCTCGACGAACTTCGAAACCACCCGCGACACCACCTCCGGCTGGTTCATGAAGGCTTCGAGCGCCGCCCGGTACTCAAAAACCGCGCGGCCGCCCGCATCGCCGTTTCCGGCGGCATCGCCCGCCCCCGCCGCTGCGGCGGCATCGCCCGCCCCCGCCGCTGCCTCGTCACCACCGCCGGCATTCCGGGCGGTCAGCCAGCGGTGCAACAGTGGGGTAAGATCATGACTCTTGAACGGCTTGGCGAGGTAATCATTCATGCCCGCGTCTAAGCATCGTTGCTTCTCCCCCTTGGTAACGTTGGCGGTTACCGCCACGATGGGGACGTCCTCGCCTCTCTCGCGCAGCGTGCGCGCCGCCTCGTAGCCGTTCATCTCCGGCATGTGCACATCCATGAACACGAGATCGACGTCATGCTCACCGGTGAGCTCGACCGCTTCCCGTCCGTTGCCGGCGAGGATGGTCCGGTAGCCCCGCTTCTCGAGGATGGTCTTGAACAGCTGCTGATTCACGAAGTGGTCCTCCGCAACAAGAATGACGGCGGCCGGCTCCGAGTCGGCGCCCTCACCGACCTCTTCGAGCTCCTCCACCGCTTCAACGGACGCCTCCTCGAGGGTCGGCAGATCCATGTCGCTTCCGAGAACCGTCTGCAGAGCGTTGGAGATGTCGTCCACCTTGAGCGGCTTGGAGAGATAGGCGTCGAACCACTTCAGGAGCTTCATCTTCGCCTCGCCCGCCGACCGGCCGGTGGGACTGAGGAGGATGAGTCTGGTTGAGTTGATTCGTTTATCCGCATTGACCTCGCTCGCCATCTGCCAGCCGTCCATCCCGGGCATGAGCAGATCGATGAAGGCGATGTCGTAGGCCTCGCCGGCCTCGGCGGCCCGTTTGAGCTCCCGCAAGCCCTCCGGGCCGTTGGGGCTCTCCCCCACCGTTGCCCCGGCTGCTTCGAGGTAGTGGCGGAGCACCCCGCGGGCCAGTCGGTGGTCGTCGACGATGAGAACGCGGGCGCCGGCGCCTTCCGTTCCATCGAAGACCTGCCCGGCCGATTCGACGCCGAGGGGCACCGAGAACCAGAACGTGGATCCCCGCCCCTCGGCGCTCTTCACGCCGATGCTGCCCTTCATGAGCTTCACGAGGCTGCGAGAAATCGAGAGCCCGAGTCCGGTTCCGCCGAACTTGCGGGTGGTCGAGGAGTCGACCTGGCTGAACGCCTTGAATAGCCTGGTCAGCTTCTGCTCGGGGATGCCGATCCCGCTGTCCACCACCTCCACGCTCACCGTCACGGTCTTCTCGGTCTGCTGAACGCGCTGTGCCCGAATGACGATTTCGCCCGAGGAGGTGAACTTCACGGCGTTGTTAAACAGATTGACGAGAATCTGCCGCAGGCGAACGGGATCCCCGTGAACATGTCGCGGCAATGTCGGATCGAGGAAGACGACAACCTCGAGGTCCTTCTTGTGGGCCTCGAGACTGAGCATGTCGACCGCCTCCTGCACCATGTCGAAGAGGTCGAACTCGATCACCTCGAGCGAGAGCTTCCCCGCCTCGATCTTGGAGAAATCGAGCACATCGTTTATGAGTCCGAGCAGAACTTCGGCGGAAAACTTGATCTGGTTCGCGTACTCCACCTGTTCCTCGTCGAGCTGGGTCTCCTGGAGAAGCTCGGTGACCCCCGTGATGGTATGCAGCGGGGTGCGAATCTCGTGGCTCATGTTTGCGAGAAACGCGGACTTCGTGCGGGTTGCTCGTTCCGCGCTTTCCTTCTCGCGGCGCAGCTGTTCCTGGCCGGATCGTTCGACGGTGATGTCCTCGATGACGCCGAAGACCGAGGGCGCCCGACCCTGGTCGGCGACGTAGGTGAAGTGCAGCCGGGCCCAGGCTATGTCGCCGCGGCGATTCGTGTAGCGAAGGGTATCCTGAAACTGCGTGCGCGCCCCCGAGCGCATCGCCGCGAGCTCGTTCCGGAAGCTCACCCGGTCTTCGGAGAAGAGCAACCGGTCGAACCGCGTTCCTTCGAGCTCATCCGCGGTCACCCCGAACATGGTGGCCACGACCCTGTTGGCGTAGCGGACCTCCGCAGCCGGGCTGAGCATCACCATGCCGGCCGGTGACTGATCAAAAATGGCCTGGAACTGCCTGGGAATAGGGTCCATGGTGGCCTTCAGAAGTTGAGCTTCAGCACCTCGGTCGCCTTCTTGCGGATCCATTCGGGCTTGAGAGGCTTGATGATGTAGCTCTTCACGCCGTACTTCAATGCGTCTATCACGGTTTCTCGCTTCGAGAGGGCGGAGAGCACGATAATGGGCGGTTTCTCGCCGCCGCGCGAGTTGACTTCCTTGAGCACCTGGAATCCGTTCATTTCCGGCATCATAAGATCCAGAAACACCAGATCGTAGTTGCGATTCGGATAGTCGCTGAGGAACTCCGCTCCGTTCTCGTAGGTGTTTATCTGAAACTCGGTATCCGAGAATGCGGTCTTGATCAGCTCCTGGATAACGAAATCGTCGTCGACCACAGCCAGCTTGATGTTGCTTCCGAGATCGTCGAGGTGGAAATCCTGGGTACGCTCGCCCTCGAACTTCATGTTGATGGTTTCCCCGCCCCGCTTCTTCGGCGCCGAGGCGGTAAGAAACTCCTGCTGCACGGTTCGACTCTCGGAATCGAGATATGACCCCGCCTTCCGCCCGAGCAGGCCGTCCATTGCGATCTCGAGACTACTGGTCACCTCGATTCCGGAGAAGTCCTCGGAGTTCTCGATGTAGCGCTGCACATAGTCGGAGTTGGTCAGGATCTTGATGTTCGCGGGGCGCGCGCCCGAGCTCTCGACGATGTTCTGGATGAGGGTTGCAAGCTTCAGCGAATCCTGCGGGGTCACCTCGATACTCGACATCAACAGGAGGACCTTCGGGGTCTTCACCTCGTAGAGCTCGAGGAGCTCCTTGATCTTGTAGCGCAGCAACTCTATCTTCTCGCGGTTGAGCCCCTGAGCCACCTCGATGAACAGAATCTCATCGTTGAAGTGGGCTTCGATGATGCTCGGCGTGTTGTCGAGGTCGAGCTTGACGCCGAGCAGCTCCGCGACGGTCATGAGAAGGGCGTCGATCTTGATCGGCTTCGTGAAGAACTTGCGCACTTTGTAGCGGGCGACCTGGATGATCGTGTCCCGATCGATCCGCGCGGAGGCCATGACCACGGGCACGGCGGCGACGTTCTTGTCGTCCTGCTTCTTCTGGAGCAACTCGAGGGAGCTGATCCGCGAGAGGTAGTAGTCCATAACCACGAGGTCGGGCGGATCCCCGCGGAGCTTCGACCAGCCGTCGAGTCCGTTCACCGCGACATCGACCTCGAAGCCGTACTCTTCGAGTTTCTGCTTGAGGAACTCGCGAAAAAGCGAAGATTCGTCGATTACCAGAATGCGTTTTGCCATAAGATTCCGCCTCGCCTTATCCACGTTATACGGGATTTTTCCGCAACACGCAAGAAACGTTCCCGCGGAGACGAACACACCGTGATTGACGGCCCCCGGCCCCGGCACTACACTCGGCTCGCAATGCCACGAATGGACGACAAACTGACGGGCCTCCCCCTCGGCGATCCGCAAGTCGACGCTCTCGGCGCCGGTGTTCCCTGCGCGCAGAACATCCTCACCGCCGCGCGCGCCTCGATGATCGTATCGGCCTCCGGCTGGCGCAAGGTCTTTGCCGCGGACGGGGACGAGAGCTCAACGGTGAGCGACGTCGGCCCCGCGGACCGCGAGCTCACCGCGCTTGCCGGAGCCGCCTTCTGCGAGTACATCACCGCACGCCTGCCGCCCTCGAGACGCAGCGTTGTGCTTGCAGTGGACTCCCGTCCCACCGGCACCGTGCTCGCCGACGTACTGCTGCGGGTCCTTCTCGCCCACGACCTCGAGGTCCGCTACCTCTTTATCTCCCCCATACCCGAAGTCATCGCCTATGCCGCCTCCGACGCGCGCATCGGCGCCTTCCTCTACGTGAGCGCAAGCCACAACCCCGTCGGGCACAACGGCGTAAAGTTCGGCCGCGCGGGAGAAGGCGTCCTTGCGGCGCCCGAGTCCCGGCGGGTTGCTGCCGCCTTTGACCGGCTGTGCGGCGATGAGTCCGCGAGGCGACGTCTTGCCGACGCCGTGCGCCGGGTATCCGCCCGGGCGGTCGCCCGGGCGTTTTCCGACGTTGCCGTGCTCAAGCCGCGGGCCGTCTCGGCGTACCGAGACTTCGCCCTCGAGGTTGCCGACGGCCCCGCCGGAGCGGGGAGCGCCGCCGCCGCCA
The DNA here is from genome assembly GCA_964635245.1 of uncultured Spirochaetaceae bacterium. Classification (GTDB taxonomy): domain Bacteria; phylum Spirochaetota; class Spirochaetia; order DSM-27196; family PWMO01; genus JAAAOH01. The sequence goes on from CAZWNS010000002.1 coordinate 65,914, forward strand.
TATCGGCCGGCGCCGACGCCTCCGGCTGTGGCATCGTCATCGACTTCAACGGCAGCGCGCGAACCACCTCCGCTGATCTCTCGCTCTTCGAGGGGCTCGGGATCCGCGTGCGAGCCGTCAACGCAGGTCCGCGACAGATCGTGCATCAGATTCTTCCGGAAGGCGCAGGGCTCGACGAAGCCCGGGTGGCTCTTGCCGCCGCGGCCGCCTCCGACCCCGCCTTCACCATGGCCTACGTGCCCGACAACGACGGGGACAGAGGCAACCTCGTGTTCGCCGACGCGGCGACGCCCCTGAGCGCTCAGGAGGTCTTTGCAATGGCGGTTGTGGCCGAGCTTTCCTGGCTCTCCGCGGCGGGGTTCGTACCCACAGCCCATCGCCCCTGGGCGGTGGTCGTGAACGGTCCGACTTCCCTGCGGATCGACCGGATTGCCGCCGCCTTCGGCGCGGAGGTGCACCGCTGCGAGGTCGGCGAGGCGAACGTCGTTGCAACGGCCGAGCGGCTTCGCTCGCGCGGGTACCTCGTACGCATCCTCGGCGAGGGCTCGAACGGGGGTAACATTCTCCATCCCTCCCGTGTGCGCGACCCGATGGCAACCGTCTTTTCCTTCCTCAAGCTCCTCTACGCCGGCCGCGGCTCCGATCACGACCTGTTCGGCGTTTGGTGCCGAAAGATCGGCACGCCGAGCGCCTACCGGGAGGATTACACCCTCGAGCAGGTTCGCCTCACCCTTCCCCAGTTCCGCACGACCCCGACCGGCGAGCCCGCCGCCGGGCTGCAGGTGCGCACCGCCGACCACTCGCTGCTCAAGTCGCGCTACGTGGAGATCTTCGCATCGGAGTGGGCGCGGCGCGCCGGGGAGCTCGAGAGGCGTTTCGGCTTCACCCGTTACGAGGAAATCCGCTACGAGGACGGCGGGCCCGGCGGACTGAAGATGCAGTTCTACGACCGGGACGACACGGCAACCGGCTTTGTGTGGATGCGCGGCTCGGGGACGGAGCCCGTCTTCCGCGCGGTGGTCGACATCGAGGGAACGGATCCGGCGGCCGAAGCGGAGCTCCTCGAATGGCACCGCGGCATGATCGCTCGGGCCGACGCCTGCGAGTGAGCCGGCAGCCCGGCCGCCCGCCGGAGCGGGCCGCCCGCGGGACCGGGCCGCCCGCGGGTCTCGGCCGCCCGCGGGACCGGTTCGTCAGCGGATCCGAAGCGTCCCGCCGTCCCGCGTCAGAAAACCCTCCGCTTCGAGGGCGGCCACGACCGGCTCGACCCGCTCAACGGTGAAGCCGAGCACATCCGGCAGAAGCTCCGCCGCTATTGCATCGTGTTCACCGAGGACGCGGAGCAACCGCCCGCGAATCTGGCGGTCGGAGTTTTCGAATGCGCTCTGACGCGTATAGTGGGCGCTGCGCCGGTTGGGATTCGGAACCCATTTTGCGAGCATCGTCCCGTAGTCCATGAGGGCGTAGTACCAGGTTCGCGGGTCGTCGGTGTCGAGGGTGTCTCGAACGAGGGGCAGAATATCACGGTCACGGACATCCGCATGCTCGCGAAAGAAGAAATGGATAAACACGCGGCGGATGTTGGTCTCGATGAACACCACCGGAAGATTGTAGACGAAGGCGGCAAGAGAGCCGGCGGTGTTCGGACCGACACCGGGGAGCGCCACCAGCGTGTCCGGATCCCGCGGGAGCTCTCCGCCGTACCGGGAGACGACGATCCCGGCGGACCGGTGGAGGAACTTCGCCCGGCGGTTGTAGCCGAGCCCCTGCCAGGCGAGGAGCACGTCCCGGAGCTCGGCGGCGGCGAGCGATTCGAAGTCCGCAAACCGCGCGATGAACTCCGGGTACTTCTGCATGACCCGCGGGACCTGCGTCTGCTGCAGCATGATCTCCGAGACGAAGATGCGGTAGGGGTCGCGCGTCTCGCGCCACGGCATCGGACGGCCGTAGCTCTCGTAGAATCCGCGTATGAGGCGGCGGAACTCGTCGTAGTCCATGGGTGTATCGCGAAGCCTGCCGCCGGCGGCCGGAAGCGGCCGCCGGCGGCCGCGGCCGGCGGCTACGTCTCGCCGCGTCGCTTCCTCGCCTCCTCGGCTTTGCGCGAGATCTTGTTCCACACACCGGTCAGTCCCATCGCCTTCTTGGCCATTGAGAGTGTCTCGCGCGCCACCTCACGGGTGTGGAGCGTGCCCTCGTAGATAACCTCGTCGACGTAGCCTTTCCTGTTCTCGATAGCGGCACGTTGCTCCCGGATCGGATCGAGGAAGGCATTGATCGCCGCGGCGAGCTTACGCTTCACCTCGACGTCGCCGACTTTGCCCGCACGGTAGCGTTCCTTCAAGTCCTCGACTTCGGCTGTATTGGGGTTGAACGTGTCATGATAGACGAATACGGGGTTACCCTCCACGGTACCCGGCACATCGGCGCTCACACGATTCGGGTCGGTATACATGCTCATGACCTTCTTCTCGACGGTCTTCTGATCGTCGGAGAGCATGATGGCGTTCCCGAGGGATTTCGACATCTTCGCGCGCCCGTCGGTTCCCACGAGGGTGGGCACATCCCCGATCTTGACGTCGGGTACCGGAAAGACCTCACCGTAGGAATTGTTGAACCGCCGCGCGATCTCCCGGGTGAGCTCCACGTGGGACTCGTTATCCTTCCCGACCGGCACCAGATGGGCTCGCGGCACGAGGATGTCGGCGGCCTGCAGCACGGGATAGCCGAGCAGACCGAAGGGCATCTCCACGAGATTCGCCGAGTCCTTCATCTCCTTGAGCGAGGGGAGCCGCTGCAGACGGGGAACGGTGACGAGCATCTCGAAAATGAGATTGAGCTCGTAGGTCTCGTGTACGGCCGACTGCAGGTAGATCGTCGACTGCGTCGGATCGATGCCGCAGGCGATGTAGTCGGTGACCATCTGCCGGGCGTTCTCCGTGATACTTTCGATGTCTTCCTTTGCGGGTCTGGTCGTGAGCATGTGAAGGTCCGCAATGAGGAAGAAGCACTCGTATTCCTTCTGCAATTGGACACGGTTCTGGATGGACCCCACGTAGTGACCGAGGTGAAGCCGTCCCGTGGGCCGGTCGCCGGTCAGGATGCGCCGCCTTTCCATGTTCGCATTCTCCTTGATTCGTTACCCGCTCGAGCGCTCACCACCCGATGAGAACGGATTGCCTTTCCGTCGTCTGTAATTGCCCGTACCCATGAGGATGCCGATGGCCCGCACTCCCGGCACATTCTCCAGGGTAATCTTGATGGCCGCGGTAATAGGCACCGCGAGAAACATGCCGATCACGCCCCAGATCCATCCCCACACCAGCAGGGAAAGCAGGATCACCACCGGGCTGAGGTTCAGTCGCTCACCGAGCAGGTGCGGATCGAGCACATTTCCGATGATGATCTGCGTCAGCGACATCGAAAGAACGGCGGCGATGATGGGATTCCACTCGGGGAGAAACTGCACCACGGCAAAGGAGCCGCTGATCAGCGTGATGGCTATGGAGCCGATACTCGGGATGAAGTTGAACAAAAAGGTCAGCACGCCCCAGATGAAGGGAAAGTCCACGCCGATCACCCTGAAGGCGGTATACACGATAGCGGCGGTGAGAAAACTCACCAGCAACTTCACGCTGACATACCGCGCGATCTGGCTGTTGATGTGACCGAGCATGATGGTGATCTTCTTCGTCGCCCGGTCCTGCAGAGCCTGGGTAAGCTTGCGGTGCAGAAACGGTTGCTCGAGCAGCACGAAGAACAGAAACACGATCACCATGATGAGGCCGCTCAGAAAGCTCATGAAATTTCCGGAGACCGCCACGAGGAACTGCCCGATACGGCGGTTTATCTGGATCTCGCCGCGGATGTCCTCGGGAAGATCGAAATAGATGACGAGATCATCCAGGAGCCTGCTTATGCGCTGCTGGTACCTCGGAAACTCCCGTACGAGTGACTGCACGCTCGAATAGAGCACCAGTCCGACGAGGAAGCTGAACGCGAGGAAGATAAGCAGTACGAGGAGGATCGAGAGGATCCGGGGCACACCACGCTTCGAAAGGAACGCGATGATCGGCGAGAAGACAAAGGACAGCAGAACGGCGATGACCAGCGGCACGAACACCGACCCCGTGACGTGCAGGACACCGGCAACGGCGAGAATGGTAAGAATGAAGAGAAAGCCGCTTTGCGCTCTGTTGCTATCCATGTGGGCGAACCATGTACCCGGGAAGCTACCAGATTCGACCGGAAAATTAAAGACCGAAGCCGTCAGGCGTGGATGATCCAGCCCTCCACGCCGCGTGCCGCCTCCATGACGGCCTCCGACAGGGTCGGATGTGCGTGAACCATGGTGGCGATGTCATGCGGAAGCAGCTCGCCGCGCTTTCCGAGCAGTAACTCGTGAATGAGCTCGGTAGCCTGGGAGCCGGCAACATGCGCGGCGAGAATCTCATGGGTCTCCGTGTTGAAGAGAACCTTCACGAGACCCTCCGGCTGCTCGATGGCCACGGCCTTGCCTGCACCCCGATAGGGGAACGTAGCGGTGCCATAGGAGACGCCGTCGGCTTTCAGCGATTCTTCGGTAGGGCCGAAACTCGCGAGCTGTGGCTCGGTGTAGATGGCGCCGGGAATGTGCTCGGGCGGCAGGAGCCTCTCGCCGGCGTGTCCTGCCATGTGCTCGACGGCGATCTCGCCCTCCTTCATCGCCACGTGAGCGAGCTGCGGCGAGGCGACGATGTCACCGATGGCGTACACGCTCCCGGCGGAGGTCCGGTAGTAATCACCCGTCTTCACGAAGCCCTTCTCGAGCTCGATGCCGAGCTCCTCGAGCCCGATGTCCTCGGTATTCGGCGAGCGCCCGACGGCCACGAGCAGGAGATCCGCGGAGAGCGTCGTCGTGTTTCCGTCCCTGTCCTCGGCGTCGAGCGAGACGTCCGACTTCGTTTTCTTCATGTTCGACGCCTTCATGCCGGTGAGCATCTTGATGCCGCGACGCTTGAACTCGCGGTGGAGCACGGCTACCGCCTCGCCGTCGGAGTTCGGGAGGATCTGGTCGAGCATCTCCACGACCGTCACGTCCACTCCGAACGCGCTCATGACGTGCGCAAACTCCATCCCGATGTACCCGGCACCGAGAATGAGCAGTTTCTCCGGCAGCTTCTCGAGCATGAGCGCGCCGGTGGAGGAGATCACCCGATCCTCGTCGAACTCGAATCCCGGCACAGTCTTCGGGCGCGAGCCGGTGGCCACGAGGATGAACCTGCCGCTCACCGTCTTCTTTCCGTCGACTGTGACCTCATGCTCGCCGGAAAGCCGCGCGGTGCCTTCTATCAGCTCGATATTGTTCTTCTTCAACAGCGCCTGCACGCCCTTTGAGAGGCGCTGAGCGGCCGTGCGCGACTTCTTGAAGACCTTCGAGTAGTCGAACCCGCTGCGATCGACCTTCACGCCCATGGCTTCGAGGTCCGCTCCGTGGCGGAAGATCTCCGCCTGATGGATGAGCGCCTTGGAGGGAATACAGCCGACGTTCAGGCATACGCCCCCGGGCTTGTCCTTTTCTATGACGGCCGCCGTCATGCCGAGTTGCGTTGCCCGAATCGCCGAGACGTAGCCCCCGGGGCCGGAACCGATTACCACGAGATCATAGTCATATGATGCTGCCACCTGTTGCTCCTTTCGAGTCACTTCAGCTATTGTCGCACTGTAACATGTTTTGACGCATGATGCATTAGGGCGCTATAATGATGCCCCGATATCGGCGGACCGGTCTCGATACCGTCACCGGGCTATGCGGACGATAAGCTTATTGTTATACTAAGGTACACTAGGGATAAATCCGTATCTATATCGAAAGGTATGGTTTTACCCCTTTCAGATTCAGTGTGTTGAACGAGGAGGCGTCGTGGCTCAGAAGTTGTTCCAGAAACAGTTGATCATGCGGCGGGTGGTATACTCGCTCGTACCGATCTATCTGTTTTCAATCTACCTGTACGGATGGCGCGTGCTCGCCCTGACGGCAGTGGTCTTCCCGCTCGCGATCCTCACCGAGTGGGCGTTCGAACGAACACGCAACAAGAAAGTCAGTGAGGCATCTCTGGTAACCGCCGGTATCTACCTCCTGGCGCTACCCCCGGCAACCCCGCTGTGGATCGCCGCAGTGGGAATCGTCTTTGCTATTGCGATCGGAAAGGAAGTCTACGGTGGATTCGGGCGAAACATTTTCAACCCGGCCATCACCGGGCGCCTGTTCATCTACATCACCTTTCCCACCGTGCTGGCCAACGCGTGGATGGTTCCCGGCATGTTCGGCATGGCCGGTCAGGCCGGTATCGACGCGATGACGGCGGCGACACCGCTCGCGGCGATCAGAAACCCGGATATCACCACTCCGGGCCTTCTCGACTTCCTCATCGGAACCCGGGCCGGCTCGCTGGGAGAAAGCTCGACCATCCTCATCGTCGCAGCAGCCGTGTACCTCATCTATACGAAGACCGCGCAGTGGCGGCTCATCGTCTCGACGCTGGTGAGCGCGGGGGTCATGCTTGCGTTTTTCGACCTCACGGGCCTGACTCAGGACATGCCGCCGCACATCGGGCTCATGTCGGGAAGCATCCTCTACGTCTCGGTGTTCATGGCGACCGACCCGGTGTCCGCCCCGAACAAGAACCTGTCGCAGATCATATACGGCACGATCATCGGCTCGGTATCGATGATCGTCCGGGTGTTCAGCGCGTTTCCCGAGGGCACGAGCTTCGGCATCATTATCGGCAATGTCTTTGCCTCACTCATCGATGAGCTCGTCCCCAAGAAGACCAAGAAGCAGGCGAAGCCCAAACCGGCGTCCAAGAGCGACGGGAGATCAAAGGAGGCAGTCGCATGAACAAGCAGAGCACAATCTACTCAATGGTATTCATGTTTATCGTAGCCTTCGCCTTCGTGTTTCTGCTCTCACTGACGAACGAGGCCACGCGAGAAATGGTCGACCTCAACGAGGAGGTCGCGCGTAAGCGCGCCGTGCTCTCCGCCCTGGGCGTGGAATCACTTTCCGACGAGGAGGTGTTGAGCCGCTTCGATGAGGTCGAGCGGGTCGATCGAGAGGATGTCACCCTCTTCCGCGCCACCGTGGACGGCGACACGGTCTATGCCAAGGAGTTCGCCGGTAGTGCCCTGTGGGGCACGATAGAAGGCGTAATGGGCGTCAACGAGGACGTTTCCCGTACGGCCGGCCTCGAGATCATCGATCACAACGAGACCCCGGGGCTCGGGGGGCGCATTACCGAAGCGTGGTTCACGGAGCAGTTTGCCGGCGAGCGGATCGGCGAGGACGGCATCGCATTTACCTCCGGAGACGGCGACACCGACTACGACAACGCCGAGGTCGACGGGATAACCGGCGCCACGCGGACCACCGAGTCTATGGAACGTATCGTCAACGACCAGATCGATAGAATCGAATCTCTTCTGGGAGGAAGCTGATGGGTGACGCAACACAAACGGCAAAAACGGTCGGAGGTATCGTAAAGGGGAACCTCTGGACGAATAACCCGATCTTCATGCAGGTCCTGGGCATCTGCTCGGCGCTGGCGGTCACCAACCTGCTGACGAACACCTTTATCATGTCGGTCGGTGTCATCTTTACCACGGGGATGACCAACCTGACGGTGTCGCTACTCAAAGGCTTTATGCCCCGAAAGGTCCGGATGATGGTACAGACGCTCATCATCGCCTTCTACGTCATCATCGTGGACATCGCGCTCAAGGCCTACCTGCCGGACATCAGTGAGAACCTGGGCCCCTACGTCGGCCTCATCATCACCAACTGCATCATCATGGGCCGCGCCGAGGCCTTCGCGCAGTCCAACGGCCCTCTGCTTTCCCTGTGGGACGGCGTGACATCGGCCTCCGGCTATATGGGTGTTCTCATGACGATCGCCTTGGTGCGGGAGCTTCTCGGCTTCGGGACCCTGTTCGGCTTTCAGATGATGCCTGAGGGCTTCGTACCCTGGATTATCATGGTAATGCCGCCGAGCGCGTTCTTCCTCATCGGATTCATCATCTGGGGCGGTAAAAGCATCATGATGCGACAAGGAGAGCTTGCGAAATGAGTTTTACGCTGAATCCGTTCTCGCTGTTCTTTGCCTCGATCTTCACCAGTAACATCCTTCTGGCAAACTTTCTGGGGATGTGCTCGTTCATCTCGATATCGAAGGACATGAAGTCCTCCAACGGACTGGGCATGGCGGTGGTTGTCGTGCTCACCGTGACAAGCGCGGTAAACTGGCTGGTGTTGAACCTCGTGCTCGAGCCCCTCGGCCTCGTGTACCTGCGGTACATAATCTTCATTATCGTTATCGCCGGCGTAGTGCAGATGCTGGAGATGATCATCGACCGGGTCTCGCAGACGCTGTACATGTCGCTTGGAATATTCCTTCCGCTCATAACGGTGAACTGCGCCATTCTCGGCGTGTCGCTGTTTATGCAGATTCGCGAATATACGTTCGCGGAGTCGATCGTGTACGGATTGGGCTCCGGGCTCGGCTGGTGGCTCGCCATTATGGCGCTCTCGGCCATTCGCAAGAAGACCGAGAAGGCTCCGGTACCGGCGGGGCTTCAGGGCGCCGGCATCACCATGATCACCATCGGGTTCATGGCTATTGCCTTCATAGGCTTCTCGGGCATGCTGACCGTGCAGTGAGTGATCAAACGACGGAACGAAAACAAGGAGAGATATCGTGAGCTATCTTATAGCACCACTTGCAATATCGGGTATCAGCGCCGGGCTCGCCTTCCTGGTATCCGTGACCGACAAGATCGTCAACAACTACGGTGAAATCACGATCAACGTCAACGGCGGTAGCAAAGAGCTGAACGCCAAAGGCGGGGGAAACCTCCTGGTAACGCTCGCCGAGCAGGGCATCTTCGTGCCCTCGGCCTGCGGCGGGCGCGGTAGCTGCGGCGAGTGCAAGGTGAAAGTCACCAACGACATCGGTCCTCACATGCCGACCGAGCTACCCTACCTCACGCAGGAACAGATCGACGATAACGTGCGCGTCTCCTGCCAGGTAAAGGTCAAGGAAGACATCGACATCGAGATACCGGAATACCTCTTCAACATCCAGGAGATGGAGGGGTATGTCTCCGAGATCAAGGACGTCACGCACGATATCAAGGAAGTGCACATCGACCTCGCCGACGACTACGAGGTGAGCTATATCTCGGGGCAGTACGGCCAGATTCAGGTGCCGCCCTACGGCAAGGTCAAAGAGCCCACGGCCCGCGCCTACTCCATGTCGTCGACTCCGAGCGACAAGAAGCACCTGGAGTTCCTCGTCCGCCTCGTGCCGGGCGGTATCGTGACGAGCTATGTGCACGAGCACATGCAGGAAGGCGAGAAAGTCAAGATCATCGGTCCGTTCGGCGAGTTCTACGTCCGCGATACGGACGCAACCATGATCTGCGTCGCCGGCGGGTCGGGAATGGCACCGTTCAAGTCCATATTCCGTCACCGCGAAGAGCTGGGCCTCATGGACGAGCGCGATATCTGGTACTTCTTCGGCGCGCGAACCTCGAAGGACATGTTCTACCTCGACTGGCTCTACGAGCTCAACGACAAATACGAGCGCTTCCACTTCGTTCCGGCGCTCTCCGAGCCCGAGGAAGGCGCGGAGTGGCGGGGCGCCACCGGCCTCATCACCGAGGTGCTCGACGAGTACCTGAAGTCGACCATTCCGGCCGACGAGCCGAAGGAGGGGTACCTCTGCGGCAGCCCGGGCATGCTTGACGCCTGTATGGACGTCATGCGCGCCAACAAGATGGAAGAAGAGAAGATCTATTTCGACAAATTCGCGTAAGGGGCGAGGTGACGAGCTATGAAGATGTCTCCGGAGTACACAAAGGCGCAGGCGAACATGCAACCGGGCGAGATTACCCAGGACGGGTTTCTCGGCGAGGACGAGCGACCACTTGTCGACATTATCGCCGCCGACGAGCAGGAGATGACCCACCAGGGGCTCACCTTCGAGGAGACGGCGGCGCGCATGAGATATCTCATGGAAGAGGGGCGCAAAGGCCTCGAAGAGCCGGTGAGCGTGGACGGCACGTGGATCGTTCGTGTCAGCGAGGCCCGCGGATTTCTCGCATCGCCCTTCGAAGACGGCATCTTCCGCAAGGTCAACTGCGAGGCACAGCTTGCGCCCGGCGGTCAACCCACGGGAGACAGGATTCTGTTTTCGGAGCTCTCACTTCACCTTTTCGAGAAGTACCACTTTCTCGAAGGGCGCGGATCGGCCTTCCGCAACGAGCCCGCACAACTGAAAAAAGTCTTGAAACTCTAATTTCGGTGTTGACGTTCACCATTCCACCGGTTATCCTGAATTACTAAGAGGCCGGGATCGTGGCCTGGAATAACCGGTGGATATATGCATAACGAGCGAATTCTGGTCGTTGAAGACGAAAAGATTATCTCCCTCGATCTTCAACGACGCCTCGAAAGGTTCGGCTATCAGGTAGTCGGGCTCACAGCCACCGGCACCGACGCGGTGGAAAAGGCCCGCGCGCTCCTGCCCGACATCATTCTCATGGACATAATGCTCGGCGGTGATATCGACGGGATCGACGCCGCCCGGCAGATCAAGGCGGAGCTCGGCATCCCGGTCATCTTTCTCACCGCCTTCGCCGACGAAAAGACGCTGGCCCGGGCCAAGGAGGCCGAGCCCTACGGCTACGTTCTCAAGCCGTTCAAGGAACGTGAGCTCTACACCACGATCGACATGGCGCTGTACAAGAGCAGCGTTCATAAGAAGCTGCAGAGTCAGGAGCGCTGGTTTTCGGGCATTCTGCACAGCGTCGGTGACGCCATAATCGCCACCGACGCACAGAACAACATCCAATTCATGAATCCGGTGGCGGAGACGCTGACGGGATGGCATGAGGACGAGGCCAAAGACCTGCCGCTCAGCGATGTGTTTCAACTCTTCGACAACCACACCGAGTTGCGGCGGCAGGTGACCGGGGACAACCCGCAGACCGAGCACGAGGCAACCCTCTTCTTCGAGAATGTGTACCTGAAGAACAAACAGGGGGCACAGATCCACGTCGACGGCACCGTGGCGGCGATTCGCAGCAATGCCGGCTTCGAGGGCCTGACAATCGCGTTTCGCGACCTCACCGACATCAAGAAGATGTCGGACACCATCGTCTATCAGGCGAGCCACGATTCGCTGACCGGACTCGTAAACCGCACCGAGTTTATCGCGCAGCTGCAGGAGCTCGTACCCAGGGTCAAGAGCGGCAAACGAAGCCACGCCATTCTCCTCATCGATATCGACCAGTTCAAAGTGATAAACGACGTGTGCGGTCACTTCGCCGGTGACGAGCTGCTGCGTCAGGTGTCCAACGACGTCGTCGCCGAGCTTCCCGACAACAGCATCGCGAGCCGGCTGGGGGGTGACGAGTTCGCAGCCGTGCTCCTCGACACCAACGCGGATCGTGCGGTGGAGGTTGCCCGCAACGTCCACGCCATCGTGCAGCGCCGCTTCATCTGGCAGAAGAACACCTTCAACATAACGGCGAGCCTCGCCGTCGTTCCCCTCGAGCAGGAGAACACCGATGTCTACGGGGTTCTCGCAGCAGCCGACGACGCCTGCCGCCTGGCGAAGGAGAAGGGCGGGAATATGGTGCGCACCTACGAAACCACCGACCACCAGTTCCTTCGCCGCCGGGGCGAGATGCGGTGGATATCGAGGCTCACCGAAGCGCTCGAGCAGGACCGCTTCGTGCTCTACTCCCAGCCCATCGCCCCCGTGCGGCCCGATCTGAAACAGAAGGCGGAAATCCTCATCCGGCTTCGCGAGGGCGACGGCACGTTCGCGAATCCCGGCGAGTTCATTCCCGCCGCCGAGCGCTACAACCTGATGCCCTACATCGACCGATGGGTCGTGCGCAACGTTTCGCAATACGAGAAGCGCACCCGCGATTCAAACGGCCATTTCGAGACCTACTGCATAAACCTCTCGGCGGCCTCCGTCGTGGACGACTCCTTCCTCGAGTTCGTCATCCGGACCTTCGAGGAGACGGGCGCCGAGCCCGGCAACTTCACCTTCGAATTGACCGAGACTACCGCCGTGGAGAATCTCTCGCGCGCGGTCGGATTCATGACGCGGCTCAAGAAAATGGGCGTGACCTTCGCGCTCGACGATTTCGGAAACGGCTTCTCCTCCTTTGCCTACCTCAAGAACCTGCCGGTGGACTACCTCAAGATCGACGGCTCCTATGTGCAGGATATCGACCGTGATCCAATCGACCGGGCCATGGTTGAGGCGGTGAACAACATCGGCCACGTGATGGGGATGAAGACGATTGCCGAGTTCGTGAGCAACTCCGAGATCCGTAGAATTCTCGAGGAGATGGGCGTCGATTACCTACAGGGATTCGAGATCGCACGGCCCGGCCCGCTTTCCGAGACGCACGTCGAAGTCGAGACCCCCGCCGGAAGCACGCCCTGACCATGAGCGAGCTCGCGGGGGGGCGCCCGGGCCCCGGCTCCGACTCCGACACATCCGGGAGACACGTCTTCCTCTTCGGTCAGAAACACGCCGGCAAGAGCACGCTGGGCCGCATCGTCGCCGGGCGCCTCGGCCTGACGTTCCTGGACCTCGACGATCTCATCGTTGAGCTTGCCAACCTCGATCACGCCCCCCCGGCCGAGGACGCGCGTGCCGTGTACTACCGCCACGGGGCCGACGGTTTCCGCGGATTCGAGGCCGAGGCCGCCTCACGCCTTGCCGAACGCCTTGCGTGGGCACCGCGGACCGTATGCGCCCTCGGCGGCGGGACCGTACAGAACGACTCCGCCTATCGGGCGCTGGAAGCGCAGGGCCTCTTCGTATATCTTTACGTCGACACCGACGAGCTGTACCGGCGCGTGTGTCGCACCGGCCGACCCGCATTTCTGACCTCCGAAGACCCGGCGGACGAGTTTCGGCGGCTTGCGGCCGAGCGGGACGACACGTACCGGCGGCGTGCGGACCTCGTCTGTGATCTCGACGCTCTCGGTCGCGACGCTGCGGCCGACACCCTGGAGCGGTATCTGCGGGAGAACGGCATTGGCAGGCAGTAGTTTCGGGCATCTTTTCCGCCTTACGACTTTCGGAGAATCTCACGGCGGCGCCGTCGGCGTGGTGGTGGACGGGGCTACCCCCGGACTCGAAATATCCGAAGAGGATATACAGAAACAGCTCGACCGGAGAAAGCCGGGGCAGTCCGACGTTTCCACTCCACGCAAGGAGCCGGACATCGTCAACATGCTCTCCGGCGTGTTCCAGGGAAAGACGACCGGCACACCCATCCTGATGATCCTCTACAACAAGGACGCCGATCCCTCGGCCTATGACGAGATCCGCACCCTTTACCGGCCGGGCCACGCCGACTTCACCTACCTGCAGAAGTACGGCATGCGGGACTGGAGGGGCAGCGGGCGGGCCTCGGGACGCGAAACCGCCGGCCGGGTTGCCGCCGGCGCCATTGCCCGAAAGCTCCTCGTCGCCCGCGGCGTGTCGGTACTCGCCTATACCGTCCGTGCCGGCGGCATCAGCTGTGAATCCTTCGATCCCGAGGTGATCGAACGCAACCCGATGCGGGCCTGCGACGCGGCCGCCGCCGAGCGAATGGCCGCGCGCGTCGCCGAGCTCAAGGAGGCGGAGGATTCGACGGGCGGAATCGTCGAGTGCCGCGTCAGCGGGGTGAAACCGGGGCTCGGCGAGCCGGTATTCGACAAGCTCGATGCCGAGCTCGCCCACGCAATGCTCTCGATTGGCTCGGTAAAAGGCATCGAGTTCGGCGCCGGATTCAGGGTGGCGGACATGAGTGGGAGCGAGCACAACGACCAGATGGGAGCCGACGGTTTTCTCAGTAACAACGCCGGCGGCATCATCGGCGGCATCTCCACCGGCAACGAAATCATCTTTCGCGTCGCGGTGAAACCCACCTCCTCAATCGCGCGGCCTCAGAAAACGGTGGATCTGGACGGTATTGAACGGGTGATTCGCACGGAAGGTCGGCACGACGCGTGCATCTGTCCGCGGATCGTGCCGGTTGTGGAAGCGATGACCTGCCTGGTGCTCGAGGATCACTACAAGCGCCAGGCGGCCATGCATTCCTGAGCTTTCAAGCTCGAATTACTCCTCTTCGGGAGAAAACTCATCCTTGGAGGCGCCACACATGGGGCAAACCCAGTCTTCGGGAAGACTCTCGAAGGGTGTACCGGCCTCGATGCCGCCGTCCGGGTCGCCCTCTTCGGGATCGTAGATGTAGCCACAAACCTCGCAAACGTATCTCTGCATACGACTCTCCTTGGTGCATGGTGAACTGAATTACGTTGGACAGAGGATAACACAATCAACTAGGTTTGTGTACAAAAAGCGCCTCCGTCGGCACCGAGAAGCAGGGGGCGCTCGCGCCCTGCATCTGGATGAATACCCAGCCGTGTCAGCGAGAAATCGAAGCGCACCGGATCTGCGGAATCGAGGCGACGAAAGAACTCCGTGACTTCGAGGGCGGCTCGCCTGTCGGGGGTCTTGCGCGAAAGGATCCCCAGCGTCGTGCAGATGCGATGCATGTGCGTGTCCATGGGAACCACGAGCCGGGACCGTGGTACGCGTGTCCATCCACCCGGGTCTACTTCGTCGGATCGGACCACCCAGCGCAGGAACAGGTGCCAGCGCTTCGCCGCGCTTCCCCGCCCTACCTGTGCGAGAAGCAGCCCGTGGATGCCCCCGGCGTAGCCCGAGAGCTCCTGCGACAGGCCGTCGAGTGCGGCGAGCACCGTGGAATCCGCGCGGGAGAAATGCCCGAGGAAGGCGTGTTCGAGACTGCCGTGTCGTCGACGCGACTCTCCGATCGCATAGAGGAAATGAGAGATTTCCTCGCGCCCGAAGAACCGGTAGACGAATCCGTCGAAGCGCTCGCGAAGCTGCGCGAGGGTGCACTGCTCGAGCGCGGCGGCCGGCCCCTGCCCGGCGGCCGGCCCGGCGTCCAGCCTGGCGAGCACGTCGGCACACACGTCGAGAATACCGCGCACACGCCCGAGCGCGAGGGAGGCGCAGATAAGGGCAACTACCTCGCGATCGGACGGATGGGTGTAGCGCCGCACGACTTCGAGGGGATCGGGGTGGATGTACCGTGGCGAATGGTAACGGCGGTAGGCCTCGAGGACCACGCCCTCCGCTCGCCCCGGCGCCGCGGCACCGGCGGCGCCGGCGGCAGGGCTACTCATTTACACCCGACTCCCGCTGAGGTATGCTCCACAGACATGCAGGCACTCGTCGCATTCGTCGCGGAGAACTTCTTCTGGGTGTTCATCGCCATACTGCTCGTGAACGTGCTCCAACGCCGACATCAGGCGACGGCCGAGAAAAAACGGTTCGCCACGCTCTACCTCGGCATCGCCGCGTTCTTCTTCTACACGAGCGCCCAGGCGCTCGTCATGTACGAGCTCTCCCCCTACTACTTCGTACCCGTGGCCGCCCTCATCGTCGGGGTCGTGTACCACTATCGCGAGCACACGTTTCCCTTCCGCCTCCACTGCGCGCGAAGCGGAAAGCTGCTCAACCTCGAGACCATCCTCTTCCGTGATTCCAACATCCTGCCGGAGTCGGAGAACGGGGAACCGCCGGCAGACGAGGACGACGCGCCTTGAGGTGTCCGGAACCGTCTTGATTCCTCACATCTACGTCCGGCGGGTTACGTGGACCCCGAGCAGGACAAGCCCCACGAGGATGAGAAGCGCGGGCCAGTACAGGGCTACGATCCTCGAAAAACTGCCTTCCACGATATCGAGACTGAAGAGCAGAAACACGAACGAAATGACCGTGATGGCTACGCCGGGCACCGTAAAGCTCATGCGGGAGCCCCACGGACGACGGACGCCGTAGACGACCAGGCTCAGACCCGTGATGGTCATGAACACGGGCCAGATCGTGGACACGGCCACGGGGCTGAGGACGGTTTCCGCGAGCAGGAAGAACAGCCCAAGCAGCAGCGCGAACATGCCGATAAAGACGTAGGCGTCTCGGCGCCTGCGCACGAAACCCTCGTAGAGGAGGGCCACGCCGGCGATGATGAGCAAAAGCGGCCACAAAGACTCCAGCCTGGGTATGAGCCCCAGATTCCACAACAGAAGAATCACGCCGACGAGGACGAATACGACGCTGGAGAACAGAAACTTGTTCGGATATCGCGGAGGCCCGATTCGGCTCACAGCCGGGAGTGTAGCAAATCGCTCTCACCTTGCCAACAATACGCACGGATACTACAATATGCCGGTATGAAGCTGCCTACGATCGTTGTCGCCCTTCTGCTTATGCTCGCCCTCGCGGGCTGCCGGACACAGAATGAGTACTACGTCGTCGGTACCGAAGAGCAAAAAGAGGAGCTGCGACAGCTCTTTGCACTTCTCGACGAGGAAGATCAACGACAGAGCCAGATGGTGCTCATTGAAGAGATCGCGGGCCACCTGCTGCAGGCGGAGTATCCCGGCCGGATGAGAACCTTCCTCACCACCTTCGTGGAGCGCAACCCCGATCACCCCTACAACGCGTACTTTCTCCTTCTCGTCGCGAAACAGTATCGGGACTCCTCCCCCGAGATGGCGCAGCACTACTACAACCGGGTGGTCTCCAACTACGCCGACCTGAGGGTCAACGGGACGTCGGTGCATTACAACGCGCTGCGCGAGCTCGTGCGACTTACCGAGGATCCCACCGAACGGCTGCGACACTACCATGAGCTCGTCGACCGGTTCGGGGACAAGCTCGATCTCGGGGCCACCTACTACTACATGGCAAGAACACACGAGGAGCTCGGGGAGTGGGATGAGGCATACTCCGACTACAAGAAATTCCTCGATCACCCCGATACCGATATCCTCGGCGCCCCGGATGCCCACGAGCAGATACGGCGGCGGGTCGCGTTTTACGACTCGTCGAAGGACTGGACGATGGACAGTCTCGACCGCCTCGTGGCCACGATAAAGAACGCCCTGTGGAGACAGGATGCGAACCTCCTGTTGCAGCACAGGGCGGATGCAAACTTCTTCGCGATGTCCTGGGAACAGGAAGATACCGACTTCAACAGCCAGGGACCGTTCGATATCGGCGTCTTTCTCCGGCGCTCCCGCGTGCGATTTGCAGACGACATCGACATCAACTCCAACGCGCGGGAGGCCTACCTGCGTACCTGGGGATGGTCACACCGTATTCGCACCTGGTACCTCTACTTTCGCCGCGTCGATTTTCCGGCGGATCCCGACATAAACGGCAACTGGGAATGGGCGGGTATTTTCTTTGGTGACGCGCTCTAGGATCGCGACACTTCTGCTGATCCTCTCGGTACTCTCACCCGCGACCGGATTCGCCCAGCGCGCCGATGAGGAACGGACTATCACGAGCCGGGTCGACTGGCTCTCGCAGACCCTGCACATCGAAGTTCACAGCCCCCTGCCCTCCGGGGCGCGCTCCCACCCGGCGGCCTCCCACGCCGCCGAGCAGAGGGTCCGGGCCGAGCTCTCTCGCATACTGCAGGAAGAAGCGGGCGGTATCCGCGTGGACTCCCTGCACACCCTCGACGAGCATTACGGAGAACGACCGAGGCTCGCCGTCGACGTCGCACGGCTCTCGGAGCGCCTCGTTCCTACGCTCAATCGCCACACGCCCGACCTCCGCGCTCTGCAGCTCGGCTATTCGTTGGAGCTCTACCCGACCCTTGCCGAGCTCTTCGTGGAGCACGAGCGTCCGGCCGAGCTCCGGCGTGTCGTCCCGTGGCGACCGAGCATGGAGTTCACCGGGCTGGTCGTCTATGCCCGGGGGCAACTGCCCGTGTACGGCGAGGACCGCAGCGCCCGCGTGCGCCCCGCCCTCTTCCCCGACATTTACTCCCACGAGGCGAGTCGCGTCGTGCTCGAAACCGACAGGGTACAACCACAGGTCATACGGACCCGCGGACCGGTAGCGTACGCTACGAGCGCAAGCGACCCGATCGTCGAGGAGCGCGCCGGTACGCGCCCGATGCGGACCGTGGCACTCGGCGTGTTCGGACGTTACGCAACGGATCCCATCATCTCCGCGGCGGATGCCGAGGTCTTCTTCGCCGAGCCGGCGAACCGGGAGATCATCCACGAGGGAAGAGTCGTCATCGTAATCGAAGAGTCCGTGCTGGAGGAGACGGAGCTTGATTGACGATTCGGCAACACCTGTGGTCAAATAGCCCAGCCACGCAAGGAGCATCCCAAGTGCCTGTTTGCCGTCTCAGCATGATCATCGCCGTTTCGCTTGTCGTCTCAATCCTCAGCGCGTGCGGCGGCGGATCGAGAGAGTTTGCCGTCATCCTCTGGCCCCCCGATGAAAGCCCCCTCGAATACGGCATGGTTGTTGCCGTCACAGACAGCTCCGACATCGGGGACACCTACACGGTGCGCCCCCTCGAAGGCGAGGAGCGATTCACCGTGCCGAAGTGGCGCGCGCAAATGTTTGAAAGCGAAGAGCTCGCGCGGGACTTTGCGCAAGAGTTCGAGCCCTACGCCGAGAGCTTTGCAACCGCGAATCGACAGGCGCTGCCGGTCCGCGAAGACGCCGAGCGCACATCGCGTATCGTCTACCGCCTGCGGCTCGGTGAGGAGACGAAGGTAATCGCGCGCAGCGACCAGCCGTCCGACGAGGCCGGGTTCGTGGACTACTGGTACGAGGTGCTGACCCGGGACGGTTCCCGGGGCTGGGTGTTCGGCTACAACGTCACCGGAGTAGATGGGTCGGGCGCCGGCACCGGGGAAGAGAGCATTCTAGACGATCCCCTTCTCTCGGGGTTCCTCTCGGCGACATGGCGGCCGACGTATTTTTCGCGCATGCTCGACTCGGGTCGCATCGACCTCGAGCGTTTCCGCGCCGACTACGGCCTGTTTCCCGAGCCGGAGGAGAACCGCATCCGCCTGAACCTGGAGGATCAGAGCGCGACGTTCGAGTACGAGAGGTGGAGCCGCGGCCGCGCCGGGGAGTTCATCGCCCGGGGGACTCAGTTCTCGGTCGTCGTGCGGTCGGAGAACAGGATCAGCGTCCGCTACACCGTCGACGGCGAGGGATACAGCAAGGCGATGGAACGTCTCGAGCGGGACATCGAGGAGGTGCGCAGCGAAGAACGGGAGCGCCGCGAGGCGCTCTACGAATCGCTTCGCTCTCGCGGGAGCGGCCTGGTGAGCAACGCCTACGGCAGCATTCTCCTGCGCGACGACGGTGCGTTCGAGTGGTCCCGGTACTCCCGGCTCGTGCCCGCCGTCATCCCGGCGTCGGCGGAGTCCGGCGGCCGCGTGCGCTTCGACCACTTCCGCTCGGACGATATCTCCGAGGAATACGAGGGGGCACTGTCCTTCAGATTCACGGGAGCGGAGGACCAGCCGGCAGTATTCCTCTACCAGTTCGTCTCCGGAGGGCTGCGGCTTGCCCACGTGCCCCCGGACAACATTCGCGACAAGGTGGTAGTTCGCGAAAGCCGCTCTCCGCTCATCATCTTCTTCTCCTTCGAGGAAGGTGACTCGACATGAGTCTCGTGCAGCTCACCGACGTAACGGTTTCTTTCGGTGAGCGAACGGTCCTCGACGGGATCAAGCTCGCGTTGAGCCGCGGCTCGCGCGTCGCTCTGACCGGCGCGAACGGCAGCGGCAAGACCACGCTCATGCGCATCATCGCCGGGTACGCTCAGCCGGATGCCGGAGCGGTGGTGCGCCGGCGCGACGCCCGCATCTCCTATCTCCCCCAGTCCATCGACCGGTTCGCCGGCCGTACCGTGCGGGCGGAGGCGGAGCGAGCGTTTGATTTTCTGCGGGACCGCCTTTCCCGCCAGGAGGAGCTCGGACACATCCTCGCGGAGACCACCGAAACCGACGAGCAGGCCGCGGAACTCCTGCACGAGTTTCACGAGATACAGGAGCTCATCGAGGATTCCGGCTTCTACGACCGAGAAGCGCGGATCGACGAGGTCCTGCGCGGGCTGGGCTTCCGTGCCGGGACATTCGAGGCCCCCATCGTGGAGCTTTCCGCCGGCTGGCGCATGCGCGCGGCCCTGGCCCGGGTTCTCCTCGAACACCCCGACCTGCTGCTCCTCGATGAGCCCACCAACTATCTGGACATCGAAGCCCGCGGGTGGCTCATGGACTTCCTGTCGAGGTACCGCGGCGGATACCTCGTCGTCTCCCACGACCGCTATTTCCTCGATCGAACCACCGACCACGTGGCCGAGCTGTTCATGGGTGGCCTCCGCCTCTACACCGGCAATTTCTCCGAGTACGAGCTGCAGCGAGAGCGTGAGCTCGAGCAGCTGCGCAAAGACTACGAGGCGCAGCAGGCCTACATCGAGCGTCTGGAGTCCTTCATTCACCGCTTCCGGTACAATGCCTCCAAGGCATCCCTCGTGCAGAGCCGGATCAAGGAGCTGGAAAAGGTCGAGCCGATCGAGATCCCCGAGGGTCTGAAACCCATGCACGTGGAGTTCCCCCAACCCTCGCGCACCGGCCGCATCGTCGTCGAGCTCGCGGGGTTGGAGAAGCGCTTCGGCCCGGATGCGGTGTTCTCCGGCATCGATGTTCACATCGAACGCGGCGAGAAGGTCGCCGTGGTGGGACCGAACGGAGCGGGCAAGTCCACCCTGCTGCGCATCCTCGCCGGCCGCGACGAAGCGTTCGGCGGCGAGCTCTCCCGGGGCACCGGGGTGAAGACCGCCTATTTCTCCCAGGACGAACCCGACGCCCTCGACTCCGAATGCACCATCCTCGAGGAGGTCGAGCGTGACGCACCTACCGCGATGGTTCCCCACCTTCGCGCCATGCTCGGCGCTTTCCTGTTTCGGGGGGACGATGTATTCAAGCAGGTACACGTGCTCAGCGGGGGCGAGCGAAGCAGGCTGATCCTCGTGAAGATGCTGCTGCATCCCGCCAATCTCCTCGTCCTCGACGAGCCCACCAATCACCTCGACATGAGCTCCAAGCGCGTGCTCGCCGACGCTCTTGAGCGCTTCGAGGGGACGGTGGTGTTCGTCTCTCACGACCGCTACTTCCTGCGGGACGTGGCCACCCGCGTCATCGAGCTCCACCGCCCCGACCGGAACAGGCCGGCCGGGCTGCGCGACTTCAAGGACGGCTACGACTACTACCTGCGGCGGATGCAGTCGGAGGCCGCCGCGGCGGAGCCGTCAACGTCGCCGAAGCCGACCCCCGGGCGTGGACCGACCGCGGGGCGCGCGCCGGCGGTGGCGCGCGAGCGTGAGCCGGACTGGACCCGGCACAAGCAACGAAAGAGTCGGGTCCGAAAGCTCGAGAAACAGGAGGATGAGGTCCTCGCGCAGATCGATCGCCTCGAAGCCGAGCACGCGAGCGTACAGGAGGAGCTTGCGCGCCCGGAGGTCTACGCCGACGGCGAGCGGGTGAAGTCGCTCTCCGCGCGCCTGCAAGAGATCGATCGCAGCCGCGACGAGCTCACCGAGCACTGGGAGAGGCTCGCCGGGGAGCGGGAGCTCATAGAGGCGGAGCTCGGCGGGTGAGACGGCGCGCGCGCCCTGCTGCCGCCGTTCGGGCCGGAACCGGAATCCCGGCGGTTGCCGGTTCGTTGCCTCGCCTCGAGGATTACGGTAGGATGCCGCCATGGTCCGAATCTACTCGTGGAATGTAAACGGCATCCGTGCCGCGGCCCGCAAGGGCTTTTTCGACGTGCTTGCAGGATCCGACGCCGATGTCTTCTGCGTGCAGGAGACCAAGGCCCGGCCCGAGCAACTCACCGAAGACTTCATAAACCCCGACGGGTATCGCAGCTACTGGAGCTCGGCCGAGCGCAAAGGATACAGCGGCGTCGCCGTCTTCAGCCGCACGGAGCCGATCTCGGTTTCCAGGATGGAGATCCCGCGCTTCGACGAGGAGGGCCGCGCACTCATCCTCGAGTACCCGGACTTTGTGCTGATAACCGCCTACTTCCCCAACAGTCAGGAGGGCGGCAGGCGTCTCGATTACAAGCTCGACTTCTGCAACAGCATGCACGGGATCTGCGATGAGCTCGACCGGGCCGGCAAGCACGTGGTGCTGTGCGGCGACTACAACATCGCCCACAAAGCCATAGACCTGGCAAACCCGAAACAGAACGAGAACAACGCCGGCTACCTGCCCGAGGAGCGCGCGTGGATGGAGACATTCACCGGCGCCGGCTATCTCGACACCTTTCGCATGTTCAATTCCGAGCCCGGCCACTACAGCTGGTGGACCTACCGTGCGAACGCCCGCGCGCGGAATATCGGGTGGCGCATCGACTACCACTGCGTCAACGGCGCCGCGCGCTCCCGGGTCGCCAACGCCGCCATCCTGCCGGATATCTACGGATCGGATCACTGTCCGGTCGTCCTCGAGCTCGAATAGCGCCGTTCGACGAGCAAAGACCCGGATATCTGCTCATCTTTTCTTTACCGTTCGAGGGTCGGGGGTATTATCTTATGCCCGACGACATCGGCTGTGGAGGCTAGGCTCGCATGGAACAGCAACGGATTCCACTTTTTCCCCTCGGCGTGGTGCTTCTGCCCCGGATGCCATTGCCGCTGCACATCTTCGAAGAGCGATACAAGGAGATGATCGCCCGCTGCCTGGAAGAGAACATCCCCTTCGGCGTGGTCTATGCCTCCGGCTCGAAGCTACAGTCCACCGGATGCTCCGCGCGGGTGGAACGGGTACTCGAGAAATACGACGACGGCCGCTCCGACATCCTCACCCTGGGAGACCGGCGCTTCCACATAGACCGATTGTTCGAGGAGCGGTCCTACATCGAGGCGGAAGTCTCCTTCTTCTCCGATGCCCCGCCGGACGGGGAGCGGGATCGCATCGGGGAGCTTGCGCACGCAGCCGTCGATCGTCTCGAGATACTCGCAACGCTGACCGGACACGAGATAGAGCGAGATCCCCTCGAGAGTCTCGATCCGCAGAGCCTCTCGTTCATCATCGGCGCCTCGGGCGTCTTCACCTTCGAGGAACGGCAGAGCTTTCTCGACATGCGCTCAACCGAACGGCGACTCAGCGAGGAGGTCGACAGGCTCGAGCAGAGCATCGCGCAGCGCAAGATGATGCGCGACGCACGACAAACCCTGGGCCTCAAGGGCGATCTCACTCATCTGCTGAACTGATTGACAACGTCCCGGGCCCCTGCCTAGAATTCCGGAGACGGCGGGGGACGAGAACCATGAGTGAATATCAGAAACAGATTACCGAGCTCGACCGGTCCATCGCGGAGCGAGACGCTCATATGGGCACGTTGCAGGCTACCGTCGGGCACTATGTCCGCGAGCATCGCGGCGACCTCGTGGAGCAACGGCGCCTGCGCACGAAGGTGAAAGAGGCGGAGACGAAGCAGAAGGAGTTCGACGAGGCATCGACTCAGGCCGCGAGACTCGAGCACCTGCAGAATCGGCGGCAGGAGCTGCAGGAACAGATCACCGACGCGCAGGCCGAAGTCGACAGACTCTCCGAGGAGATCAAGCCCCTCTGCCGGGATGTGGGAAAAGCGGCCTTCAAGACCTACCGGGACAATCCCTTCGTCCATCCCGCTATCGAGGAAATCTTCGCGTCGCTGCTCGAGCAGCAGGACGAGCTCAAGGACCTCGATCGCCAGATCGGAGAGCAGGAGTCGGAGCTCGCCGAGCGCTCCGCCGTGGCCAAGCTCATGTCCCGCGGCCGGCTCGCCTTCCTCAAGGGCAAGAAGTCCGCGCGCGAAAACGCCCTTCCCCGACTCTACCGGGAGGCCGGTGAGGCGGTCTGCGCGACCAACTTCATCACCCGAGTCGAGGATCCGGCCCTCTCGGCGGCCGCCAAGCCCTATTTCCAGAAACGGGCGGAGATCGAAGACCTCGAACAGCAGATTCAGTCCCTCGAGGATGAGAAGCGCTCGGTCGCCGCCGAGTTATCGGAGCTCGCCGGGGGAGCCGGTGCGGAGCGCCGTCTCAAAAAAGCAAAGCAGACAGCCGAGAGCGAGCTCCGCGCGCTCGACCGCGAGATCGGCGAGAAGACTGTTTCGGGGCTCGACGATGAGCCCGATCTTCCCGACGAGGTGCGCAGCGCTCTCGAGGAGCTCCGGCGTGCCGAGGACGCACAGAAAAAGGAGCGTGACCGCCTTCGCCGTCTGAAGGCGGCCGTGGAGCTCGACGAGGTCGCCGAGACCATCCCCCGGATCGAACAGCAGATAATCCGGCAGGAACAGGACATTGCCGAGCGGCAGAAGCATCTCGAGGAGCTCAGGCAGGAGCTGCAGAACGCCGAAGCCGAAAAGCGTCGCCTTGAGAAGGCGCGCGGACCGGCGGAGAACCTGTAGGCCGACGTGGCGACGGCGTGAGTGAGCAACAGAACCTCTTTCAGTCCGACGAATCCGAGGAGCCTCTCGCAGCGCGCATGCGTCCGCGCTCGGTCGAGGAGTTCGTCGGGCAGGAACACATACTCGGCGAGGGCCGGCTTCTGCGGCGCGCGATTCAGGCCGATATGCTTACCTCGGTCATCTTCGCCGGACCGCCCGGCACCGGTAAGACCACTCTCGCCCGCGTGATCGCCAATACCACCAGAAGCAGGTTTCTCTCACTCAATGCCGTCCTCTCCGGGGTAAAGGACGTGAGAGCCGCCATCGAGGAGGCGAAGAGTTACCGCGAGCATCACGGGCTGCGCACGATTCTCTTCGTCGACGAGGTCCACCGGTGGAACAAGGCGCAGCAGGACGCGCTGCTGCCCTGGGTCGAAAACGGCACGGTGATTCTGATCGGTGCGACGACGGAGAATCCCTTTTTCGAAGTCAACGCCGCCCTCCTTTCACGCTCGCGGGTTTTTCAGCTCAAGCCGCTGGAAACGGCCGAGCTCTACCGCATCGCGCGGGACGCCCTTGCCGACCGCGGGCGCGGATACGGCGCTTTCGACGTGGAGATAGACGACGATGCGCTCGAGCACCTGGTGAACGTGGCCGACGGCGATGCGCGGTCGCTGCTCAACGCGCTGCAGCTTGCGGTGGAGACCACTCCCGAAGAGTTCCCGCCGCCGCCCGGCACCGGAATCCACGTTACACGGGACGTTGCCGAGGACAGCATACAGCGCAAAGCCGTGCTCTACGACAAGGAAGGGGACTACCACTTCGACACCATAAGCGCCTTCATCAAGTCGCTTCGCGGCTCCGACCCCGACGCCGGCCTCTACTGGATGGCCCGGATGATCGCCGGCGGCGAGGACCCCCACTACATCTTCCGCCGAATGCTCATCCTCGCGAGCGAAGACGTGGGCCTGGCCGATCCCGAGGCTCTCGTCGTGGTGGAAGCCGCAGCGCGCGCCTTCGACCGGGTCGGCATGCCGGAGGGACAATTTCACCTGACGCACGCGGCACTCTATCTGGCCAACTGTCCCAAGTCGAACTCCACCCTCGGGTTCTTCGATGCGCTGAGCGCCGTTCGGGAGGAACGGCAGGCGGAGGTGCCGAAGCACCTGCGAGACGCCAATCGCGACGCCACGGGCTTCGGCCACGGTGAGGGCTACCTGTATCCACACGCCTACCGCGACCACTGGGTGGCACAAAACTACCTGCCCGGCGCGCTTCGGGACCGCGTGTTCTACCGGCCCTCCGGCCGGGGCTGGGAGGGTGAGATCCGCGTCGACGTGCAGCGTCGCCGCGACATCCAGCTCTCCCTCATGACCGAGGAAGCCGAAGACAGCGATGTGCTCACCTTTACGCCGGCCGGCCGGACGCGGGAGCGATGGCTCGCCCGGCTTGCCGAGGCGCGCGGGCGTTTGCTTGCCGAGGCTCGCGATCGCCTCACCGCCGGACTCGCGCGCCACGATACCGTACTCGTGGCCGGCGCCTCGCCTCTGCCGCTGCTGTGGGAGGCCGTGCGGCGCACACCCGAGGGCGGCGTCTTCGCCGTCATCTCCTCTCCGCGTGCGCTCGAAGCGGCCCGCGCACAGGCCGCCGAATTGCCCGAGATCGAGCGCCCCCACATCGTCGGGGGCGACATCCTCGGCGACGACATCCGCGGAAGCGACATCGGGGAGGAGCACTCCGCGGTCGAAGGCCCCGCGCCGCGGTGGCCGGCGCGCTTCGACCGCATCATCGCACGCAATCTCCTCGGTCGCCGAGAGGACCGCGCCGCGCTTCTCACGGCGATTGCCGGGCGCCTCGCCCCCGACGGACGGCTCCTCCTCGCCGAGAGCGTGCCCGCCGCGTTTCCACGCCTCTCGGAGCTTGCCGCGGAAGCGCGGATCGCCGCCGGGCTGCGCGAGGCGGTCGAGCGGGCGGAGGCCGGCCTGTTTGCCGACCCGCAGAGCCCGCTCTTCGCCTGGCAGCCCGAGGACCTCGCGAAGCTTGCCCGGGGGGCGGGGCTCGCCGGTGCCACCGTTGAGACGCGAGAGCACGGCGACCGGCGCCGACTCGGCGAGCACGACCTGCGGAGCTGGGTCTTCGGCCGTGAAACCGCCGACGGCCACACCGACCCGGCGCCGCACTCGTACGCGGCGTACCTCGCCGCCGAGCTCTCACCGGACGAGCGCGAAGAGCTCGTCGCGGCTCTATGTGCGGGGCTGTGTGAGCGGGAGATCGAGTGGCGGACCACCGTGGCGTATCTCGAAGTTTGACGGTGGTCTCGCA
>CAZWNS010000003.1:0-23381 GCA_964635245.1 uncultured Spirochaetaceae bacterium
GCACCCGCCGGCACGGAGAGCGCTGCCGACCGCGACGGGCTCTCGCCGGCGGTACGCCGCATCGTCGAAGAGCACAACCTCGACGTCTCGACGATCTCCGGCAGCGGCAAGGGAGGGCGCATTCTGAAAGAGGACGCCCTGAGAGCCGTCGAGGAACAGCGGGCGGCCGGTGCAGGGTCGGCATCCGGCGAGGCTACGACCGCCGCGGCCGCGCCGGAGCGGGGACAGGCGCCCGCGCCGGAGCGGGGACAGGCGCCCGCGAAGCCGGCTCCCGAACGAAAAGCGGCGCCCGCCGTCCCGGCCAACGAGCGGCAGCGCCGCGTGAAGATGTCGACGCTCAGAAAGCGAATTGCCGAGAATATGGTCGCGTCCAAACAGAACGCCGCGCACCTGACCACCTTCAACGAGGTGGACATGAGCCCGGTCTCCTCCCTTCGCAAGAGCTATCGCGATGAGTTCGAGCAGAAGCACGGGGTGAAGCTCGGGTTCATGTCGTTCTTCGTGAAGGCCGCCTGCGCCGCGCTCGCCGAGTATCCCGAGGTGAACGCGTTCGTCGACGGCGAGGAAATCGTATACAACGACTATTACAACATCGGGGTTGCGCTCTCGAGCGACCGGGGCCTCATCGTGCCGGTCCTTCGCGATGCAGATACCTTGAGTTTCGCCGCGATCGAACAACGGATACTCGACTTCATCCAGCGCGCGCGGGACCGCAGAATTATGCCCGACGAGCTCGGCGGCGGCACCTTTACGATTTCAAACGGTGGGGTGTTCGGCTCCATGCTCTCCACCCCCATTCCCAATCCGCCGCAGACCGCGGTTCTGGGCATGCATTCCATACAGCAGCGCCCGGTCGCCGTCGACGGTGAGGTCGCGATTCGCCCCATGATGTATCTGGCGCTCACCTACGACCATCGGATCATTGACGGCCGCGAGGCGGTGCTGTTTCTGGGGAAAATCAAGGGGCTCATCGAGGACCCGCGAAAGATGCTGCTGGAGATATAGAGCGTCGAGAGGAGATCAACTACGTGAGCGACAACCGGACCTTTGATGTAATCGTGATCGGGGCGGGCCCCGGAGGCTACGTTGCCGCCATCCGCGCGGCGCAACTCGGGCTGCGCACGGCGATTATCGAGAAGCGACCCACACTCGGCGGTACCTGTCTGAACATCGGCTGCATCCCGTCCAAGGCGCTCCTCGATTCGAGTGAGTTCTTTGCCCGCACGAAACACGAGGGCGGCGAGCACGGTGTGGTGAGCGAGAAGCTCACCCTCGACCTCGCCGCCATGCAGAAACGCAAAGACGGCGTCGTCGAGAAGCTCGTCTCCGGCGTCTCGACCCTCATGAAGAAGAACAGGATCACCGTCTTCACCGGCACGGGCCGCCTGGAGAAGACAGGCGGGGGCAAGAGCGGCGACGGGAACAGCGGCGGCGGTCCCGGCACTTCACCCCACACGGTCGTCGTCGCCGCCGGGAACGGCGAGGAGACGCGCCTCGAGGGCGCGCACGTCGTCATCGCAAGCGGCAGCGTGCCGCAGGAGCTTCCCTTCCTGCCCTTCGACGGGGAGCGCGTCGTGAGCTCAACGGAGGCTCTGGCGTTCGAGAGCGTGCCGAAACGGCTGCTCGTGGTCGGTGCGGGCGCCATCGGGCTCGAGCTCGGCAGCGTCTGGGCGCGCCTCGGAGCCGACGTCGACGTCATCGAGATCCTCCCCGAGATCCTCCTCGGCTGGGACTCGGCCACGGCGAAGGCGCTGCGCCGGGAGCTCTCGAAGCAGGGACTCACCTTCAACCTCGGGACCAGGGTCACCGGCGTCGACACCTCGAAGAAGAAGCAGGTGACGCTCACCGCGGAGGACGGGGACGGCAAAGCGCTCGAGTTCGCCGGTGACAGGGTACTTGTTGCAGTCGGCCGTCGCCCCTCCGTGGAGGGCCTGGGCCTCGAAGCGGCAGGTATCGAGATGGAACAGGACGGCCGGCGCATCCGGATCGATGAGCACTTTCGCACCAACGTGCCCGGCATCTACGCCATAGGCGATGTGGTGCGCGGGCCGATGCTGGCGCACAAGGCCGAGGATGAGGGCGTCGCGGCGGCGGAAATCATCGCCGGGAAGGCGGGCCACGTCAACTACGCGGCCATACCGAACGTTGTGTACACCTGGCCCGAGGTTGCCGCGGTCGGCAAGAGCGAGGACGAGCTCAAGGAAGAGGGGTACTCCTACCGCACGGGCCGATTTCCGTTTGCGGCCAACGGCCGAGCGCTCGGCATGGGCGCCCCTGCCGGATTCGTGAAGATCATGGCGGACTCCGAGACCGACCGGGTGCTCGGCGCCACCATCATCGGCCCGTACGCCTCGGATCTCATTAGCGAGATCGTGGCGGTCATGGAGTTCGGCGGCAGCGCGGAGGATATCGCCCGCACCGTGCACGCGCACCCGACGCTTCCCGAAGCGGTGCGCGAGGCGGCGCTGGCGGTCGACGGGAGATCGATCCACGGCGCGTAGGCGCCGCGGAATGTGTTCGGAACGATTCCGTTTGAGTAGTATTACCAGAGAGAGGGGAAAAACTTATGTCCAGCGTTGAGTATGCCAAGGGCCTCGAAGGCGTTATTGCCGCCGAGTCGAACATCTGCCGCATAGACGGCGAAAACGGTCAACTATACTACCTCGGCTATCCGATTCGCGAGCTCGTGGAACACTGCTCCTTCGAAGAGGTTGTCTACCTTCTTCTCTACGGTGATCTCCCGAATCACGACGAGCTCGATCGCTTCTCCAACCGGATGCGCAGGAGCCGTCATCTCAAGGATCCGATTCTCGAGATGATCAGGGAGTTCCCCCACGACTCTCACCCGATGGAGCTTCTCCAGGCGTCGGTCTCGTACCTCAGCAGCTACGTTGATCACAAGATCGAGCATGATGCCTATTGCAACTGCCGGACGACCCTGCATCAGGTGGTACAGCTCACCACCGTCGTGGCCGCTCTTCACCGCTTTCGCAGCGGGCAGGAGTATGTCCCGCCGCGGATGGATCTCTCTCACGGCGCGAACTTCCTCTACATGATGCGCGGCGAGGAACCCAGCGAGACCGAAGGCGAGATCATGGACAAATCCCTCATTCTGCACGCCGAGCACAGCTTCAACGCCTCTACCTTCACGGCCCGCGTGGTAGCTTCGACGATCTCCACGTGCTACTCCAGCATCTCGGCCGCCGTCGGCGCGCTGCGGGGGAGCCTCCACGGCGGCGCAAACGAGAAGGTCATGAATATGGTCGATGAAATCGGCGCGCCCGAGAACGCGGAGGAGTGGGTCAACAAGGCGCTCGACGAGAAGCGTAAGGTGATGGGTATGGGCCATCGCGTCTACCGGGCCAAGGATCCGCGTGCCGTCGTGATGGAAGACTTCCTCCAGCGGCTCTCCGAAGAGCACGGCGACATGCGCTACTACGATACCCTCAAGGCGGTGGAAAAGACCTTTCGCGACCGCATGGAGGAGAAGGGCAAGCCGATCTATCCCAACGTCGACTTCTTCTCAGGCGCCGTCTACCGGTTGCTCGGGATACCGACGATCCTCTTTACGCCCATCTTTGCGATGGCGCGCGTCGCGGGCTGGCTGGCTCACGTCCTCGAGCAGCGGCAGGACAACCGCATTTATCGGCCGAGGGCACTCTACGTCGGGCAGGAAGAGCGCCACGTCACGCCTCTCGACCGGCGGTAGCCCCCGGCAGCCCCCCGGCGGCCGGTCGCCTCACCCGGCTGAGTAGACCGAGCCGGTCGCCTCAGCCGGGTGAGTACACCGAATTGAGCGTTTCCACGCCCTCGTGCACGTGTTTCGCCGAGTCGTCGAGCGCGGCCTTCTCCTCATCGGAGAGCTCGACTTCTATGATGCGCTCCACACCGTGCTTCCCGAGGAGCACCGGCACGCCGAGAAAGATACCCGAGTGGCCGTACTCACCGCGGAGGTACGCGCTGGCGGCGGCGATACGCTTTTCGTCTTTCACCACCGCTTCGACCATCTTGGCGACCGACGCGCCGGGGGCGTAGAAGGCGCTTCCCTTTTTGAGGTAGCTCACAATCTCTCCTCCGCCCGTGCGGGTGCGGTTCACCAGTTGTTCGATCTCGTCGGGGGTAAGAAGCTCGGTGAGGGGGAAGCCGCCCACCGAGGTGTAGCGCGGAAGCGGGACCATGGAATCACCATGGCCGCCGAGAACCATCGCGAAGACATCGCTCGGCAGCACATTCAGCTTCTCGGCGATAAAATACCGAAAGCGCGTTGAATCGAGGATGCCGGCCATGCCGACAACCCGCTTGAGCGCAAAGCCCGTCTCTCTGAGCACGGTCATCGCGATCACGTCGAGCGGGTTCGCGACGACGATGACGATTGCATCCGGGGCGTACTTCTCGATGGCCTGCGCCGCCTCCTTGGCGATTTGCACGTTGGTCTTGAGCAGATCCATGCGGTCCATGCCCGGCTTGCGGGGAATGCCCGCGGTATGAACCACGACGTCCGACCCTTCGATCTGGGAATAGTCGTTGGTTCCCCGGATACTCACGTTGTACTTGCGAAGCGGCGCCGCATGGAGGAAGTCGAGGGCCTTGCTCTGCGGAAGCCCTTGCACGACGTCGACCATCACGATGTCGGCGATGTTCTTCTCGGCGATGTAGTACACGGCGGTCGCGCCGACGTTGCCCGCCCCGATTACCGACACCTTGCTCATTTCTTTCCTCCGGCACCGTTCATCATGGTCTTGAGGTCCTCGGCCGACGCGGTGAGCTTCCGTCGCTCGCCGTCGCTCAGCTGCGGCAGCATCACCTGCTCGATACCGTTGCGCCCGATCACCGCGGGCAGGCTCATCGCAACGCCCTCGATGCCGTACTCGCCGCGCAGCATCATCGAGACTGTCATAATGCGGCCGGTATTCATGTTCACCGCCTGGGCAAGCTCGGTCGCGGCCGCCGACGGCCCGTAGTAAGAGCTCGCCCGCTGCGCCATGTCCACGATGAGACTGCCGGCGTTGCGCGTCTCGTCGAAGAGCTCTTCGAGCCGGTCCGACGGGATGAGCTGGCCAACCGGCACGCCGGAGACGGTACAATACCGCGGGAGCGGTATCATCGCGTCGGAATGCCGCCCGATCACCGTGGCCTGCACGTTCTCCGTCGTGACCCCGAGTTCCCTTGAGATGAGGTACCGCAACCGCGTCGAGTCGAGCACCCCGCCGAGCCCCATCACCTGCCGCCGATCCAGCCCGGACTCCTCGACAAAGAGGGCCGTGAGCATATCAACCGGCTCCGAGACCATGATCACCTTCGCCGTGCTGCCGGACATGCTCTTCGCAAGTTCCCGGATAACGCCGGCGTTCCTGGCGTAGAGATCCTCGCGCTGCATACCGGGCTGACGTACCGAGCCGGCGGTCACGATGATGATGTCGTTTGCCAGCACGTGCTCGAGCCGGTCGGTGCCCTGGATGCGAACGTCGTAGCCGCGCACGGGTGCGGCTTCCATCATGTCGAGGGCTTTGCCGGTGGACAGTCCCTCCTGAATGTCGTACAGCACCACGTGTGCCACGTTGTGTTCCGCGATAAAGAACGCCGTGTTCGCGCCGACGTTTCCGCTGCCGATGATGCCGATATTTGCCATTTCCGACTCCCGCTGCTACTATACCAGCCGTTGTTGACCGTGTCACCGGGGTTTCAGGAGGACATCTTATGGCAGAAGCACAGAGCGAGTACCGGGTAGAATCGGATTCAATGGGCGAGGTCCGCATACCCGCGTGGGCCTACTGGGGCGCGCAGACACAGCGGGCGGTGGGGAACTTCGGTGTCTCGGAGCACCGCATTCCCGCCTCGATGATCCGGGCGCTCGCCCTCATCAAGAAGCACGCCGCGCGCGCGAACGCGGAGCTCGGGCTCATCGAAGCCGAGCTTGCCGACGCGGTCGTCCGCGCCGCCGAGGAGATGTACGAAGGGAAGTGGGACGAGCACTTCCCCATCGACGTGTTCCAGACCGGAAGCGGCACCTCGTGGAACATGAATGCAAACGAGGTGCTCGCGAACCGGGCCAATGAGATCCTGGGGCAACCGCTCGGGACGCGGAACCCGGTACACCCCAACGATATCGTGAACCGCGGACAGTCGTCCAACGATGTCATCCCCACGGCCGTGCACGTCGCCGACCGTATGGAGCTCGAGTCCGCCGTGCCGCGGGTACGAAAGCTCGCCCAGTCTCTGGCCGCCAAAGGGGCGGAGTTTTCGAGCGTCGTCAAGCTCGGACGCACCCACCTGCAGGACGCCGTGCCGATGACCCTCGGTCAGGAGTTCTCCGGCTTTGCCGTGCAAATCGAGAAGTGCGCCGAGCGGCTGGAACACACGTTTTCGAATCTCGAGGAGCTCGCGCTCGGCGGCACCGCCGTGGGCACCGGCATAAACTGTCATCCCGACATGCCGGAAAAGGCTATCCGGGGCATCGCCGCGGACTCAGGGCTGCCCTTCCGCCCGGCCGTGAATCGCTTCGAGGCGATCGCCGCCCGGGACAGCCAGGTGGAGCTCATGGGCGCGATCAACGTTCTTGCCGGCGCGCTCATGAAGATCGCAAACGACCTCAGGTTGCTTGCAAGCGGACCGCGGGGTAGCATCGGCGAAATCGGGCTGCCGTCACTTCAGCCGGGGAGCTCGATCATGCCGGGGAAGGTGAATCCCGTCATCCCGGAGATGGTTATCCAGGTCGCCGCCCACCTCATGGGCAAGGTCACCTCGGTTACTACCGCGGGCCAACACGGACCGCTCGAGCTCAACATGATGCACCCGCTCATCGCATACGAGACCGTGAGCGCCGTACGCCTCGCCGCCGAAACCTGCGACGTCTTCGCCTCGCGGTGCGTGGACGGGATCGAGGCGGACGAAGAGCGTGCAAGCTACTGGATCGAATGGAGCCTGGCCCTCGTCACGCCGCTTGCCGTGGAGATCGGCTACGACCGGGCGGCAAAGCTCGCCTACACGGCCTACAAGGAGAACCGGCGTATTCGCGACGTGGTGGAGGAGGCCGGCGTCGTCTCGAAGGAGAAGCTCGACGAGCTTCTCGATCCCCGGAAGATGATCTGAGTGCGGGTTGCAATTGGCCGGGGGCCATATTACACTGCCTCCCATGGAGCTCAACTACTCGGATCCGAAGTATCAGGAAGCGATGCGCCTCTATCTTTCGGGCGATTGGAAAGAGGCGCAGGCGGCGTTTCTCGAGCTGTCGAAAACGTATAGCGAGAGCCCCTTTATTCTGATGGTGCTCGGAAACATCAGCTACTCCCTCGGTCGGCTCGACCGCTCCGTAGAGCTCTACAACGAGGCCATCCGGCATGACCCGAAGTACGGCATTGCCTACTACAAGCTCGGCGTATGCTACTACCGCATGGGCAAGCTCGACGAGGCACTGAGCGCGTTCTCGAAGGTCATCGACCTCAAGAGCCAGAGCCACGCGATGGCGAGCTACTTCGTCGGCCTCATCCATTTCTTCATGGGCAACGACGACAGAGCCGAAGAGGGCTTTGCGGCGTTCCGAAAGACATCGCCCGAGTCGATGATCGCCAACTACTACCTGGCCCAGATCAAGATCAAGCGCAAGAAGTATGCCGAGGCCCTGACGCTCCTCGGCGAGCTTGCGGAGGCCACCCCGCACTTTGCAGAAGTACATTACCTCCTCGGTGTGGCGCACTACGGCGTTCACCACAACACCGAGGCCATCAAGAGCCTGCAGAAGGCACTCGAGATGAATCCCGAGGACGAGCGCGCCCGCACCAAGCTCACGCTGCTCACCGACGTGCAGTGGCCGTGACACGGAGCCGAGGTGACGCGGAGGTACGGTAATGACGAAGTACGTGTGCAATGTGTGCGGCTACATCTACGATCCTGACGAGGGCGATCCCGATGCCGACATCCCGGCGGGGACCTCCTTCGACGAGCTGCCCGACGACTGGGTGTGCCCGGTGTGCGGCGCGCCGAAAGAAGAGTTCACCCCGGAGCAGTAGCGCCTTCATGCACTGATTCCGCGCAGGCCCGGCGGGCTCGTACCCGGGGGCCTACGCGCCCGGGAGTCTACTCGCCCGGGAACCTACTTACTGAGCTTGCGCCGCAGTTTCCTGCGCTCGGCGGCACGACTTCTCGTCCCGACTTCGCTCCGTTCCGCCGTGTCCTCCAGACGTTCTTCCCGTTTCCGCAGAATCAGTATCATGGCGATCCCGCCCAGGATCATGAGCAGGCTGTAGAACTGGCTCGCGATGAAGTTCCACGGCGTGAGCAGCAGATACGGCGGATTCTCGATCGGTGAGAGCTGCAGCATGAAGTCGCCGCGGAGCGGCACGCGATAGTAGTCAACGAAGAATCGAACCACTCCGTAGCCGATGAGGTAGATCCCGATCAGCGCCCCCCGGACGTGCTCGCGCTTCCGGAAGATGAACCACAGGATGAGCCACAACAGTATCCCTTCACCGAAGGCCTCGTAGAGCTGCGTCGGATGACGGGGCAGGTTTACCATACCCGAAAGCTCGGCGACGTTCATCCCCGCCTCGCGGGCGGTCTCCTGCACCCATGCCTCATCGGCGGGAAAGCGGCGGGCGTTCGGGAATATCACACCCCACTCCGCAGTGGTCACACGGCCGAAGAGCTCGCCGTTGATGAAGTTTCCGATGCGCCCGAAGGTGTAGCCCAGCGGCACGCCGGCGACGATCATGTCTCCCCAGTCGAGAATATCGATCTCTTTCGAGCGCGCGTAGATGAGCACGGCAACCGCCGCGCCGACCAGGCCTCCGTAATAGTTCATCCCCTGCAGGCCCACGAAGTTCATGTTCTCGTCGAACGGCCAGAAGATCAGCCAGGGCTGCGCCCAGTAGCGACCGCTGCCGTCGAAGAGCAGCGTGGCGAAGATGCGCGCGCCGATCAGCAGCCCGATAATGGCCCAGAAGAACATGTTCAGCACCGTATCGGAGTCCACGTCGAGCTTCCGCTGTCGGATCTGGTACATGAACAGCAGATAGGTCACGGCGAACGCCACCAGATACATCATCCCGTACCAGCGGAACGGGAGGCCGGGGATGATTTCGGAGGAGATCCAGTCCGGAAAGGCGAAATAGAGTGTCATTGCGTTCTCTCCCGTAGGTGCTAGTCGGCCGCCCGCGCGCCGACGCGGTCGAAGCCGTACCGTCGTCTCACGTCGGAGAACTCGCGCTCGATATCCTCGTCGCTGAGCCCGACATCGGCGAGGGTCGGACTGCGCGTCGCTTTGGTCGGCAGGCGGTCGGCATCGTCGAGAATCTCGGCGAACCGCTGAGACACGGTCAGGTCCATGGCGTCGTAGAGCTCGCGCACAATGGAGCTGGTGTCCGATATCAACTCATCGAATCGCAAGGTCCGTGCCCGGGTTCCGGGCAACTCGTCGAAGACTTCTTCGGGGTATCGGTACCAGTGCCCGGCAATGTCGAGAATGCGCCGGCGGTTGGGATAGGGCTCACGGGGAGCACCGAAGTAGTGCCAGCAGTAGGCGAACCAATTCGTCATCGAGGGCAACAACTCGACGGGGTCACGGACGAGGTTCACGTAGTGTGCGTCGGGAAACACGTCGATAAGCGAGCGGATCTTCGGGGTGAAGGACGGGTTCTTCGACACCACGCGCAGGTGCTCTCCGTGCACGTAGAGGTGGCGCTGGAGCATCGAGCGGTAGAAGCGCATCAGCCGCCGTTGTCGCGTGCGGGGAACGGCCTGATCAAAGCGGGGATAGACGAAATCCGCGGCGGGAATCGGAAAGAAGAACCAGAGGAACAGTGAGTCCCATGTGTAGAAGAAAAGCCCCTCGTCTTCTTCCGCCTCCTCCAGGCGAACCCGGTGGAAGGGAATTCGTCTGAGAACACGGTCCTCGACCGCTGCAAGCACTCGTCCGAACGGCCGGCCCATGAACCGGTCGACGAACAGGAGAAAGTCCCAGAGCTTGCGCTGACTTATCGTGGGGGTAAGGTAGATTTCGCGTGTGGTCAGCCCGGTAACGTTTTCCCGGTCCTGTGCGAGGAGGCGCTGCAGAAAGGTCGTGCCGCTCCGGAAGTTGCCGATGACGAACAGCGGCTTTCGCACCCTCACGCGCCGGTAAGCGGGGAAGAACACCTCGTCGAGCAGCATGCACAGCCGGGTGAAGGTGACACTGAAGGGGAACAGAACGGCGAACGCGGCAAGGAACTTGATCCGACGCGCACGGAGCCGGCTGAAATCGTCCCGCGGACCGAGAACCTGCCGCCGGATCTGCCGCATCAGGAGCCGCACATGTAACACGTCGCTCAAGGTACGGCGACTTGCCCGGCATGTCAATACGCGGCTCAGCGGCTCAGCGGCTCAGCGGGAGACGCGCACGGCAGGGACCTCGGGTGCGGGCTGAGGCCTGCCGACATAGTAGCCCTGGGAGTATTGCACACCCATGCCTTTCAGTCGTTCGAGCACGTCGGCGTTCTCGACGAACTCCGCGATGAGCTCGATGCCGTTCGCGTCGACGAAGGACTTCACGCCGTGCACCAGGTTGTTCATCGCCTCATCGCTGCAGATTCTCGTGATGATGCTCCCGTCGATCTTCACGTAGTCTACGTCGAGGTCGATGATGCGCACGAAGTTGGAGTATCCGCTGCCGAAATCGTCGAGCGCAATCGTGGCGCCGAGACTCTTTGCCGCTTGGATGAACTCCTTCACCCGGTCGTAGTGCTCCAGCCCTTCCTGTTCGACGATCTCGAGGGTCATCCGGCGGGCAACCTCCGGATAATCCCCCAGAGTCGAAAGAATGTGCACACGCGTCGTGCGGCTCTCTATATCGAGGACGGAGAGATTCACGGAAACGCCTTCAGATCGATGCAGGAACTCCCGGACCGCAAGATCGAACACGCGGCGGGTAATCCGGCCGTAGTATTTGCTGTTCTTGGCCACCAGAAGAAACTGTCCGGGCGGGATCGGC
Organism: uncultured Spirochaetaceae bacterium; assembly: GCA_964635245.1. Lineage (GTDB taxonomy): Bacteria > Spirochaetota > Spirochaetia > DSM-27196 > PWMO01 > JAAAOH01. The sequence goes on from CAZWNS010000003.1 coordinate 10,961, forward strand.
GAGCCGTCCTCATCCAGCATTCTGAGAAGGGCTTCGTACTTCACGACCCTGCCGGTGGCATTTTCGACAATGGGTTGATAATAGGCGACAAAGCGGTCCTGCGCCAGCGCCTGCCGGATACGTCCAAGCCAGCGCAGGTTGTTCTCCATGCGGAGGTAGGAGTCCTCGGCGACGTCGGGCGCATACACAAGCGCGCTGCGACTACGATGTGCCTCCGAAAGGGCGAGCTCAGCCTGCTCGAGAAGCACGTGCGGATCCGAGGACACGGCGATGGTAACATCACTCTCCCACTGCACCTCGGCCTTGGAGACTTCATGATCGTTCAGCCGTTGATATACGGCCCGGCCCCGCCTCATGGCCGTGGCCCGAGTGATCCTCCCGTCGACATCGTCCAGCAGGATGCCGAAGAGGCCGCCGTCGAAATGATAGAGGCTCGCGCCCGGAAACCCGTCTTCGGCCAGCAGCATCTGCAGGTATTCCGCATACTCGCGCTCCATTGCCTGCGCGCGGGGCTCGCCGTAAAACCGGCGGATGCTGTCGATGGCGTCAAGACCGATGAGAAAGAGCCACGGTCGCCTGTATTTCTCGATCGCCACCCGATACGCCGCGCGGTTGGGCAGGCCCGTCGTGACGTTGACGGTCGAGAGCACATACCTGCGGTTCGTCAGAGACAGGTTGACATAGGATCGCACATGGGCGAGGAGCTCGAGCCTGTCGAAGGGCTTGTTGAGGAATCCCGTTACGCCCGCCTCAAAGGCCCGGATTCGGTCTTCGGTATGGTCGAGACCGGTGAGCATCAGGATCGGAATCCGGGCCGTATCTTCGCGGCGTTTGAGGATCCGGGTGGCCTCCAGCCCGTCCGTCCCGGGCATCATGAGATCCATGAGGATCAGGTCCGGTTTCCTCTCCACGGCGAGATCTACCGCTTCGCGACCGTTCGCGGCCTCGAGCACTTCATAGGGGCCGCCTTCGAGTGTCGCCGCGGCAGTCAATCGCTCGACCTCGTTATCATCGGCTACCAGAACAAGAGGTGTGTCACTCACATATTACCCCGGCAACATCGTTAGCGCGTTAGTGCGTTATTGCGTTATTTCGTCGACTATATCCATAACCGCTGATACGGTCAAGAGGATTCGCTGAAATGGGTACAATGGAGTTAACTATCGTCGCTCCGGACGATCACCCGCAGCGGCCGCCCCGAGCCCGCGGCCGCCCCGAGCCCGCGGCCGCCCCGTTACTGTGCGAACTTCTTAAAAATCAGGATCGCGTTGTGCCCGCCGAAGCCGAGACTGTTGGACATAACCGTGTTGACGGTGCCCGAGCGCCCGGTGTTGGGGACGTAATCGAGATCGCATTCAGGGTCGGGATTCTCGAGGTTGATGGTCGCCGGGATGTACTGGTCGCGTATGGCGAGGCTCGAGATGATGGCCTCCATGCCCCCGGCGGCGCCCACCATGTGCCCGTGCATGGATTTGGTCGACGAAACGGGCAGCTTATAGGCATGGTCGCCGAATACGTCCTTGATGACCCGGGTTTCCACGGGGTCGTTCACCTGGGTCGAGGTGCCGTGAGCGTTGATATAGTCGATGTCTTCGGGCTTCATGCCGGCCTCGTCGAGTGCAAGGCGCATGGCCTTCTTCGCTCCGGTCCCTTCGGGATGAGGTGAGGTGCGATGGTAGGCATCACAGGTCGAAGCGCCTGCCGCGAACTCGGCGTAGATCCCGGCACCCCGCGCGAGAGCATGCTCCATCTCTTCGAGAATGAGTACGGCGGCTCCCTCCCCGATCACGAAGCCGTCACGGTCGGCATCGAAGGGACGTGATGCCTTCTCGGGCTGATCATTGTACTTGGTGCTCAGCGCCTGCAGGACGTTGAAACCGGCGACGCCCATCTGCGTGATGACCGCCTCAACGCCGCCGGTGATGGCGACCTGCCCATACCCGTCGCGGATCCAGCGGGCGGCGGTGGTCATCGCGTCCGCTCCGGAGGCGCAGGCCGTGGTGATGGCGTACACCGGCCCCTGGGCGTTCGTGAGAATCGCCACGTTGGCCGGCCCCTCGTTGCTGATGAGCTTCGGGATGGTCAGCGGCGGCACCCGCTGCGGGCCTTTGTCGAAGAGGGCCTTGTAGGACTGCTCGGTGGTCTCGAATCCGCCGACACCTACACCGAGCATGACTGCGAGCCGCTCGGGCTCGATGCCGCTGGTATCGAGGTCGGCATCCTGCAGCGCCGTCAGAGCGGCCGCAACGGCAAACTGCGAGAAGATGTCCATCTTCCGGGCTTCCTTGCGGTCCATATAGTCGGAGGGGTCGAAGTCCTTCACCTCCGCGGCGATCTTGGTGAGGAAATCCGTGGTGTCGAACCGGGTGATGGGGCCGATGCCGCTCACACCGTTGTGCACATTCCGCCAGATCTCGTCTATGGTGTTCCCGATCGGGCTCATCGCCCCGAGCCCGGTGATGACTACTCTCTTCTTCGCCATAGTGCTTCCTCGTTCAGTGAAGTTACATTCCCATCCCGCCCGAGACCGGGATGACCTGTCCCGTTATATAGCCGGCCAGATCGGAGGCGAGAAACATGATCACGTTGGCGACGTCCTCGGGCTCGCCCACCCGACCCATGGGTATCTGGGCTTTCAGCCCCTCCTGCTGCTCATCGCTGAGCTTATCGGTCATTTCGGTCTGAATATAGCCCGGCGCCACCGCGTTGACCCGGACGTTTCGCCCCCCAATCTCGCGGGCGAGGCTCTTGGTGAAGCCGATTAGTCCGGCCTTGGAGGCCGCGTAGTTTGACTGCCCCGCGTTGCCCACCAGGCCGACGATGGAGGTCACGTTGATGATCGCGCCGGTGCGGCGCTTGATCATGCTGCGGCTGACCACCTTCGAAATGTAGAATGCGCTGGTCAGGTTGATGTTGATGACGTCCTGCCAGTCCTCCGCGGACATGCGCATAACGAGGCCGTCCCTGGCGATCCCGGCATTGTTTACCAGGATATCGATACCGCCGCTCTCCTCGAGGATCTCGTGTACCGCCGCGGTAATGGTCTCCTCGTCGGCGACGTTTCCTTCCTTGTATATGACCTCTACACCGTTTTCGGCGGCGATCTCCTTGTACTCCTCGAGATGATCGCCCGGCTTGCGGCTGATATAGTAGACCGACGCGCCGTTGCGCAGGAACGTCTTGACGATCCCGCTGCCGATGCCCCGGGAGCCACCGGTCACGAGTGCCTTCTTTCCGTCAATCAACACAGGATAGCTCCTTCCGCCTGCCTCGATCCGCTCACTCCGCGGCGAGCGCCGTAATCGCCTCGAGTGTTCCGGCGGGCCGGCAGGCAAGCTCCACCTCCGGACGCGCCTTGGTGAACGCCTTCCACAGGCCGCCGAGCACCGTCCCGGGACCGACCTCTATGAAGCCGGGGCTTCCGTCGGCAACCATCCGCTCTTCCTCCCGCGTCCACATGACCGTCGAGACGAGCTGGTCGAGGCAGAGCGTTCGCGCCTCCTCGCCGGAGCGTATCGGCATGCCGGTCACGTTAGAGTACACCGGCTTTCCGGGGTCGGAAAAGGTCACGCGGTCGAGAAACTGCGCGAACCGCTCGCGCGCCTCCCGCATGAGCGGGCAGTGAAAGGGTCCGGAGACCTTCAGCCGGATGAAGCGCTTGGCACCGGCCTCTTTGAAGACCGACTCCGCCGCCTCGAGCGCCTCGGCCGTCCCCGAAACGACGGTCTGAACGGGGCTGTTATAGATGGCAGGATAGAGATGCTCGATGCCGCGGGACGTTATGGTATCCGCCACCGCGTCGAAGTCCAGGCCGAGCACGGCCGCCATGCCCGCCTGACCGGCGTCGGTATCCAGTCTGCGACTGGTTTCTTCCATGACGCGTCCGCGGGTAGTCACTACCGGGAATACATCAGCAACGTCGAGCACGCCCGCGTCGACAAGCGCCGCGTACTCCCCGAGGCTGAACCCGGCGTACCGATCCGCGATAATACCGTGCTCGGCGAGCACACGGCTCGCGGCGAGGTTCACGAGCGTAATGGCTACCTGGGTGATATTGGTCTGCTTGAGCTCGTCCTCGCCGCCTTCGAAGAGGACCTGCCTGACGTCGAACTCCGCGTGACGGTTGGCCTCGTCAAACAGATCCCGTACCGCCTGGGAGTGATCGTGGAGATCGCGCCCCATGCCGGGGTATTGAGCGCCCTGGCCCGGGTACAGAAAGCTGTAGCTCATAGGTGCCCTCCCTCGGTGAGCGGAAAGGGTAGCACGGTGCAATGAGCAGGGTCAAGTCGGCTCGTGACCGACTCAGGATGCCCGAGCACGCCCGCCGCGGGATGCCCGAGCACGCCTGCCGCCCCGCCTGCCCGATGGAAAGCCGGGCCCTCTCTTCTGTATACTGGGGGCGATGAAGCAACCGAACAGGCGTCTGTTCTTCGCCGGACTCCTCCTCATTGCCGTGGTAGTGCTGCTTCTCGACCCGGCGACCGTCACGAACCGGGTGTTCTCCCGACGGCGCCCTCCGGTGCCGGCGGAGATGGTCTCGGCGGGTGTGTCCCTCGTCGAGGAGTCGGGCCGCGACCCGGCGACGTTTGTGCTCGACGCCTTGAACAACCACCGGATCGTCTTTCTCGGGGAGTTTCCCCAGATCGCGGAGCATCCGCGGTTTCTCGCGGAGCTCATACCCGAGCTGCCGGATCGCGGCGTTCGCGCGGTGGGCGTCGATTTCGCATTGGCCCGCGATCAGGAGCTCATAGACCGGCTCACAACGGGCCGGGAATACGATGAGGAGCTCGCGCATCGCATTCTCCGGCGTCGCCTCGCGATCTGGGGCTACCGGGAATACGCCGAGGTGTTTCGCACCGTCTGGGAGCTCAACCGCCGACGTCCGGAGGAGGACCGTATGCGCCTTCTCGGTCTCAACGTGACGGAGGACCGGCGACCGACTCAGCTTCCACCGGGAGAACGTCCCACCGGCGCTGCGCTCGGGCGCGCCCTCTTTCCCGACGGCCCGCCCGACCGCGGGATGGCGCGCACGGCTCTCGAGGCCCTCGAGAGCATCGACGGCCCGCTTCTTCTCTACGCCGGCGCTCGCCACGCCTTCACCCGGTTTCGCGACCTCGAGTATGAAACCCGCATGGCCGAGCTCGGCTTTCCGGACGCACGGCGGGCGGGAAACATTTTGCAGGCCGAGCTCGGTGAGCAGATCATCACCGTGTATCTTCACGGTCCATGGCCCGACGAGGAGAGCCGAAACGGCCTCACCTTTGCGGCGGGCGGGCTCATCGATGCGATGGTCGAGAACGGAGCACCGCGGTTCGCCGTCCCGATCGCCGGGACGACGCCGGCCGAACATCACATAGACGGCGGCGATTACGCTGAGCTCCGCGACGGATTCGATTTCGGCGAGCTCACGGACGCCTACGTCGTGCTCTCGCCCACGGCCGAGCTCTCGGCGGCAACCCCGATCGAGAACTTCATCACCGATGCAAACATCGAATCCGCGCGCGAGGGTTTCCCCGGACACGTGCCCGACAACGCCCAACCGCGGGACATCAACGCCTACATCGCGCGGGTATCGGCCAACCTCGACAGTATCCTGGAAGGCTTCGATTGATAGGAGACGCCGTCGGCCTGGGCATTCTGTGGTTTCTCGGCTTTCTGTTCTTCTTCCGCATACCCGTCCTCCCGGCGGCGAGCGGGCGGGCGATTCCGCGGGTGAGCATTGTCGTTCCCGCCCGCAACGAGGCGCTCACGCTCCCCCACCTCCTCACCTCCCTCGAGCATCAGTCGCTACGGCCGTTCGAAACCATCGTGGTGGACGACCACTCCGAGGACGAAACGGCCCGGATCGCCGCGGCCCACGGCGCCCGCGTGGTGAGCCCTCCGCCTCTTCCGGAAGGATGGCTGGGAAAGAGCCACGCATGCTGGCAGGGGGCGCGCGCGGCGAGAGGCGATATCATCATATTCCTCGACGCCGATACCCGCATCGAGGACGACGGCCTCCGGCGCCTGGCCGAGGCGCTGACCCTGCGCGGCGGTTTCGTCTCGGTGCAGCCCTACCACCGCATGGAGGCGGCCTACGAGCGTCTGTCGCTCTTCTTCGCCTTCATCGTCATGGGCGGCGTTCAGGCCTTCACCATCCTCGGAGAACGGCTGCCGCCCCGCGGACTGTTCGGACCGGCCATTGCATGCCGGCGCCGGGACTATTTCGCGATCGATGGTCACCGGGCCGTACGAGCGGATGTGCTCGAAGACGTGGAGCTCGGCCGCAGGGCGGCGAAGGCGGGCTACGCTCTCAGCTGCTTTGCCGGCCGGGGCACGATCTCCTTCCGCATGTATCCCGGTGGACTCCGTGACCTCGTCGACGGGTGGACCAAGAACTTCGCCCTCGGCGCGGCGGGCACCGGTATAGCCATGATCCTGATCGTCACCGCCTGGATGGCCGGTGCGGGCGTCGCAATTCGCCTGCTCGTTGCCGGCTCCCTGGCCCAGACGCCGCCGCGACTCCTGCTCGGACTTGCCGCATACCTCATCTATGTGGCACAGATCCACTGGATGCAGGTACGAATCGGGAACTTCGGATTCCTTTCGGCGGTGCTCTATCCCTTCACCCTCTTGTTCTTTGTCGTGGTTTTCGTACGATCGTTGCAGCTGACGTGGTTGAAGCAGACGGTCCGCTGGAAGGGCCGTGACATAAAGGTGTGAGCGCCCCTTGCAGTACGACGACGTGGTACAAGCGGACAGGTCGCAACAGATCGAGCGCGCCTCCTGGCTGGGCATCCTCGGCAACGGGTTCCTGTCGGTGCTCAAGATCACGGCCGGAATTGCTGCGGGCAGCTTCGCGGTCGTAAGCGACGGCATCGACTCGGCCAACGACATCCTCACCTCCCTGGTGACCCTCATAAGCGCGCGCGTAGCGGCCCGCAGGCCGACCGCACGGTTCCCGTACGGCTACACGCGGGCCGATACCATTGCCACGAAGCTTCTTTCCTTCGTGATCTTCTTCGCCGGGGCCGAGCTCATCATCTCGGCGGTCCGACACATCATCTATGACGCCCCCACGGACCTCCCCTCGCCGCTCGCCGTCTATGTTACGCTTGTCTCCATCGCCGCCAAGATATTCCTTGCCCACTACAAGATATCGGTGGGTCGGCGTGTGAACAGCTCCATGCTCATCGCCGACGGAAGGAACATGCAGAACGACGTCGTCATTTCCGTGGCGGTGCTTGCCGGGCTCGCGGCGACGCATGCGCTCGACATGCCTGTGCTGGACTCCGTAACCGCGCTCGTGGTGAGCATCTGGATCATACGTGTCGCCTTCAAGATCTTCATGGAGTCCAACACCGAGCTCATGGACGGACTGCACAGCACGCGCGTGTATGACCGCGTATTCGAGGCCGTAGCCCGCGTCCCCGAGGCGGAAAGCCCTCATCGGGTCCGTGCCCGCCACGTCGGCCATCTCTACGTCATCGATCTCGACATCGAAGTGGACCCGGAGTTGAGCGTGGTGGCGGCTCACGACATCGCGCAGCAGACCGAGGAAATGATCCGGGCCGCCGTTCCCAACGTCTACGACGTGGTCGTCCATGTGGAGCCGCGCGGCAATGCCGAAGGCGAGTGTTTCGGCGTCTCCGAGGACGGCAGGGGGCCTTCCGGCACGGGGTGCTTCGACCAAGGCGACGGCCGCGGCTGATCGCGCCGATCGCGGCCGGCGGCCGCCGATCGCCCGGGCGCCGCCGATCGCCCGGGCGCCGCCCGCGGCGCCGCCTACCCCGCCCCCGCCCCGCGCTCGGTGAGCCGACGGTGTAACGCCACGAGGCGGGGGCGATTGTACCGCTGCACGATGATGAACGGCAGGTTCGTCGCGAGGCCGTAGGCGATCATGATCGCTCCGACGTACCACGGGTTCCAGAGAAAGAACGTCAGCGACAGTGATGCCGATATCCAGTGAGACGCCTCCGCCCGACAGGTCTCGGCGATGTGGCGCTCGAGGTAGCCGGGCTCCGTGCCCGCCAGCGCCCGCTTGCTGAATCCGCCGCGGAACAGCGCCCCGGCTTCCGGCAGGCTATCCTTCCAGCGGTGCACCAGGAGAAGGCGATACAATCGGCCGTTTCGCTCGAGTCGACGCGTGCGGAAGAAGGGCGCCCGAGGATCGAACCGGGAAAGCGGCAGTCGGTGCGCCAGATATCCGGCGCCGATGTGAATTGCGATCCAGATGAGCGCGTAGACGGGAACCAGAACCCTCGCGGGAGCCGGCAGCATATCGAGCTACTCCACGCGGAAGATCGAGTCGGCGACCGTCCGTGCAACAGCCGCGGCGTTCTCGCCGTCGAGCACCGGCACACCAACCGTGTCGCCGAGAACGAATCGGCCCTCCTCGAGGAAGCGATAGGACACCCGCTCTCCGTTATGGACCCGCACCTCGAGGCGAAACGGTGTCTCGACCTCTTCGTCCGTCGGGGCCACCCCCGCGGTTCTCAGAAACCCCGCCAGTCGTCGCGCCTCTCGTCCGCCCACGCCGCCGACCGAAAGTGCAACGGGGAGCTCTATGCCGTGCTGCCTCAGCCCGCCGCGGTTGAGCCTGTAGAGCTCCACCGCGGTCCGCCCTGCCTCCGCGGTGTCACCGTCGCGGCGGGCCCGCGCGGCAATCTCGCGCAGACCCTCGGCGATACTCGACCGTTCCCAGCGCGGATGCATCGCGTTGACCGCCTCGGCGATGGCCGCGCGGTCGTTGCGCAACATCGCCTCACGCATGAGATAGTACGGCTCGGCCTCGGGGATGACCCTCGTCTCGAGCTCCCGCGCCTGATCGAGAGCACGGAGGGCCGGCCGCGGGTAGCGTTCCCGCGCCCGATAGTAGGTCCAGTGTGCGTTGAGGATGCTCCCTTCCTGCTCATAGGCTTCGGCGACCCGGCCGGCAAATCGCCGGAAGATCATATCGTGATACCAGGCGAGCACGCGATACCGAACCCGGCCTACGAAGTTCGAGACCCGCGCCGGCAGTCCCGCCGCGGGCTCATGGGACATGACTGTCGCCTTGCCGCGATAGATATCGGAGAGGAGGGAGTGCAGCTCCATGCGATGCCGCTGCTCGTCGGTGCCGAAGTTGAACATCCAATGCAGGTCGTCGGACTCGTAGACGTCACGGGCATATGCGAGCGCCTCGTCGAGGCGTCCGAAGGTCCGATAGAGGGCGGCAAGGTCGAGCTTTGCCAGGGGAGTGTCCTCGTCGAGATTATACGCCTCGATGTACTCGTCGTGGGCACGACGGAAATCCATCTGCATCTCGTAGAGCTCGCCCCTGGCGAGATGGCCCGTTGAGCGCTCCGCCTGGGCCAGTGAGCGCTCGGTACTCTGCATCGCACCGTTGAACCGGTAGAAAGCCTTCTGCAGAAGCGACAGGTTGTAGTATGCCACCGAGGCGAAGTAGCTGCGCCCGTCCTCGAGGGCGCTCTCGATGGAGCGCTCGTAGTACTCCTTCGAGTCCTCGAATCGGTACATGTCGGCATAGATCGTCCCCAGCGTCATGGTGAGGCTGCGCTCGTCGCCGTAGTCCTCGATCGCCTCGAGCAGCAACTCCTCGCCCTTCTCCAGCTGGTGCGTCTTGAAGTACATCCAGCCGAGATCGGCTATGACGTCCGGGCTGTCGGGATACAGCTGCAGAAGTCGCTCGAGGTAGCGAACCGACTCCCGCTCGCGGTTCAGCCGCCCGAGCGAGAGGGCGGCGCTGTGCAGCACCGAAAAGCTGTCCGGCTCGATGCGCTCGGCTTCCTGGTACTCAGAGAGCGCCAGGCGATAGAGCTCCTCGCCGAAGTACAGGTCTCCCAGAATCGTATAGAGCTGAACGGATTCCGGATGCTTCTCCTGACCCTCGGTGAGCACCCGCACCGCCCGCTGGTAGTTCTCCGCCTCGATCGCCTCGATGCCGCGATCGGCATACCACTGCGCCGTCCGCTCCGCCGTGTCGGGCCGTGTCTGCTGCGCGAGGAGCGTCCCCGCGGGCGACAGGCCGGCCTGCAGCGTCAGGGCGAGCGCCACGGCCAGTGCCGACGCGACACCCGGCAGGGCGCCGCGCGCGCGGGTACGGGTGCGGGCGCCGCGATGGTGTCGATAGCCGCCGGACCGCATCATCGTCGGCCTCCCTCGACGCGCACCTCCACCGCCGGCGGAGCGCTCAGGTGCAGATAGGGTGCGAGCAACCCGAGAAGATGTCGCCACCACGGCAGGCGAGCCCGCAGGCTGCGGCGCACCGCCGTTTCCTCCTCGATGTATTGATAGTATCCGCTCTGCTCGAATGCCTCACCGAAGAGGGCCCGCAGATACAGCGAAGCGCAGCGGCGCGCGTCGATACCATGAAGGTGGGCGAGCCGTTCGGCGTACTCGGCAACCGTCTCTCCCGGTCGCGAGCGCAGCCCCACCGCGTCGAGCTCGCGCAGCAGCGCTCCGAAGCGCCGCCGCACCCGCCCCCGGAAATCGCGCGCACCGGCGGCACGGATCCGCGGGATCATCCGATAGGCCGCCACCGAGATGAGGTACGCCGCGGCGAGCAGGATCACCCAATGTCGCAGGAGGAAGCGGTAGACCGCCGCCGCGCTCAAGCCGGCATTCCCGTCCGGATCGCCGGAGTCGTCGTCGGCCGCATCGGAGGGAGTAAGCTCGTTTTGATGTTCCATGAGCTCTTCGACAAGGGCTGAGATCTGCTCCATGTCCAGGTTCGGGTCAAGGGAGAACTCTTCCCCGGGTGCTACCGTCGTCGCGGTCGGATCGAACTCTATCCAGCCGTACTCCTCGAAGTATATCTCCACCCAGGCGTGTGCCATATCGGCCCGCACCGCGTAGTAGTCCATCACGGACATCCGGGGGTCCACGAAGAAGCCGACCGCCACCCGCGCCGGCAATCCCAGGCTGCGCGCCATCAGGGTCATCGAAAAGGCAAAGTAGGAGCAATAGCCCTTTCGGCTTTCGAACAGGAAGTGTCGGAGTTGATCGCCGTCCGCGGCAACCCCGGGCCGCAAGGAGTAGAAGAACTCATCGTGGAAGTAGCGCTCGATCGCCCGCGCCTGCTCGTAATCGCCGTCCAACCCCGCAGTAACCTCCCGCGCGAGCTCAGCAATCGCCTCGTTGCCGCCGTAGTCGGTGTAGAAGTGGTACCGCTCCGCATCCCACGTCGGTGCGCCGCGTGCGTGCCCGTCGTCACGACTCCGCGGGCCGGCGGCTGCCGCCTCCGAAAGGAACTCAGGGGTCGCGTCGCTTGCCAGGCTCCTCACCTCGTAGATGCGGGCAAAGGAGGAATCACTCCAGCCCTCGAACGGAACAACGTCGATCGGATAGTTCACCGAGACGAGCGAAGCAGGGTCGAAATTGACCAGATAGTACTCCTGCCGCAGCTGCGAGCGACGGTCATACGCGCGCTCGGGCAGGCTCAAAGCCCCCTCGCCCAGGGTCTGAGGCGCGCGGTCCTCGCCCGGCGCGGTCTCGGCAAAGAACCCCTGCCGGGGGTCGTAGCCCGAGAGTACGAAGCGTCGCAGAAGCCTGCCGCCGGAGCGCAGAGTCAGCTGTTGCTGCGCGCTCTCCGCCTCCTCCCGATAGAGCAGGACGAGATCGCGACTCAGAGAGATTTCGCTCTCGAGATTGATGTAATCGGCGAAATCAAAGCGGAAGAGGGTCGGACGGAGCAATCCACCGCCCTGAGCCGTGGAGGCCTCGCTGTAACGCCCGAGAAGCAACATGAGGGCCGAGAGCAGAAGCGGCAACACCACGACCAGCAACGGGAGCAGCTCCCGGCGTCGGAGACGAGAGGCGGCGGCGGTCTGAGCGCCGGCCGCGGCGGTCGCCGACGACCCCCGCTCACCGAGCCGGATCGTTGCAGCCATGGTGAGCCCGGCTTCGATGAGCAGAAACACCGTGACCGTGGCCGCGAGTACGCTCGGATGATCAAACATGGTGACGTCGAAGCGTCCCTGGCTCCAGAACAGTACCACGACCACCGGGGCGAGAAGCACCGGGTGCCACGCGTAGAGTCGCGGCCACCGCCGCACCGCGAACGTGGCGAGAAACGCCACACCGATCCCCGGGATCGAAGCGACGATCCCGCGATCGAACGCCGCCGTCAACTCCGCACCGCCGACTCCCGCAGCCTGGATACGGCTGAGAACGCCGACCCCCGCCCCGTGGATCAGCCACACCCCCGCACCAACAAGGACGACGGCGACCCAGGCGCGGAGTCGGGCGCGCTCCAGCGCCACGGCGGCCGCAGCCGAGGCGGCGACAACCACGAAGAAGAAGGGTATCGAGACCAGGCCCGCGACGTACCGATGGTAGTGGAAGAGCAGTGCCGCGATGCCGAGGAGGTGAAGCAGAAAGAGCGTCCGCGTGAGCCGGCTCATCTCAGGCGCCCTCCGGCCTCCGGTACCCCGGCCTCCGG
>CAZWNS010000003.1:23481-29356 GCA_964635245.1 uncultured Spirochaetaceae bacterium
CGCGTGAGCCGGCTCATCTCAGGCGCCCTCCGGCCTCCGGTACCCCGGCCTCCGGCACCCCGGTGCCCGGCACCGCGGCGTCCATTGCACCGGCGTTCGGCTCCCCGCCGGCGGGAAGCCCGTACCCCGCCCGGAACAGAAGCCGATGCCACGGGGGCCTGCGCTCCACGCCATATCCACGATCCCCCGGCGCCACAATGGTCTCGGCGACCGGGCCGTGCTCCCGCAGGGCCTGCCGTACCTCCTGGAGCCCCTCGAGCCCGTCGGGGACGACCAGGATGATCGCCCCGATAGCCCGTGGGTCGGTACCGGATGTCGTCGGAAGCACGCCACCGTCCCAGTCCGCGTCGGCCAGATCGACGAGAAAGGCGATATCTCCGCGCACGCCGACCGTTCCCCGCTCGAGCACACCGCCGTAGCCGTAGCCGACCTGCACGCCGCGGCGCACCAGGTAGCGACAGGCGCCGGCAAACGTCGAGACGGCCGCCTCGAGCGCCCGTTCACGGGCCGGTGCCGGTGCCGGTCCGGTATGGAGGTAACAGACGACTCGGGATTGCGGCGGCGGCACCTCCTCCCCGATCCGCACCAGAAGCTCGTTCCAGCGGGCAAAGAGCTTCCAGTTGATCTTGCGCGGATCGTCTCCCGGCACGTAGCGGCGGGTCTCGAAAAGCTCTTCGCTGCGGCGGCGGATCCCGTCCTGTATGCGATGCTCTCCGCCGGCGCGGTCCGGGGTCTCGCTGAGGCGGGTAGGAGCCACATCGGGGAGAACCGTCACCGAACCCAACGCCGGCACCGGCACGGGCGTTGAGCAGAATCCGAGAAGGTCGCGTGCGGTAAGCCAGGTCGCATCGAGTCGCCAGACGCCGCGCCTGTCCGTGTCGAGAGGAATCTCGGCCATCGTCTCACCCGGCTCGACCAAGGCCTCCCGTGTCCGCCGCCGACCGCGCCACTGCTGTCTCGCTGCGGCATATATGCGGATTCCCGGCACCCGGTAGCGCGGAAGCGGAGCCCGGATACGGACCGCCGCCGGGGCGGTGCGGGACACACGCCCCGGCTCAGCGGCGACATGAAGCGCGTCGTAGTCTGAGAGCAGTCGCCGCGCGAGGAGGGCCCGTACGAGAAGCGTCCCGACGGCTGCGTAGAGAGCGAGAAGGGCAAACGTCGCTCCCCAGAGCAGGACGGCGAGCTCCGAACGCAGCATGCCGAGCGCGAGCAGACCGGCCGAGAGAAGCAGGAAGACCCAGCCCTTCGGGGTGAAGGGAAAGAGCTTAGCGATGAACCCTTTCAATACGTCCACGCGCAACCTCTTCCACGAGCTCCCGCGGATCGACACTCGCGTCCCGGAGCTTGATTCGGTGGGCAAGCACCGGCGCGGCAAGGTCGACGATATCCTGATCGACCACGTAGGCCCGTCCCCGCACGAGCGCGTAGGCCCTGGCCGCCGCAAGCAGCATCAGACTGCCTCGCGGCGAGACCCCGTATTCGACCGCGCCGTGCTCCCTCGTCGCGGTTCCAATGTCCACGACGGCGCGCATCAGTTTCTCGTCACAGTACAGGTCCGCCGCAGCCGCCCGGGCCGCAAGGATCTCACCCCGCGAACAGATCGGCTTGATGTGCGGCATAACGCTCGCGGAGGGATTACTGGCAAGGATATCGAGCTCCACCTCGGGCGTCGGATAGCCGATGTGCAGGCGCATGAGGAAGCGATCAACCTGAGCAAGCGGCAGTGGATAGGTGCCCTCGATCTCGACCGGATTCTGGGTTCCCATGACCAGAAAGAGATCGTCCATGCGATGGGTCCGGTTTCCGACCGTCACCTGGTGCTCCGCCATCACCTCGAGCAGCGCCGACTGCACCTTTGGAGTCGAGCGGTTGATCTCGTCGGCGAGCACGATGTTGGCGAAGACCGGGCCCGGCGTGAACACGAACTCGCGCGTCTTGGGGTCGAACACATCCACGCCGGTGATGTCGTAGGGCAGCAGGTCGGGGGTGAACTGTATGCGCCGGAACGCGACCGGCTCGTGGTTCGTCTCGTCGGATCCGATGAGCAGTGCCAGCGTCTTTGCAACCGTCGTTTTGCCGAGTCCGGGAAGATCGTCGATGAGCACGTGCCCGCCGGCAACGAGCGAGCCCACCAGTTGCTTGAGGAACGGTTCCTTGCCCCGGATCACGCGACCGAGCTCGCCCACAATCCGCTCGAGGAGCTCCACATGCGCATCTATGTGTCGGCCCGAAGCCGTCTGAGGTACATCGTCCACGGCTGCACATCGTAGCACGGCGCGTACCGGGCTGAACAGGAGGTGTGTGTTGCCAGATTGACCAATCCAACCTGTGTGCTTAGCATATAGGCGTGACGAAGAAACTGCGTCGGAGTAAACAGCGAAGCCGCATGCTCGAATTGCTGCGGTCGACCGAAGAGCATCCCACCGCGACCTGGCTCTACGACGAGCTGCGCAAGGAGTTTCCGACGGTCAGCCTCGGAAACGTATACCGGAATCTCTCCATACTCGTGGAACAGGGCTTCGTGAACAAGCTCGACTTCGGCAGCACCTTCGACCGCTACGAGCTCGCCGACGAACAGCACGCGCACTTCATGTGCCGCGCCTGCGGCCGCATCTACGATCTGCCTATGCCGGACCTCGAAGACTACCGCCGGCACACGAGCGCCGGCGGTCACCGGCTCGACTCGGCGAGGGTGGAGTTCTTCGGTATCTGCCGGGAGTGCGCAGCCGAGGGCGAGGGCGGCTGAAGGCTCGCGCGGCGCCATGACACGCCTCATGCCAAGCGACACGGCCGAGTACTACGATGCCAATACAAAGCGATTTCTCACCTTCGGGCTCGGATCCGCGTCGGGCTCGATCCATCGTGCAGTGTGGGCCCCCGGCATAGGCTCGCGCCCGGAGGCGATGAACTACGTCGACAGCCTCATTCTCGACGAGCTCCGCACGCTGACGGACGCGCGGCGGACACATGCGGGTATCGAGGCGCACGACGCGCTCGCGCAGCCGTCCGACGCGCTACCCCTGGCCGTCGACCTCGGATGTGGTGTGGGCGGGACGATCGCATATCTCGAGCGCCATGCTGCCGCGCGGTATCAGGGCATCACCAACAGTCGTGTACAGCAGGAGATCGCGATCGGGCGGGCGCGCCGCCGCGGATCCGCGGCGGCGTTTGCGGTCGACGACCACGGCGACCCCGGGCTCTACAGCTCACGGCTCCCCGCACACGGTGTTGATCTCGTCTACATGATCGAGTCCTTTGTTCACGCGAGAGATCCCGAAACCGTCGTGCGGGGCGTCGCCCGCGTGCTCCGCCCCGGCGGGCGGCTCGTGATCTGTGACGATATGCTCGCCGCCGAGGAGGCGGCGAGCTCGCCGACCGTGGCGGCGTTCGCCCGCGGCTGGCACGTGCATACCCTGTTGACGGTCGATCGCCTCACCGCGATCTCCGCGTCCTTCGGGCTCACCCGCGTCGAGAACCGCGATCTCACACCGTACGTAGAGCTGCGTCGCCCGCGGGATCGCGTCATCCGCCTCATCGCACCGCTCATCCCCCGCCTCGGGCTGAAGACGCCGTTCTGGGACAATATGTACGGTGGCGACGCCCTTCAGCGAGCCCTGCTCGGGGGCCTCCTGCAGTACCGCTACGTGGTATTCGAAGCCTGATACCGTGTGGCGGTAAGCAGCTCCTCCGATAATTCCGGCATCGGGCCGGCTTCCTCCAGTGTCCCGCTTCTGAGATAGCAGACTATCGCGGCAACCTCGATCCCACCGAGCTCCCCGCCTCGCTCATCCCCGTCGCGCCCGCTGCCGTAGAGCTCGGCGGCGGCCTCCCGATACAGGGCAAGCTGCAGCTCGTGCGCCCGCGGGCGGTAGATGCGATCTGTTTTGAAGTCGATGACCGTCAGCGCGCGGCCGGCCGCCGCGTCACCGTTCCCGTCGGCGGCCTCCGACGGCGGGGCTCCGATCGCCACGAGGTCGATCTGTCCACGTATCCATGCCGGCCTCGAGCCAATGCTGCGATGGAGCACGAACGGCACCTCGGTCTCGAGCCGGCACCCCGCGATTGTCGCTGCCGGAGGTGAAGAGAGAAACCGGTCGGCGAGGGCTGCGGCATCGTCGCCCATGCGGCGATACTCATCGGCGGTCACCTCCCGACGGAGCGCCTCACGGCGCAGCGCAGGCGGGAGCTCGGCAAGGGAGGGCACCCGCACCTTACCCGCATCCCCGCCGGTCAGCGCGTCCTGGATGAGATAGTGGGTCAGGGTACCGAAGAACCCGGCAAGGCCCTTTTCATCGATGAGGCGATCGCTTTCAAGGGCCGGCAGCTCCACACCCGCTGCTTTTTTCACCGGGCCCGCCGCCTCTTCGGCGATCGCGGCGTGAAAGCGCTCGGCGAGCTCGCTCACCGACACCGCGTCCGCCACCGCCACCCGCTCGATACGGGGCGCGCGACGGTATCGTTCCCGAAGCACCTGCGGCGCAACGCTCCGGCGGGACCCGGGAGCTGCGAAGGTCCGCGAGCGGGGCACGTCGGGAATGAGGTCGATATCCACGGGCACACTGCTCTGCGTCGCGCCGATTTCCGGTTTCTCCGGTATGATCCCGAGCGCGTTGAGTAGCTGATTCAACAGGTGGCGCTCCTGTTTCCTGTTCTGCGAATTAAATACCCCGGTCACCAGAAGATGCGACTCCGCGCGGGTGAGCGCAACGTAGAGAAGCCGCTTGAGCTCGGCGAGCTCCATCTCGCGATTCTCACGTTCTCCTTCATCGAAGAAGTAATTCACCCTCCGGCCGCCGGCCAGCGGCGCGGACGCGGGGGCCATAGCGGCAGTCAATCCGAATCGGGTCGAGACGTAGAAGGGCTGTGTCCCGATTCCGGTGCTACGACCCATGTTTCCGGTGTTCGCGAGCACCACGACGGGGAACTCCAGCCCCTTGGACTTGTGGATGGTGAGAAGCTGCACGCCGCGCTGTTCATCCCGTACCACCTCGAGATCCCTCTGACGCCCGTAGACCCCGAGGTTTTCGCGAACCGCGTCGACGAACTCCACCGCCGGCCGGTCGTCCATCGTCCGCGCGAGCTCGTAGAGATGATCATAGTACTCCAGGTACGGGTGAAGGGCGGGCGTGGCGAGCAACCGGTAGCGATACCCGAAGCGATACCACAGGTCGGCGACGATGCGGGAAACCGGCTCCTCGTCGAGGCGGTCTCGCACATGGGAATAGAGCACGGCGCCCAGCCGGTATTTCGCCGCATCTTCCTCGCGCAGCTCCTCTCCCGCCGGTTCGGCGAAGGGCGCCTCGTCGCCGAGCAGAAGCCGGGCAATCGCATCATCGGAGACACTGACCAGGGGCGAGCGAAGGACCGATGCATAGGCCGCCCGGTCCTCGGGGTGAACGCAGAGCTGGAGCACGTTGTACACGTCGTAGACGGGTGCCGACTCGAAAAGACTCCGGACGCTTTGCGTGGAGTACGGAACGCCGAAGAGCCTGAGCATCCGTTCGTAGTGGCGCTGGTTGCTGGTCGAGCGCATGAGGATGGCGACGTCGTCGTAGCCGGCCTTCCGCTCGCCGTCGGGGCCGCGTGCCGTCCAGAGCCCTGCCTCCACCGCGTCTCGGATGCTCTTGGCCACGTAGTATGCCTCGGCCTGATCCCGATCGAGGAGCTCCTCGGCCGCGTCGGCCGCGGCGGCGTCGGCCGCAGCCGTGCCGGCGGTGCCGGCCTCGTCCGCGGGTGGTTTCCAGGCGATGCGCACCCGCGCATGCCCCCCGGCGGCAGAGAGGTGAGAGGCAGGTGCGGCGGGCTCGGCGTGGTCGCCAGGTGCGGCGGGCTCGGCGTGGTCCTCCGCCCGTGCCCCCTGCGGTGGGTGGAG
>CAZWNS010000003.1:29456-78844 GCA_964635245.1 uncultured Spirochaetaceae bacterium
CAGGTGCGGCGGGCTCGGCGTGGTCCTCCGCCCGTGCCCCCTGCGGTGGGTGGAGGGGTGCGAAGCGGGCCTCGTAGTCGGCACTCGCACCGCCCATCGCCCGCGCGAAAACGGAGTTGAAGAACGAGATCAGCTCCGGCGCGCTTCGATAGTTGAAGGGGAGCTCGAGCGCGTCCCCGCCGGCCGCCGCAAGCTCCTCGGAAAGCCTCTTGAACACGCTCACGTCGGCGCCGCGAAAGCGATAGATGGACTGTTTCTCATCACCTACGAAAAAGAGCTTCTGCGGATCGAGCTGCGCCGCGCCGACCGTGCCGTCGCGCTCCGGCGAAGCGCCGGAACGCAGCGAGAGCAGATACAGAAGCTCCTTCTGCAGGTCGTTGTTGTCCTGGAACTCGTCGATCATGATGTAGCGAAAGCGGCGGATGTAGTACTCGCGCAGCGAGGGATCACTCTTGAGAAGGTCGACGGCGAGCTCCATCACATCCCGGTAGGAGAGCAGGCCGCGGCGACGTTTCTCCGCGCGCACCTGCTCCTCGAAGGCTCCCACGAGCCGGTAGAGCTCGGCAAGGTCGTCGCGCACGAGAAACGTATCAACGAGCTTCGTGATCTCCCCCGTGAGCCGCCGTATTTCGTCGACGCAGGACTTGTAGGTCTCGACGGCATCGGGCTTGCCGGCTCCGGTGCGCTTGCTGATGAGCGATGCCGCAGCCGTCAACCCGTCCAGTCCCTCCGGCGGTCGATCCGTCTGCGCCGGAGCCCAGCCGGGCTCGAGGGACACGCCGGCGAGCGCCTCCTGCGCCGCGGCGATCGCCCTCGACGACGGTTCCAGCGACATAAGCGTACCCGACACCGCATCGAGCTCCGCGAGGCGCCGGCGGTACAGGTTCCCCAGCTCCCGCATCTGGGCCGAGAGCCAGGCCGCGGGATTCTGCTCCCTCGAAACGAGGACGTAATCTCGTGCGAGCATCGCGAAGCCGTTGCTGCGAACCGCATCGAAGCCGTTGAGCGCGATGAAACGGGCGAGCACCGGATTGTGCCGGTTGTCGAGCAGGAAGGCGAGCGCGGCGTCTTCGGAGAGTCGATGGATTTCATCCTCGTCGACACGAAAGCTCGTCGGCACCCCGAAGCGCGTGCACCCGTTTCGGGCGATCTGTCCACAGAAGCTGTCGACGGTGGAGATCCGGGCCGTCTCGAATCGTCCGAGCTGCTCGGCGACAAAGGGAACGTGGCGATAGTCGCTGAGGCCGCGAAAGATACGCTCGTGCATCTCCGCGGCTGCCTTCCGGGTGAAGGTTAGCGTGAGGATGCGATCGACCGGCACCTGCTCATCGAGCACCAGGCGCAGGTAGCGCTCGGAGAGCACGCGCGTCTTGCCGGAGCCCGCGCCCGCCGTCACGACCGCGTTTCGCCGTGAGTCAACCGCCTTCCGCTGTCTCTCATCGAGCGTAACTCTGCGATGCGCCACCGACATACCTACCCCGTCACGAATCTCGCCCGGCAGATGCCGGGGAAGGAACAGGACTCACATCCACCGCGCAGGTCGGGAAAGCGAAAATCCCCCCGCCTGAGCCCGTCGAGCATGGCGACCGCAGCCAGCCGTGCCGCCTGCCGGGAGGCGTCGAGGGCCTCCTCATCGAGGACGGCCTTCTCACCCCCGCCGAAGACCGCAAGATAACGTGCCTTCTCCACGGAATAGAGGTAGAGCCCCGCAACGTTCCGGCCGAGCCGGGAGAGAATCTCGGCGTAGAGGGGCAGCTGGAGCTCCTCCGGCTGCGTCGGGTCGGCGGGGTCGACCCGGAACGCCTTCTGTGTGGGGAGGCGGCTCTTCTTGTAATCGATAACCGCCGCACCGGCCGGGCCGGCCATCCGCCGGTCCATGAATCCGCCGAGCACCACATCCTCTTCGAAATCAACCCACTCGTAGCGCTCGAGGACTTCGATCCGCCATCCATCGAAGCGCCGCGCGTCTTCCTCGATGAGCGCATGCATGCTCTCTTCGAGCCTGACCCGCAGCGCCACGACCTCCGCCGGAGAGAGGGAGGTCCGCCGTATCGCCCATTCCTCGGTAACCTCGGTCGCCGTCGGCGCGACCCACCGGTGGTAGAGCTCGGCATCCTCGCGGCGAAACACCCCTGAATGCTCGAGAATTCGCTCGAACAGTCGCTCGAAGCCCCGGTGGTACGTCCGCCCGGCATCGGCGGCCGCGCGGGCGCCACGCGTATAGGCATCGGGATCGAGGCGCAGGAGTGTTCCGAGCAGATACCCGAAGGGACAGTGGCGATAGCTTCGCACGTCGCTCGGGGAGAGTCGAATCCGCCCCTCCTCGGTGTGCCGTGAGGCGCGCAGGCGGACGCGAAGGGCGTCGTCGTCGACGGCGGTCTGCGACCAGTCGGGCAGGCGCGCTCCGAACCCCGTGGCGCTCATGTGGGAGAGCCCGCTCAGCTGCTGCTCGTACACCCGGGCAGGGGGCGACTCATCACCGGTAACGTACTCACGCTCGGCGTCGAAGGGGTCCGCCGCGGCTTCGCCCCGACGGATTGCCTGCACAAGGCCCCGCTCGGCGAACCAGCTCGGCGGCAGATCGGGGCCGGAGAAGCTCTCCCGCGAGTAGCTTGCCGCCACCGTCCGGCCGGAAACCGCGTATGCCGCCGCATAGTCGTCGGAGAGATCAATGTCGGTGAGGCCGAGGCGCTCCTTCTCGTCGTCGCGCAGGAAGGCGTACGGGGAATGCAGGAACCGCATGCGGGAGTGCGAGGCGTTCACCAGGAAGTGGTACCGCGGCTCGATACCCGCGGCAACGCGGTAGGGGTAGATCGCGACCCCGGGTGCGGGATCGCGAGGCACGTACACCCGCGATCTGAGCGCCCGCAGCCACGCGTCGAACGGCCGGCGGGGATTCAACCCGAAGCGCTCGGATGCGTCGATGAGATCCGCGAGCTCCTCGAGACAGCTCTGAAATACCGGCAACTGCGTCGGGCTCCACGCCGCGGTGTCGAGAAAGACACCAAAGAACTTGTAGAGCACACCGCGAAGCCGGCCGAACGAGTCGGCATCGGCGAGGGCGCGGGTCTGAGCCCGTAACCGACGGTAGAGCTCGCGCTCCGCGTGGTAGTTCTCCCCCCCGAGCGCCGGGAGCCACACATCCCGTTCCACCCCGTCTTCGCGGTAGCTTCTCAGGCAACCCCGCTCGATTCCGAGCCGGATCACCCGTCTCATAGCTGCCGGATCGGTCCACGGCACCGCGTGATCGAGAAGCAGAGCCTGCATCGCCTCGAGGCCGTAGCCCGCCCGCGGGAGGGCGTGCAGGTTTTCGAACAGGCGCCCGGCCGGATAGGAGGTCAGCGGTCGGCCGGCCCGCACGCCGGTCGGAATGCTACGCCTGCGGCAGGCGTCCTCGAGGTACGTGAGGAAGGCGTCGGTTCCGCAGACCGTAATCGCAATCTCGCGCGGAGCCACCCCGTCGTCGAGAAGGGTCTCGAGGTGGGCGCAGAGGTCGCGGATTTCCGCGCGCGAAGTCTCGTACTCCCGCATCACCGGACCGGCCGGCGGATTCACCCGCTCACCGTCGGCGCCGGCCGCCGCAGCCCCCGCCTCCTCGGCGGTGACGCCGAGGAGGCGGACCGCCTGATGGTCGCGAAGCGCCGGCTCGAACTCGGCGAAGTCGGTGATGAGCCGCGGATGGAAGATCACGTACTGCCGCCGTCCGGGCTCGAAGCGCTGCACCTCCCAGGCGGGCTCGAAGAGCCCGTGCGAATCGAGAAAGCGCCGATATCTGCGGGAGAGCTCCCGCACATCGGCCCGGAGGCCGGACTCGAGTCCCTCGTAGACTTCCGCGGCGGTGAGCGCGGCCAGGGTCGGCAGGAGAGATTCGATGTCCGACGCGAAGCCGTCGGCCTCCGTAGCGTAACGGGGATCGACGACGCGCGAGAGGAACGGGCTATCGGCGTTTTCAGCAATCAGGGCATCGGCGAAGAGCATGCGGGTCGCTCGATTCACCGGAGCGAGCTCCGCCCGCTCCTGCAGAACCTGTTCCTTGAAGGTGTCCCATGAGACAAATCGATCGGCGCGCACCGCGCGGGTCGCGCTCCGGCGGGCGGTCTCATCGCGCCAGAAGGCGGCGGCGACCTCCGAAGGGAACACGAAGATCACCTCGGGTCGGGGGAGGTCCGCTTCGATTGTCGGGAATATGGACCGGGTCGCCGCCATGAAAATGCGTAATCGAGCATAGCCTTTCTTCCGAAACATGAGAATAGGGAGGATGCCACAGTGACCAACATGCGACGCAAGAAACACTACAGGGTGAAGGGCATCGCCGGAGTGGAGACCTACCTCGAACTCATGCGCGAGGAACCCGAAGGGTACCGCATTCTGATCCGAACCTACTCCGAGCACGGATCGGTGAGGGAATCGGAGGAGTTCATCAGCTTTCACCTCTTCGACGCCTGCGTGCGCACCGGCTACCTCACCGAATGCCGCGAGGCCGTGCCGGCGTAGACCACCTGCGGACTCCGACCGTCCCGGCAACTTGACAATCAACACGCTTTGCGAATACTATCTGTTCACGATCCGTGGGGGTGTAGCTCAGTTGGCTAGAGTACCTGAATGGCATTCAGGGGGTCACGGGTTCGAATCCCGTCACCTCCAAGACCCACTTTTCGCGTGCTGATACGTTCATGGCGGACAACTTCGATCAGACAGGCGAACCCAACTTCGACGAAACGGATGTCTCCGAACTCCTCCCGGTCGAGGAGGACACTCATGAAGGTCCCATGAGCGATGCGGGCGATGTGCCCGATTTCTCCGAGCTCTTCGAGGAGGCGGAGTCCAAGACATCCCGGTCCTCGACGGACGTGGCTCCGAATACCGAGCGCGAGTCCTTTCGGGTCCCCGAGAAGCTTCATGAACAGCCCAAGCCTTATTTCAACGACAAGAAGTTCTACCAGAAGGTCCTCACCGGAGAGGGGGAGCCGGCCAAGCGGTTGCACGCTCAGCTCGGCGCCTTTCTGAACGCGGCGGACTCCAAAGAGCGCTCCACCTACCGGGTTCGACTCATTACCGCGTTCTGGGAGGTTGCGACAAGCATCGCCGGTAAGATCAACTCCGGCCTCCCCGAGCCGAAGATCATCTTCCTGCGCTTCGCCGCATTGCTGCCGACCATCATCTCGCCCGAGCAGCGGAACATGATTTCGAGCGTCATCTTCGAGAATAAGACCGGCGAACCGATTCACTACGTGGACGAGTGGCTGACGGAGGTCTCCCGCGGACGGATAAACCCCTCCGCCGTCGACGAGACGAAGGCGGCCAGGAAGGACGACGCGAACCGCGTCAATGCCGCACTCGAAAAGACGCGAGGAAAGTATCAGAGCCAGATAACGGTCATCCGCAATCGCATCAGCGAGATCGAGGAGCAGGAAGGATTGTTGCGCGACCGCGCGGACCTCGTCTCCCGCCACGCACCGGCCGCGGGCTTCGACGATCTGAGCGCACCGTACAACGAGGAACAGAGGGCCGCGCTCGGCGATATGACCACGATTCTGCGTAAGCTCGGAACCCTCAACAAGGACCTTGCAAGGGAATATCAGGAGCTCGACACGATATCCGAGCAGCTGGAGAACCTCGAGGGAAAGGAGTCCGACACCGCCGCCGTCGATACAAAAACGGTCGTCGCCGAAATGCGAACGATCCGACAGATGGCAAAGCTGTGCGTGGGCCGACAGGGGAACCATTTCCCGGTCCTCATGAAGCACTACCTGAAGGGCGGATTCGCGGACATCGGTGTCCGGGAGAACGTCATCAAGATACTTGCCGATGTCGAGTACCTCGATCCGGGGATCTTCGAGCGGACCTTCAAACGGCAGACAAACCGCATCGTGCCGAACATCATCCTCATCCCCTGCTACGGGGACCAGGGCGTGTGCTGGGAACCCTTCGAGCGGTTCAACCGCGCCACGAGCCGTGCGCGCGTGGCCATTCCCATGTATCCGAAAGATCTGCGCACCGCGATCATCGCTGCGGTCGGCGACCTCCGCTGGCAGGTCGCCAAGGAAAAGGCGCAGCACTACTGGATGGAAGAGGGACTCACCGGATGGTACTACCAGTGGTTCGCCGAGCGGAAGATGAAAGGCGACGTGAAGGACGCCTTCGTTCAGGATTACATTCTGTGGATCACCCGTGAGAGCGAGGGCACGCAGAAACTCGATCGTGAAGTCCGGGACATCTTCTGGCGCTACATACCCTTTCCGCAGGACGTCAAGGAAAAGCTCAAGAATCGGGGCTTCGTCTACACCGAGCTTTACAAGAAGGACAAGAACCGGGCGATGTCCGACGGCTATTAGTGTCACCCTGCCTGTATTCGCCGTCGGATAGGTGACGCCTATCCAACGCGGGCGGCGGGCTACCGCCGCGGGAAGATCGGACCGAAGTACTTCTCGAGATCGTATTTCTGCGATAGCCGGCGCACAAACCGATGGTAGATCACGTAGGTGGCCACGATCGAGAGGACGAACAGGACCATCAGGATGTAGACCCCGATATTGGCCGGAATCAGGGGGGCCAGAAACCTGCCGAAAATTACGAAGAGCACCAGGAACAGCACCATCATGATGATGATGTTTGCGACGGTCGCCCCGATGACGAATAGCACCGTGTTCACTCGTTTGTTCATCATTCCTCCCGCGTCTCGGCAACGAGCACGCTGATCACCAGCAGCGTCCCGCACACGACCACGCTCGCATCGGCGACGTTGAATGTGGGCCACCGCTCGAGACCGAAGAGACCGTAGAACTTCACGTCCACGAAATCGACCACACCCTCGGGCCGGAACACTCGGTCGATGAGGTTTCCGACTCCACCCCCGACGATGCCCGCGATGGACCAGCGCTCGAGCGCCGTGAACCGTTCGCCGTTGCGAAAATAGTAGACGAGAAGCCCCACTATCACCACAACGGGAAACAGGATGAAGGCCACGCGGCGGATCGCCACCGGCAGGGTCGCGCCGAGACTGAACGCGATACCGGGGTTGCGCGCATGGATAAGCCGCAACACGTCACCAAAGACCTCGATATAGAAGCCACGCTCATACACGGGCTCGATATAGGCGACGATCACCTGCTTGGTGATCTGATCGAGAATGACGATGGCAAGGGTCAGCAGAAACGGTACGAGCAGGTACCGGCCGGTTTGCGTCACGATGTTTCCTTCAGAGTCCGGTGGGTACGTCCACGAATGTGGTCTCGAGACCGAGCTCGGCGGACAGGAGCTCTGCGACCGCTTTCACTCCCCAGACTTCGGTGTTGTAATGGCCGCCGAAGATCACGTTCGTGCCCGCCTCGAGCGCCTCATGGTAGATGGTGTGGGACGCGTCTCCGGTCACGTAGAGATCGATCTTTTTCGCGATAGCCTCGCTCACTAACCTGGGGGCTCCCCCCGAGACGCACGCCACCGACCGCACCTTCTCCGGCCCGAAGGGAAGCACCGAGAGGACTTCCTGCCGACCGCCGAACAGCGAGTCGCAGACCGCCCCCACGTCTGCAGGCTCGGGCAGCACCCCCGATACTCCGATCGGCGATCCGTGATAGGAACCGAACGGACGGACCTGCTGCAGTCCCAGCTGCCTCGCCATGCGGGCGTTGTTTCCCAGCGACGGGTGCATGTCGAGGGGAAGGTGGGCGGCATAGAGCGCAAGATCCTGCTCGATGAGGAAGCGGATGCGCTCGTAATGGGCGCCCGCGACGGCCGACTCGTGCCCCCAGAACAGGCCGTGATGCACGAACAGCACGTCTGCACCCCACTCCGTCGCGCGACGGAAGCTCTCCATGCAGGCATCCACCGCCACGGCAACCCTGGATACGCGGGTCTCACGCCGCTGAACCTGAATCCCGTTCAGCGAAGGATCCTCGCCGCGCATCGCGTCGATGGACAACGTCGATCGAAGATACCGATCGAGATCGCTCAGTTGCATTTCGCCATTATAGCCGTCGGGCCGCATTTTTCAAGGCGGGACGGCCCCTGCACATGCCGGCGTCTGCAGGGCGGGTTGTTTTCGACGGCCGCTGATACTATCTTATGCGCGGACCATGGCAAAAAAGCTCCATCAGACACAAACGCTTCAGGCGTCGAGCAACGATGCGCCGATTGCAACATATGCCGAGAAAGAGCTCTCCTTCGACGCCGTGCGCTTCGGCATAACGGCCGAAGAGATATCGCGACTTGATGCCGGAGCGCAGACATTCGACGTTATCGGCCAGCCGCGGGCGCTCGAGGCGCTGCATATGGGCCTCGAAATGCAGAGCAAGGGCTACAACGTCTTCGTCACGGGCATGCCCGGCACGGGCAAGCGCACCGCCGTCACCAAGATCATCGAGGCCTATCGTGACGACCTCTCGCGCCTGCAGGATATCGCCTTCGTATACAACTTCCGGAACCCCGATCGCCCGAGGGTGCTCTACTTCGCCCCCGGCGAGAGCCGCGTATTTCGCCAGGCGCTTATCGATGTCGTCGCCGGGGTCCGACGCCGCCTCATGATACTCTCGGACAGCCACAACTTCAAACGCAAGCGCGATCGCCTCGTGACCCAGGCCGAGGGCCAGGCAAACGCCGCATTGCGTGAGTTCGAGGGAAAGCTCGAGCAGGAAGGCTTCAATATCGTTCAGCGGCGCGGGGAGGAAACCGAGGAGACCGACCTTGCCCCCATCTACGAGGGCGAGACCACCAGCTTCGAGGATCTCCAGCAACGGGTGAAGCTCGGCGAGCTCGACGACGACTCCTGGCACCGCATGCGCGAAAAGTACTATCGCTACCTCGACGAGCTCAACCAGATCTTCCAGCGTCTCGACTCCCAGCGCGACCAGGTCGAGAACAGCCTGCGGGACCTTCGCGTGCGGGAGGTCTCCCCCGAGCTCGACAAAGACATTCGCCGGCTCAAGCAGGAATACCCCGATGAGCGCATCACCGCATATCTCGACGATCTGCGGGAGGACATCCTGCGCCATCTCGACTGGTTCACCGGTTTCGACGATGAGGAGCAGGGGGACCCGTCGGACTTCGAGCGCTACCAGATAAACATCGTCGTCGATCACGGCGATACCACGCGCGCTCCGGTGGTCTACGAGACCAACCCCGACTATCATCGTCTCTTCGGCACGCAGGAGTACGCCCAGGAATCCGGCGGTGAGATCAAGAGCGGCTTCATGTACCTCAGAGCCGGCGCGATGCTGCAGGCATCCGGCGGCTTTCTCATCCTGCGCGGCGACGATCTTCTGACGCAGGAGGAGCTGTGGAACACCCTCAAACGGGCACTCGACACGGGCACGACCGAGGTGCGCTCCGCCTCGGGGAGCACCCCCGTTCCGTCGGGGTTCCTCAAACCCGAGCCGGTAAAGATCTCGGTAAAGGTGATTATCCTCGGCAGCGAGCACCTCTACGACATGCTGTACAATCACGACGAGGAGTTCGGAAAACTCTTTAAGGTACCCGCCGAGTTCGACGCATCCATGCCGCGCAACGACCGAACCACCCGGGAGTACATCAGCTTCATCCGTCTGATCGAGACCGAGGAGAAGCTGCTCCCCGCCGCCAGCGATGCTGTGGCCGCGGTCGTTGAGTACGGCGTGCGCATGTCGGAGTTCCGGGACCGGCTGAGCACGAGATTCTCTCTGGTTGCAGACCTCCTGCGAGAGGCGAACTACTGGGCTCGCAAAGCATCCCGCGCGGAGATAGACCGCGAGGCCGTGGAACAGGCAATCGCCAAACGGATGTACTTCTCGAACCTGCCGGAAGAGAAGATCGATGATCAGATTATGTCCGGCGAGCTCCTCATATCGGTACAGAACAGTGCCGTGGGACGGATCAACGGCCTGGCCATTGTGGACCGGGGGTACTACTCCTTCGCGCGCCCCATTCTCATCACCGCGCGCACGGCGCCGGGGGAGGCCGGTATCGTCAATATCGAGCGCGAGGCCGGCCTATCCGGGGAGATTCACGACAAAGGCGTCTACATCCTCGAGGGATTTCTCCATTCCAAGTACGCCCGCACCTTCCCGCTTTCGATACACGCGAGCGTGGCCTTCGAGCAGTCCTACGTCGAGGTCGACGGCGACTCCGCCTCCTCCCCCGAAGTCTACGTGCTGCTTTCGGCCGTCGCCGAGGTACCGCTGCGGCAGGACATTGCGGTGACTGGATCGGTGAATCAAATGGGGGAGATACAGCCGGTCGGCGGCATCAGCGAGAAGATCGAGGGCTTTTTCGAAGTGTGCAGGAAGGTCGGCCTTACCGGTCGCCAGGGCATCGTCATACCCCGCCAGAACCGCCCGAATCTCGTCCTCTCCCGCGAGGTGCAGAATGCGGTCGAGAGAGGGGATTTTCACGTCTACTCCATCGAGACCATCGACGAGGGCATGGAGATCCTCACCGGCCTTCCCGCCGGCCGCCCCACTCAGGACGGGGGTTTCGAGCCCGGCAGCATAAACGCCCGGGTCACACGGCGGCTGCGGGAGATGGCGCAGCAGGTCAAGAGCTTCGGCGACAAGTAGGCCGCAACCTCGGCGCCTGCTTGCTTTCTTGACATTGATAGATTGACTCATATACTTGAAATCAAGAGAAACCGCCGCCGGAGTGTTGCAGCATGCCCCAGAAAGCCGATGAAGAGAAAGTTCTCAAGGCAGCCCGCAGTTCGATTCCCCTCACCGTAAAGTCCTACACCCTTCCGCGAGAAACCGAAGAGTACCTCGAGCAGATCCTCTTTCTCTTCCTCAAGGAGATGGGGCAGGAACAGCTCAAGGACGCCCTCTCCTACTGCCTGCGGGAGATCGCGGTCAACGCAAAAAAGGCGAATACCAAGCGGGTGTATTTTCGCGAGCGCGGCCTCGACATCCTCGATGAGCAGGATTATCAGGAGGGCATGCGGCAGTTCAAGCAGGACACCCTCGAGAACATCTCCCACTATCTTCAGTTGCAGAAGGAGGAGGGCCTCTACGTTAAGATCGTCTTTCACGCACGCGGTCGCGTTCTGCATCTCTACGTGATCAACAACACGATGATCACCAAGAAGGAGCAGATCCGCGTATATGACCGCATCGCCCGGTCACGGGCGTTCAACAGCCTCGAGGAGGCGCTGACGACGGTGCTCGACGATTCGGAAGGCGCCGGACTCGGCATCGTCATCCTCGTGCTCATGCTCAAGAAGATCGGCCTCGACGAGGATGCGTTCGATATCGACGCGCGGGATGGAGAGACGGTCGCCCGGGTGAGTATTCCGATGTCGCAGGTTCGTCTCGAGAGCCTCGACATGATCTCTCAACGTATCGTGTCGGAGATCGAAGCTCTGCCGCGGTTCCCCGAGAACATTGTCGCATTGCAGAAGACGATCGAGGATCCGAACTCGGAGATCGCCGAGATCGCGCGACAGGTCAGTACCGACCCGTCGCTCACCGCCGACCTCCTGAAGCTGGTGAACTCCGCCCAGTTCATGCTGCCGAAGAAAGTCGACAACATCGTCGAGGCGGTGAAGATGGTCGGAATGCGGGGCCTTCGCAACCTCCTGTTCTTCCACGGGACGCAGAAGATACTCGGCAACGAGACGGCCGAGACCAAGCGACTGTGGGAGCATTCCTACCGCACGGCGTTTTACGCCTACCAGCTTGCCCGCAGCGTGACGCGCAAAAAGGAAATTCTCGACGACGTCTATGTCGGGGGCATCCTTCATGACATGGGGAAGATCATCTTCTCCTCGGTCCACCCCGAGCTCATCGAAAAGATACACGGGTTCTGTCGCGAGAAGGGCATACACGAGGAGATCTTCGAGGACCTCGCGGCCGGGCTCAACCATTCGGAGATCGGAGCGATGATCGCCGAAAAATGGAACTTCCCGGAGGCGCTCGTCGCCGCGATCAAGTATCACCACACCCCCACCACCGCGCCGATGGAGTTTCGCGACGTGGTGTTCACCGTGTACCTTGCCAACGGCCTTACCCACTACGGTGAAAAGGCACTCGGCATAGACCAGCTCGAGCCTGCCGTGCTGAAATACTTCAATGTCGGCGGCGAAGCCCAGCTCGGCCAGATCGAGCAGAAGCTCGATACGATGTTCGAGAAGGCGAACGCCCGTATGTACGACAGGGTGAGCTCCGGGAGCGCAAGCCAGAGCGCGTGAGGGCACATCATGGCATCACGAGCCGTCGGTCCCGCGGCGGTCAATCCGGCTTGACACCGCACCGGTTATATAGTAATTTCCGTATGTAATTCAGCACATACGGAGAGACTGATGGCCATAAAGATCTACACGACACCTACGTGCTCCCATTGCAACGCCGCAAAGAAGTACTTTCGAGAGAACCGCATTTCCTTTACCGAGTACAACGTTGCCCGCGACATGCGCCGTGCCGATGAAATGGTAAAGAAATCCGGTCAGATGGGTGTTCCGGTGATCGACGTCAATGGTAAAGTGATCGTAGGGTTCAACAGAGCGGAGCTCGAGCGAGCACTCAAGAGGATATGATATGGCGACGCACCACACCAAAGTCACTCATCGCGAAGGGCTGTCATTCGACGGCGAGCTCGCGGGACACAAGATCCCGCTCGACGCGGATGCGTCGGTCGGCGGTACCGATTACGGCCCGACGCCCAAGCCTCTGCTGCTGACCTCTCTTGCCGGATGCACGGGCATGGACGTGGCCGCGATACTCGACAAGATGCAGATGCCGTACGACAGCTTCGAGGTGCAGGTTGAGGGGGATACGACCGAGAGTCATCCGAAGACCTACAGCGCTATCCGTCTCCGGTACGTCTTCACCGGCGCCGCCCTCGACGAGGCAAAGATCGACAAGGCGGTCAGGCTGTCGCAGGAGAAATACTGCGGAGTCTCCGCGATGCTCAAGCAGGTGTCGCAGGTCGACTACGATATCGTCCTGAACCCGCAGTAGCCCGCGCTCTTCTCCAGGGGCGGGTGGCGGCCGTCCGGTGTTACGCACTCCACCACGCGTAGGCGAGGATGCCGAAGGCCACCGACACGTTGAGCGAGCCCTTCGCCCCCGCCGTCGGTATACTCACCCGGCCCGCCGACTGCTCGGCAAGGGCGAGCGCGGCCGGAGAGACCCCGAGCTCCTCCGATCCGAGCACAACCATTCCCGGCTCCGGCAAACTCACCTCGCCGAGAAGTCGTCCGCCGGTCTCGAGAGCAAAGACCGGCGGCGCCACGCCGGCGGCGCCACGCGCTTCTTCGAGCGAACAGACCCGCCACGGTATGACCGCGGCGGCGCCCATTGACGAGCGCGCGGCGCGCGGGTGATCCGGCCGGGGCGTGTCGGGGGAGAGGTACACCGCGCGCACGCCGAAGGACTCGGCGGTCCGAAAGACGGCGCCGACGTTGTACGGTGACCTGAGATCCTCGAGGTACACGAAGAACTCACGCACACGCCGTGCCCCTCGATCGAGGCCGCCGTCGTGGGGCAACAGCAGATCCCATTCCGCCGGCTCGCGCCCGAGCTCGGCGAGCAGGGCGTTTCGAAGCGCGTCGACGGCACGACAGGGCTCCCGCGACGGCTCGCGCACTCCGCTCGCGAGCCGCGCCGCCTCGCGCAGTCTATCGCCGAGGCGCTCGTCATCGCGAAGAAGCCGCGCCAACTCCCGCAGATACCGCAGGTCCACGCGACCATTCACGACACATTCGCGCTGCAGCGCTTCGAGGAGATGCACGGTCTTTCTCAGGCGGGTCTTGCGGGGAAGGGACTGAAGCTTGCGGATCGTGATCATGGTCTCCCGGGTGGCCGTCGTCGGCGGCCCGCGTTGCGACTACATCGCCTGCTTCAGGAGATCGTAGAGGTCCTGGCGGGAGAAGGCAACCGCCGCATGGCCGACCATCTGAAAGCCGGCGGCGATCTCCGCGACCTCGACCATGTCGTCCAGGCGCAGGTCGAAATCCTGCAGCCGCGCCGGCAGAGACAGCTTACCGATGAGCCGTCGGGTTACGGTCGATGCCTGATTTGCATCGTCCTGATTGCTGATGCCGGGGATGTCCTCGCCGAAAGCCCGTGCGATTTTCGCAACCTTCTCCGGGCGTACGCCCGCATGATAATCGAGCACGTGCGGCAACAGCGCGGTGGCAAGCCAGGATTTGGGGATCCCGAAACGGCTGTTCATGGCGTACGCAAGCGCGCCGCCTGCGCCCTGGCTGCTTATGGAGAGACCGACCGCCGCGAGCAGCCCGGCCTCCGTCGCCCGTTCGCGGGGACCGACGCTGTCGCCGCTTCGCAGAAGATCGTCGACCGCTTCCTTGACGGTGTCGATTGCCCGGAGAAACAGCGTGTCGGAGAGGAACGCGCTGCGCTTCGACAGATACCCTTCCACCGAAGCAAGGAGAATATCCATCATCGTCGAAGCCGCATACTTGGTTGAAAGAGACATTGCCAGCTTCGGATCGTAC
The DNA here is from genome assembly GCA_964635245.1 of uncultured Spirochaetaceae bacterium. Lineage (GTDB taxonomy): Bacteria > Spirochaetota > Spirochaetia > DSM-27196 > PWMO01 > JAAAOH01. Next base: position 43,873 of record CAZWNS010000003.1, read on the forward strand.
AGCACCGAGCGTGCCACCGAGCTGTCGACGTCGATCGGCGTCGCGGTCCTGCTTTCCGCTTCGGTGATGAAGAATCGGCTCTTGAACATGAAGTGATCACGGAAACTCGTCGGCACCTCGATGAAGGGGAGCGCCGCCTCGGCCGGACGCTCTCCCTCGAGGAGACGATAGAGCGAGTTTCCGCCCGCCGCGCCGATCGCCGTCGCGCGGGCTGCGGCAAGCACGCGCATGCCTCCGAGGCCGATGACCACCTGCGTCTTGCTCGCGCGCGCGACGGAGATGAGCTCGGAGATGGTTGCGCTCGTGGTACGGAGGGGCAGATCGGCGTAGGTGATCAGATTGACGTCGCGTCGGCCACAAAGATCCTCGACCCGGCGCACCACGCCCTGCTCGCGCTGCACGGGCTCGGAAACGAGGAGCGCGCGGCTCCCGAACCGCGCGGCGGCCTGGGCCACGCGGTTCACCGCATCGTTTCCGAAGATGACGGAAGCAGGAAGTTCAAAGACGAAGTCGTTCATTGGCATGTGAGCACAAAAAAAGCACAGACGCGGTACGGCCATCTGCGCTTTTTCACTCGAAAGCTTCCTTTGCCCTCTTAGATGTCGAGCATATCCATGATTCGGTCGGCAACCGTATCGATCACCTTATCGTCGATGTAGTTCGGATCCTGCAGCTTTGACTTGACCTCGGCAACCCGGTCCGCGCGCACGTCGTCGGTGGCCTTGACTTCCTCGCCGACGCGATACACCTCGGCCTTCATGCGAGCCTCGTCGGAAAAGGATACGGAGTCCTTCCCCTCGGTACGCTTCTGCTGTTCGGCTTTGCCCGGTTGGTTGAGTTTGTGAATTGGATCAATTGGACCGAGTGGCTCAATGGTCATTACAGAACCTTCCCTTCACCACTTATCATATCGACACGCTCATGGTCAATATTAAACCTTTTTGCGAGGTGCGACAAGAACCGTCACCTCCCCCTTCACCTGTGCACGCCTCGAGAGGATCTCCGCCACCTCCCGCGCCGGTCCCTCGAGATACTCTTCGTGCACCTTCGTCATCTCCCGTCCGAGCAGCAGGCGCCTGTCGGGCTCGAGCGACGCCATATCCTCGAGCAGCTTCACCGTCCGGTAGGGCGACTCGTACAGCACGAACGCGTCGCCGGCATCGAGCAGTTCCTGCAGCCGCCGCCGGCGGCGCCCGCCCTTCGGCGAGAGGAAGCCCTCGAACCGCACGCCCTTCCCCGGATAGCCGGCCACGCTCACGATTGCGCCCAGCGCCGACACGCCGGGTATGGGGCGCACCGGAAAGCCCGCCGCTCTCACTTTCGAGACCAGCACCGCTCCCGGGTCACTCAATCCAGGGGTTCCGGCGTCGCTCACGTAGGCCGCCGTCTGTCCCGACTGAAGCCGCTCAATACATGTATCGGCCACCCTGGCTTCATTTTGAGCCCTGCAGCTCGCGAGTTCAGCGTGAATATCGAAATGTGAGAGAAGCTTGCGCGTGCGGCGGGTATCCTCGGCGAGAATGAAGTCGACCTCCCGCAGCGTTCGAACCGCCCGGTAGGTCATATCCTCGAGGTTACCGATCGGCGTGGCAACGATGTAGAGCCCGTCCATGCGGTCCACTATACCCTCCCGGGCCGGAATTCGCTATGATGGGGTCGATATCGGAAACGGAGGCGCAGCATCTATACCCTCGTTCTCGTGGTACTTGCAGCAATCGTCGGCTATCTCGTCTATACCATTGTCAAGCTGCGGGATTCGGACTACTCGGTTCTCGCCAATCGGATGGCGACGCGCAGCCGCAAGTCCTTCGAGGTGCTGAAGCCCTGCCCTATCTGCAACACGATGCTGCGCCGCGGTGAGCGGCTCCACACCGTTGTCTACACCGCAGGCGGCCGGGCACAAAGCCGTCGGGCGCAGGGCGACGCGGGTTCCCGGGCCGCGGATAGCCGGGCCGCGGGTTCCCGGGCCGCGGATAGCCGGGACGAAGACACGCTGACGCACATCTTCGGGTGCCCGTACTGTTACCCGCCCGATGACGAGCACCCGCGCTACTGCCCGGTGTGCGAGCGCAAACTCCGACCCGACGATTACGTTATCGCGCGGATGTTCAACCGCGCCCCGCGCAGCCATGTTCACGTGCTCGGCTGCACGCAGTGCCGTGGCCCCGGGAGCCGGGCGCGCCGATAACGGCTCCCGGCGCGCCGATAACGCAGGGCCACCGCGACGCGGCACTTCAACGTGAGGCACCTCCCGTGGTATGTTCCCGATCAGGAGTGAGCTATGCCTGAAGAAACCCTGTTCGACCAGATCCTCGCCGGAAGCGTACCTTCGGAAGCCGTCTACGAGGACGACGACGTATACGCCTTCAGAGACATCAACCCCCAGGCTCCCGTTCACGTTCTCGTGATCCCGAAGAAGAAGCTCGAGAGCTTCGCCGACATCCGCAGCGCCGACGCCGACGCGGTCGGAGCCTTCATGAAGGGCATCTCGCGTGTGGCAGCAGAGCTCGGGCTCGAAGAGAAGGGATACCGGGTGGTGTTCAACACCGGTCCCGAGGCACAGCAGTCGGTGCTGTACCTGCATGCCCACATCCTCGGCGGCCGTCAGATGAGCTGGCCCCCGGGCTGACCCGGCCCGCCCCGCCCGCCGCCCGGGCCGACCCCGGCTGCCGCCCGCCGCCCGGGCCGACCTGCGGTTGAATGCCCCGTGCGGGCATGGTAGATTCGGCCCCATGGAGACACTGAGAAGAACCGTCACCTGCGGCGATCTACGTCGTTCCGACGCGGACCGCGAGGTGGTGCTCAACGGGTGGGTGCACCGCTCCCGCGACCACGGAGGCGTCCACTTCATCAATATGCGCGACCGCTACGGCATTACGCAGGTGGTGGTGGACGAGGACTCCGCGAAGGAGCTGCGCGACACCGCAAGCGAGCTCAAGCACGAGTACTGCATCGCCGTGCGCGGCACCGTGCGCGCCCGCCCGGACGACATGGTGAATGCCGAGATGCCGACCGGTGAGATCGAGGTCAAGGCGGAGGAGATCCGCGTGCTGTCGACCTCCCGCACCCTTCCCTTCATGGTTGATGAGGCGAGCGAGGCGCGCGATGAGCTGCGGCAGAAGTACCGCTACCTCGACCTGCGATCCTTCGCGATGCAGCGAAAGATGCGCCTGCGACACGACGTGGCGTTCCGGGTGCGTGAGTACCTCTACAGTCGGGATTTCTACGAGATCGAGACACCGACGCTCATCAAATCCACCCCGGAGGGCGCACGCGACTTTCTCGTACCCTCGCGGCTGCATCAGGGAAAGTTTTACGCACTTCCGCAATCACCTCAGCTCTTCAAGCAGATCATCATGGTCTCGGGCTTCGACCGCTATTTTCAGCTTGCCCACTGCTTCCGCGACGAGGACGCCCGCGGCGACCGTCAGCCCGAGCACACCCAGATCGATATCGAAATGAGCTTCGTCAACAAGGACGACGTCTTCGAGGTCGTTGAGGGGATGCTCGCGCACGTGTTCGAGCACACCCTCGACGTGAAGGTCGAGACTCCCTTTCGCCGGATCTCCTACGCGGATGCGATGAACCGCTTCGGCACCGACAAGCCGGATCTGCGATTCGATCTCGAGCTCGCCGACTTCTCCGCGCGCGCGGCCGCGAGCGACTTCAAGGTCTTCAGGAGCGTTGTGGCCGAGGGCGGCGTGGTGAAGGCCCTGGTCGCCGAAGGCTGCGGAGAGTTCTCCCGTAAACAGATCGACGAGCTCGAGTCGGCGGCGAAGACCTACGGCGCGAGGGGACTTGCGTGGACCAGGGTCACGGAAGCCGACGGCGCATCCGCCTTCGACGGGGGCATCGGCAAGTTCTTTGCCGAGGACGCCGCCGACATTGCCGGAGAGCTCGGAGCGAAACCGGGTGACCTCCTGCTCTTCGTGGCCGACGGCTGGAAGACCGCCTGCACCGCGCTCGGCGCGGTGCGGACCCGCCTCGGGCGGATCCGCGGGCTTGCCGACCCCGAGAGCTTTTCCTTCGCATGGATCGTCGACTTCCCGCTCTTCGAATGGAACGAGGAAGAGGGGAAATGGGAACCCGCGCATCACATGTTCACCATGCCGCAGGAGCAGTTTCTCGACACGATGGAGCAGGACCCCGGCGCCGTCCTCGGCGATCTGTACGACCTCGTCTGCAACGGGCTCGAGCTCGCGTCGGGCTCGATCAGAATTCACGATCCGGCGCTGCAGGAACGCATCTTTTCCATCGTCGGGTTCTCCCGCGAGGAAGCGAAGCGGCGCTTCGGCTTTCTCCTCGAAGCCTTCGAGTACGGTCCGCCGCCGCACGGAGGCATCGCCCCGGGGCTCGACCGCCTGGTTATGCTCATGGCCGGTGAACACACCATCCGTGAGGTCATCGCCTTTCCCAAAAACTCGGTGGGAATCTCACCGATGGACGATTCTCCCTCAGAGGTCGACCCCGAACAGCTCGACGAGCTCGGCCTCCGGCTCAAGCCCGAGGTAGCCGCAGAGCTCGATTCCAGGAAGTGAGGAACCTTATGTTTCGTGTACAGACGTTCAACAACATCGCCCCCAGAGGTCTTGCCGTGTTCGACGACGGAGACTACCGCGTGGGCGACGAGCAGAGCGATCCGGATGCAATCCTCCTGCGGAGCCACAAACTCCACGACATGGAGTTCAATTCCAACCTCAAGGCAATCGCGCGCGCCGGCGCGGGCGTCAACAATATTCCGGTCGAAGAGTGCACCAATCGCGGTATCGTGGTGTTCAATACGCCCGGCGCCAACGCCAACAGCGTCAAGGAGCTCGTGCTCAGCGGGCTTCTCCTCTCCTCGCGGCGTATTCATCAGGGCCTCTCCTGGGTCGACGGCCTCGACCCCGAAGCCGACGACGTGGCAAAGGTCGTCGAGAAGAAGAAGAGTGAGTTTGCAGGCCCGGAAATCTACGACAAGACCCTCGGCGTCATCGGTCTCGGTGCGATCGGCGTGCTCGTCTCCAACGCAGCGGCGGCGCTCGGCATGAACGTGGTCGGCTTCGATCCCTTCATCTCGGTGGAATCCGCGTGGGGCCTGTCACGAGCCGTCCGCCGCGCGCGGAGCCTCGAGGCCCTGCTCGCTGAATCCGATTACGTAACCATCCACGTTCCGTTGAACGGCGATACCCGGAACTTCATCGACCGGGAGAAGATCTTCGGCATGAAGAAGGGTGCCCGGCTGCTCAACTTCGCCCGCGGCGGACTCGTCGACAACAGCGCCCTTCTCGAGGCGATCGATCGGGATATCATCTCCTACTACGTGACCGATTTCCCCGAAGCGGAGATCATCGGCAACGATCGCGTCCTCGCCATTCCGCATCTCGGAGCCTCGACTCCCGAGGCGGAGGAAAACTGCGCGGTCATGGCGGCCCAACAGCTGCGCGAGTTTCTCGAGTACGGAAACGTGGTGAACTCGGTGAACTTCCCCGAGTGCCGGATGCCGGCCCGCAACTACGATCGGCTGCTTATTGCCAACCGCAACATCCCGAACATGGTCGGACAGGTGACGAAAATCCTCGCCGACGCGAAGATCAACATCCTCGATCTTGTGAATCACCACAAAGACGATGTCGCGTACAACATCATCGATGTTGACGGCAAGCTCAGTGAGGAGACCGTGCCGGCGATTCGGAACATAGAGGGCATCATCATGGTGCGTCACCTTGAGCTCGCCGGACGTTGACGCCGGTCCGCCGAAGATGCATCTTCGAATTGTGAAAAGGACGTATATGAGACGCTATCTCACGATCGCCGCAACGGTTCTCTCGGCTGTGGTGATCTTCGCGGGCTGTGCCGGGGAATACGCGGACCTCGAGGACGGGTTATATGCCGAGCTCGAGACGAGCAGGGGCCCGATCGTAATCGAGCTCTCCTACGAAGAGGCGCCGATGACGGTAACGAACTTCGTGGGTCTCTCCGAGGGGACCATCGAGTCCAGCGCACCCGACGGGGAGCCCTTCTACGACGGGCTGTCCTTCCACCGCGTGGTCGAGGACTTCGTCGTGCAGACCGGCGATCCGAAGGGCGACGGTTCCGGCGGTCCCGGCTACCGCTTTCCCAACGAAATCCACGACTCCCTGTCCCACGGCTCCGCCGGCGTCGTGTCGATGGCAAACAGTGGCCCCGACACCAACGGCAGCCAGTTCTTCATTACCAGGAGCGCGGCCCCGTGGCTCGACGGCCGCTACTCGGTCTTCGGCGAGGTTGTCGAGGGTCAGGACGTCGTCGATTCGATTGAAGAGGGCGACACGCTCGAAACGGTGAAGATCATCCGCCGGGGCGACGCGGCAGCAGACTTCGAGACGGACCAGGCCGCCTTCGACAAGCGGCTCGCCGAGCTTCGCGAAGAACGCCGTGAGGGTCGGCGGCGTACGGTCGCCCAGCAGCTCTCCTACGTCGAGAGGAACTGGCCGGACGCGGAAGACGCCGGAGACGGCATGCGCTACATCGTCGAGGAGGAGGGCTCGGGCCCCTCTCCCGAAGCAGGCGACACGGTCGCCGTCCATTACACCGGCTACCTGCTCAACGGCATGCCCTTTGAATCCACCCGTGAGCGGGAAGAACCCGTGGAGTTCATCCTCGGCGAAGAGAGCATCATCGAGGGTTGGGAGCGCACGCTGCTCGACATGCGCGTCGGCGGGAAGCGCAGGGCCATTATCCCGCCGAACCTCGCCTACGGCTCCCGCGGCGCCCGAGATATCATTCCGCCCAACTCCTTCATCGTGCTGGACGTCGAGCTCGTCGAAATCCGGGAGTAACCGGTCCATCGCCCATGGCGCGAAGCAAAACCGTCTATCGATGCACCTCCTGCGATCACCGGGAACCGAAGTGGCTCGGCCGCTGTCCGCAGTGCGGCGAGTGGAACACCCTCGTGGAGGAGCAGCGGGCGCCCGGCGGCCGCCGGGCGCAGAGCGCCGGCGACGGCGGCGCGGCGGGGGGCCGGGAGCGCGACCGGCGTGCCCGCGTCGAATCGATCGCCGGGGCCCCGACCGATGAGGCCCCGCGCCTCGAGACCGGGATAGGAGAGCTCGATCGCGTACTCGGCGGCGGGGTGGTGCCCGGGGCGTCGGTGCTGCTCGGGGGGGAGCCCGGCATCGGGAAGTCGACGCTCATGCTGCAGGCCGCCGCCGCGCTCGCCACCCGTCGGGTACTCTACGTCTCCGGCGAGGAATCGGCGCGGCAACTCCGCCTGCGCGCCGAGCGCCTCGGGGCGACCGCGGACATCGACCTCCTGTGCGACGGTGATACCGCCTCCATTACCCGGGCCCTCGATGAGCGCTCGCCGGAGCTCGTCGTGGTAGACTCCGTGCAGTCGATGCACTCCGCGGAGGCCGGGCCCTATCCGGGCACCGTAAACCAGATCAAGTATTCGACGTACGAGATCCTCGACTGGGTTCGCGCCCACGACGCGGCGGTGTTCTTTGTTGCGCACGTGACGAAAGAGGGCTCCATCGCCGGCCCGAAGGTCATCGAGCACATGGTCGACACCGTGCTCTATTTCGAACACGCGGAGGAGCACCTGCGCGTGCTGCGCGCGAGCAAGAACCGCTTCGGCTCGACCGACGAGATCGGGCTCTTCGCCATGGAGGGACGGGGTTTGCGCGAGGTCACCGATCCTGCCTCCGTCTTTCTCGTGCAACGGGAGGGCTCGCTTCCCGCGGGGGTCGTGGTGGCTCCCGTCTACGAGGGAAGCCGCATCCTGCTCGTGGAGCTACAGGCACTGACCGTGCCGGCCAAAGGCGGGGTCTCACGGACCTTTTCCGACCGTATCGACTCACGCCGCATCTCACGGGTCGCCGCGGTCCTCGAGAAGCATCTCGGCGTCAGCTTCTCGGACCAGGACATCTACGTGAACGTCGCCGGCGGCATCAGGATCGCAGAGGTGGGCGTGGAGCTCCCCCTTGCCCTCGCCCTCTATTCCGCGCGGACCGGGATGTCGGTGCCGACTGCGACCACGGTCACCGGCGAGATAAGCCTCGCCGGCGAGATTCGACCCGTCGCGCAGCTTCGCCGCCGGCTCCGCACCGCGCGTGAGATGGGCTACGAGCGGCTCGTCGGGCCGCGACGGGTGCGAGAGGGGGAGGCGCCCGACGAGGGCTGGGTCCGCGTGGACACGGTGAGCGACTGCATCAAGGCGGTGTTCGGGGCCGGCGGACGGGGGTGACGGCCGCGCCGCCCTCAGACACTCCCGGGAAACAGAAACGGAAACGCGACGAAGGTGCCGACGGCGCTTCCGATACTCGATAAGAAGAACACCAGCAGCACGTGGGTCACGCGGTTCCGGAAGAAGCCCCGCACCGAGAGGATGTCCTGCTGGAGGTTTTCGAAATCGAGGACCCGCGGTTTGCGCAGTACCGCTTCGAGCAAGCCGGTAACGATCCCCACGCCGATCGTCGGATTCATCGACGTAATCGGTGCTGCCACAAAGGAGGCGATGACGGTCGCGGGGTGGGCCAGCGCGATGAGCGCACCGATCGCCGAAAGCGTACCGTTCACGAGGACCCAGCGCATGAACAGCTCGAGGCCGCCCTGCCAGCCCGACTGCACGAAACCCCAGCCGATAAGACCCAGGACGAGGGCCGGAATCACGTAGGGGAGGGCACGCGTTATCGCCTTCTTCGGCGGAATCGTCTCGAGCTCCTCGAGAGAGCGCGTGGACTCCTCACCCCGCTCCAGGCGATGGAGATGCTCCACGATTCCGTTCACGTGTCCCGCGCCGACGACGGCTACGATGTTGGTCTCCGCTTGCTCGAAGATGCGCGTTGCCAGGTACTGGTCGCGCTCGTCGATCAGGACGGCCTTTGCCGAGGGCAGGAAGTCCGCGAGCTCCTCCATCATCCCCTGCAGCGCGCTTTTCTGTTTGAGCTCCTCGATCTCCTCGCCGGATAGCTCCTCCCGCGTAAACAGGGAACTCAGCAAGGCGGCAAGCATCTTGTTCTTGCCCCACAGCCCGGTGTCGGCCCACGCGCGGCGCAGCGTCACCTGGATGTCGCGGTCACAGAGGGCGACCGGGATGTCGCGCGCTTCGGCGGCACGAACGGCCTCGCGCATCTCCTCGCCCGGCTTGATGCCGAGCTCCTCGCCGATGCGCCGCTGGAAGGACTGCAACACGAGGTTGCCGAGCAGCAGGAAGCCCTTGCGCTCTTTAATGACGCGGTAAATGTTGAGGTTCGACCAGTCCTGTCCCTCGGTCATTGCCTTGAACCGCGCCTGGTCGATTTCCACGCAGACCCGTTCGGGGGCGAGCTCGCGTATAGCCTCGGCGACGTCTTTCACGCTCTCCCGGGAGACGTGGGCGGTGCCGATGAGCGTAATGTGCTTACCGGCGACCTCGACGGTCGTCCGGGCGTCGTGTGTCTGCACTGATTCGTCCACTGTAGATTCAGCCCTTCCCCATTGCGGTCAGGAATCGCTTGCGCAGCACCTCTTCGCCGGGGAAGAGATCTCGCGGTATGCTCCCGCCTCCCATGTGCACGTGGCCGCCGCCGGAACCGATGTCCTTGAGCGCCTTCTTTATGATGACGTCCGTGGGACGCGAATTGTCTTCACTTCGTACCGAGATCCGGTACTCCTCGCGCTCCGGCTCGAGCACGACCACGAAGTGAATCTCCCGAAGGCCGAGAAAGAAATCAGCCACGAGGGCCATGACCTCGGGTGTGCATTCCTTCGTAACGGGCACGAAGCAGAAGTCGTTCGCCACTATACACGCATTGATGGCTTCCCGAAAGACCGAGAGGTCCGCGAGGGAGAGCGAGTTCTTCAACAGCCTGCTTCCCGTCTGCCAGTCGCCGGCGAAGAACAGCGAGGAGAATGCCTCGAGGTCGACGGGAGCAACGCCGCGCGTCATGAAGGCCGTGTCCATCATCAGCCCGATAAGCAGCCCGGTCGCGACGTTCGGTTCCATCTCCGTTGTCGAGATCTTGTAGTACTCGTAGAGGATGGTCGAACAGGCGCCCACGTGCGGGCGAATGTCGAAGTACTTGCAGGTCGGCTCGGTCGGCGGAACGTGATGGTCGATGACGCCGACGACTTCGCCCGGCACACCGCGGATGTTTGTGTTCCCGACGAACCCGTCGACGATGATGATCTGCGTATCGTCGTCCAGTCCGGCCTGGCCGCAGGCAGTGATGGGAATTTCGAGGATACGGATCATCTCGGCAAGTGATGCGCTCTGTATCTCGCCCCCGTAACAGAGCCTGGACGGAATGTGGTTGGCGGCGAGCAGGCGAGAGAGGGCGTACGCGGTACCGACCGCATCGTGATCGGGGAAGTCGTGAGCCTGGATCGCAACGTCACGCTCGGGGTCGATCTGCGCGATGAGCTCCTGTATGCCCTTCATCGGCTAATCATTGCCTTCGAGCTTCCGCGCCGCGAGTCGCTTCTCGATCACCGCCGGACCTCCCTGGTCTTCCACCTCCACGTACATCGTGTGCGCCAGCCGTGTACGTCCCTGGAGCTCGTACAGTGCACCGAGGTGAAACATCAGTTGTGCCTTCAGGACGGCGTCGTCGCTTCGCTCGATCTTGCGCAGCAGCGAGCTGTCGCCCTGAGGGGTCAGGTAATAGCGCGCCATCTCATAGTACAACGTGTCACGCGGTATATCGCCGAGTACGGATTCGATGTAGTCCCGTGCGGCATCGTCACGCCCCGCCTGCCGGTAGGCAAGCGCGGTCAGAAGCGGATAGTTGTAGCTCTCCGCCTCCCGCTCGAAGGCCTTTCGAAACATTTCCGCGGCGGTATCCCAGTCTTCCTGCATGAACGCGTACATCGCGTAGGGAGCGTATCCGGGGTGATAGTCCGGACGAAGTTCCAGAGCGCGCTTGTAGTCCCGGTATGCCGCCTCCCTGTCTTCGAGACTGTCCTCGACGCGGGCGCGCTCGACATAGCCCATGAACATCTCGGGCATCATCTCGATCGTCGTCGTGAAATCCTCATGCGCGCCCTCGAGCCTGCCGAGCTCGACCCGTACGCGGCCTCTGTCGAAGTAATTCCAGGGATAGTCCGGCGCGAGCTCGATGGCGCGGCTCAGGTCGTCTTCCGCTCCCTCGAGCTCGTACTCGGCGATGCGCGCGCGGCTGCGGTCGACGTAGGCGAAGGGATACTCCGGTTCCTGCTCGATGGCGCGACTCAGCGTTTCCTCAGCCTGTGCGGGCTCGTCGGTGCGCAGGTATACGTTTCCGAGACCGACCAGCGCGACGAAGTTTTCCTCGTCCGCGGCGAGTCCACGCTCGAAGGCCTCGCGCGCCCGGCTATAGCTCTCCTGCTCGAGATAGAGCTCACCGAGTGCCGCGTGCGCGGGTGCATGCCCCTCGTGCTGCGAGACGACCTGCTGCAGAAGAGACTCCTTGCGGTCGTTCTCACCCTTCGCGCCGGCGATAAGCGATTTCTGGTAGAGGGCATCGGGGTGATCGGGGTTGTCGGCGAGAATCTCGTCGAGGACGCGTTCGGCGTCATCGAGTCGACCGGCAGAGATCATAAGGTTCGCAAGCAGCAGAGCGGTTTCGGGGCGATCAGGGTCGCGGAGTCGCGCCTCCTCGTAGGCGGCAATGGCCGCCTGCGGGTCGCCGGAAGAGACGGCGAGGCTGATGCTTTCGTAGGCATCAAGCTCGCCTTCCGCTTCCTCGGGGGGCGGCGCTTCCTCGGGCGAACGCTCCGGTCCGGTAGCACAGGAGGCCACAAGCAAAACGAGTACGGTAATCGTGAGTAGCCATCGGTGTCGTCGCTTCATTGGTACGTGTGCCCATAATAGCGATACGTTCCGGACTTTGACAAGGACGCTGCCATTGTTGCATGGACCGGTGCCTGCTGCTACAATCCGCGCATAATGAAAAGTCGGCTCCGGGGCGCGTTCGTTCTGATCCCCGCGGTGTACGCGGGCGTGATTCTACTCCTGCTCTTTCTTCAGTTTTCAGACGGTCAGCGCTTCTACGAGTCAACAAACGGGTTGACCCTCGAGGGCCGCATGACACCGACCGTGGAACGGGAGAGCAGCACGATCTCCTACGTGCGCGTCTCCTACAACGGTATCGCCTTCGAGTTCAACGACGAGGCGTCCCTCCTGCTCCGAAGCGAGAACGATGAGACGCGCATGCTCGCCCCCCGATCCTATTCCAGTACCGACTCCGGGTTCCGCATCCGGTTCGAGGATGACGCGACGCTCGCGTTCGACGTTGCGGACGCCGACGAAGGGGAGCTGCGCGTACACCCTGAGCTTCCGGACACGCTCGGCACGACTGAGTCGATCAGCTTCCCGACGGCCACCACCGCGGGCGCGGTATTGCAGCAGTCTGCACTCCCGGGCATCTATCCGGTGCGCTTTGAGTCCCGGACATATCACCTCGCCCCGCCGCCCCGGGCGGAGCTCGACGCCCGGAACAATCTGCTCGAGTTCTCCATCGATGCGGAAACCCGCACGGTGCGCTACCTGCGGGCCGAGACCGAGCAGCAGGAGGTGTTCGGCACCTGGTTCTCCGACGACCGGATGTGGATTCCCTCCGATGAGTACCAACGTACCGTCGACGCGTTCATCGACGACGCCTACCGCGGCTGGACCGACACGCGGCTGAACGCCGGCAGCGGCACCTGGGATAGGCGATCGGGCTCGCCGGCGTTCTCCGAGTCGATCCTTACCGCGACCCTTGCCGAGGCCTGGCAACGTGATGAGTACACCCGGGTCTTCACCGACATGCGCAGGGCGGCGGATCGGCATCCGGACCGGGTCTCGCTGCTCTCCGCTCCCTTCCTCGGGAACCTCGACGATATACGCGAGCAGTATCTCGAAGCCGACGAGACCCGGACCGAGCGGCTGCTCGAGCTGGCGAGAAACCGCGATCCGGAGCTCTTCCGCACACCGGACCTGGCGCAGTTTGCCGTCGACCGTGGCAGCGAGGAGCTCTACCGGGCCGTGCTCACCGCCGCGGAGGAGATCGACTACCTGGAGACGACCATCGAGCAGGCAATCGGAATGCTCCGCAACTACTACCTTGCCGACTTCCCGAACGAGGAGAGCCGCGACGCGTTCAGCCGCTTCTCCTCGATTGTCGAGGAGCGGCTGTTGCCCAACCTCTACCGCTCCGAGGAGGAGGGCTTCTTTCTCCAAAGCGCGCCCGGACGTGTGGAAGTCTTCCAGTCGGTAGTTGCGGGACGCGTACTGCAGGAGGCGGGCGCCGAGCGGGAGGATCGACGGCTCGTGTCGGTCGGTCGCCGGCTGGTGAGCTCGAGCCTCGGGCTGGCCGACGAAGACGGCTTTCTGCCGGCGGTTCTCTATGCGGGCGCCGAGGGGTTCGAAGGCACGGAGGGCACGATCGGTCCCGAGCGCGTGTACGCGCTGCTGAGCAGCAATCCCTCATATCCCGCCCGGATCTCTCTCGCCGAAGAAGTCGGGCCCGGCACCTGGATACAGACTGTGGCCGACTTCGCCGAAATCGAAATCGAGCCCGACCGGTACCGGTTCGTCGTCGAGTATCCGCGGGAGCGAACCCACTACATCATCATGCAGGGTCTTGCCCCGTTCTCCGAAATGGAGCTGTTCGGCCGGCAATGGCGAACTGATCCGGCCTTCGAGTCATATGTCAAGGGTCGGCACTACAACCGCGACACCGAAACCCTGATGATCAAGTACACCGACGACTCGGTGCGGGGCGAAATCATCCTCGAGTACTGAAAGAGCAGACGCACATGACCCACCACGCACATACCCGTAAGTTCCTGAAGCTCAGCCGCCCGGCGATGTTCTACTTTCTCCGTCACGGAGAGAGTGAGGGCAACCGCAGCAAAACCATACAGGGCCACGAGGACTTTCCGCTCTCCGAGCTCGGGCGCGAGCACGCCCGGGCGGCGGGCGAATGGTTTGCCGGCCGGGGCATCGATCTGCTCTACAGCTCTCCCCTCAAGCGGGCGCGGGAAACCGCGGATATCGTGCACAGGGAGTCGGGCTGCGGCGCACCGGTGGAATCGCGTGACCTCATGGAGCTCGACACCGGGATGTTCTCCGGCTACACGTTCGAGCAGGTGGCCGAGGAGTTTCCGGAGGCGGCCCAGGTGTTTCGCGTCGAAAGCTGGGAGTCCGTCCCCGGCGCCGAGCCCATCTCATCGCTCTACGCACGGGCCGAGCGACACTGGAACCGTATCATTTCGGACGCAAACGCGGGACATGAGGTCATTGTCAGCGTTACCCACGGGGGTCTTCTGCAGTGGATTATGAAATCTACGCTGGGCGATGACTCTCAGCGGTGGATGCCGCTCATCAAGGCACGAAACTGTGCGGTCTTTCTGCTGACCGTCCGTCCCGTGAACTACGACCCCGAGAAGCCCGTCGGCAGGGATCCGGCCGACGGGTACTTCGCCGAGTGGACCCTCGTGAATCACCTTCCCTACCGCGACAAATACGCGCCGACGGGCTCACGTTGAGCGCGCCGGCAACGCACCCGCTGCCGCACTCACCGGATCATCCGATGAGTTCCCGCACGGCTTGTCGGATCGACCCGGAGTCGATTCCGTGGTGGAACACATGCTCCTCCAGTCCGCCGTGGCCGGGCTCGGTTACCCCGAGGTGCCGGTAGGTCGGGGTGAGCCCCCGCTCGAGGAGCCAGGTCCCAAACCTCGAGCCGAGACCTGTCTGGAAGTGCTGGCTCTCCACCACCAGGACAAAGCCCGTCTTGCCGATCATCCGGATCGTATCTTCGTCGACAACATTGAGGGTCGGCTTGTTGATGAGCCCGACGTCTACGCCGTCCTTTCGCAGTCGATCCACGGCGTCCACGGCCCGATAGAGAAGCTCGCCGTAGGTCACCACGTATCCGGCGGTGCCTTCACGGATGACATCATCCCTGTCCGGGGTGAAGCGGTAGTTCTCGTCGTAGACCTTCGTGCCGTCTTCCTTGAGCACGTAGGGAACGGTTGAGCGCGTGGAGAAGACGAAGCGGATTCCCGAATCGTTGAACACTCTCTTCACCACTGCCCGGAGGTGGTTGGGATCGGCGGGGAAGTAGAGGCGCGTCTGCTTGGGGAAGTTCAGCGGGCCGTTGTCGGCAAAAAAGATGTTGGTCCCGTAGTGGCACGTATTGTCGGCCATATAGTCCACACCGGCGTGGGAGAAGTGACACAGGACGTTACTCTCGTTGAGCCGGGCCATGGTAAGCTCCGAGACGATCATCTCGAGAAAAGCCGAGAAGGTGGAAAACACGCCCTGTTTTCCCTCCTCGAATCCGAAGCCGGCGGCAACCGAGAAGTTCCCGCGCTCCATGACACCGCCCTTCGTGTATACCTCCGGGTGCTCCTTCCCGATGACGTTCAGCCCCGTCGAGCCTTCGAGATCACTGTCGATGACCATGACCTTCTCGACCCGTTCCTTCTCGGGCATCTCATCGAGGATCTCGTTCATGACTGCACCGAAGGTTTTGCGATTACTTCCCTTGTCCTCCGAGACGCCGATGTAGCTGAGATTCGGCTTCGGCTTCTCGACACCCTTGAGGTAGTCGGCCGCCTTCTTCCGACCCCGCTTCTCGAGGTAGGCGATCGCCGCGTCCACGGGAACGACGTCGTGGCCGGCGTGCTTGCCCTCGATTTCGGGGATTCCCGGAGCCATGACCCTGGTATTCACGACCGCGGAGGGCCCGTCGTAGGTGAGGGCGCCGTGGATACGCGCGTAGAGGCTTTCCCGGTTCTCCCCGTCGCCTGAGTCGACCTTCATGCCGTGCCCGCCGAGGGTCCGGGCCAGATCAAAGCCCGGGAGGTACTCTTTCGGGTGACCGGCGATGGTGACGTTGTTGTCGTCGATGAGCACTGAAACCTTCAGATTATGGGCGACGGCATGACGGGCGGCTTCAGCGTCGTTTCCTTCCTGCTGGGATCCGTCGCTCCCGAAGAGCACCACATGCTTGTCCGGATTCGCCCTGGCAACCCCGTTGACATAGGGGAACATGTGTCCGAGCCGGCCCGAGCTGAACTTGATGCCCAGGGACCGGTCGAGCTCGGGGTGTCCGTACAGGCCTTCGTCGGCGGCCCGGTAGTGGTAGAGCTTCTCCAACGGCATTTCGCCGTTCATGGCCGCGAGGGCGTACTGAATCGCCACGCGGTGTCCCGCCTCGTCGAAAGCGACGGGGACAACCTTTCCCGTGCCGCGCATGAACCCTTCGGCAATCAGAACCTCCGGGACGATGTTGTAGGGACCGCCGGTGTGCCCGGAGAGTCCCTTCCCGGCGGCAATTGCAGTATAGAAGACGATCAGGTCGCGAAAGAGGGCGATGTTCTCTTCGAGCTGCTGCTTCTTCGCGTCGCTGAGCTTTCTTTCGTCGAACGTGAACGAAAGCGGTTTGTAGCCGGATACATCAATGGGAAAATCTGCCATATGTCCTCCTGAGGTTTCAGCCTACCGCAAAAGCTGGACGATAGAAAAGTGTCGTCACTCAACGCATATCCCGCGCGAGGCGCGCGCCAAGCTCATCGAGAATCTCCGTGACCTCTATCTCCGAGGCCCGAAGGAGGACCAGCACATGGTAGAGGAGGTCGGCCGATTCGGCAACGATCTCTCCCCGTTCACGTGCGAGGATGAGCTCCACCGCCTCCTCCCCGGTCTTCTTGCGGATCTTGTCGACGCCGCTTTCGAACAGATGGGTCGTATACGAGCCTGCCGGAAGGCTGCGCTGGCGCTCGCGCACGAGCTCGTAGAGACGGGTGAGCACCGCCTCGCGCTCCGCGGCGGCCCCGGTCGCTCGGGTCAGCGGCCGATCGCCGGGACTCCCGGGCGCGCTCTCGGCGGCGCTGTCGACGGGGCTCCCGGCTGCTCCGGCCTGCGTCGCGCCGCCCGCCGTGCCGCCCGCCCCTTCACGGCGGGGCTGCTCCACCAGAGCGCGATACCATCGACCCTCGTCGGCGATGGAGAGCAGCCGGTACGCCGGCGCATGCGGCAACAGGCGCCCCGTCTCCGGGTTGAGCGTCC
The DNA here is from genome assembly GCA_964635245.1 of uncultured Spirochaetaceae bacterium. Taxonomy (GTDB): domain Bacteria; phylum Spirochaetota; class Spirochaetia; order DSM-27196; family PWMO01; genus JAAAOH01. Next base: position 60,854 of record CAZWNS010000003.1, read on the forward strand.
ACAATTGACCCTGCTCGAGGCTCTTTCTATAGCCTTTCTCGTCTACGAGGGCGGCCTCGAGCACCTCTCCGTCCCGCGTCGCGATAACAAGCGGTCTCACTACCAGTCGGCTCCTTCCTCACCCTGGAACGTCGCAATGAGAGATTCGAGGTTCACCGTACCCTCGTAGAGCGCCTTCCCCACAATCACGCCGCGCACGCCCTGATGGGCCTGCTCGGCCACCGCCTTGACGTCGGCCTCCGCCCCGATTCCGCCGGACAGTACCACCGGCAGGCCGGATGCCTCGGCCATGAGATTGGTGCGCTCGATGTCGGGACCCGCGAGCGTGCCGTCACGCTCGATATCGGTGTAGACGACGCTCGAAGCTCCGACCGCGGCCGCCTGCCGGGCGAGCTCGGTATCCTGAATGCGCGTCTTCTGTTCCCATCCGGACACGTAGACCAGGCCGTCGCGGGCGTCGATACCGGCCACGAACACGTTCCCGTAGTGAGCGCTCCAGCCTTCCACGATCTGCGGTTTCTTCGCGAAGGTCGTTCCGAGCACCAGTCGGTCGATCCCGAGATCGAGGAGCTCCTCGACATCGTCATCGGTGCGGATGCCGCCGCCGAGCTCGATCACACAGCCGACCGCTTTGCGGATTTTCCGTATCTTCTTACGGTTCGTCGCCTTATCGCCGTGCGCCGCATCGAGGTCAACGATGTGAATCCGTCGCGCGCCCGCCTGCTCGAACTCCCGGGCTACCGCCACGGGATCGCGCTCGTAGAACGTCGCCTCGTCGTAATCGCCCTGGTTCAACCGCACGCATTGCCCTCGGAGCAGATCAATGGCTGGGATGATGATCATCTTCAGATTCCTCACTCAAGCGGACCGGATGTTGAGATCTATCATACGAAAAAGCCGCGGATTTTTGTAGTGATCGTGCGGCGGGCGCGGCCGCCGGTGACGGTAGCGCAGCCGGGCAGCGCCGGCCGCCGGTGACGCCGACTACATCCCCGGCGCCGGCGTCTCGGGCACGATCTCCGTTTCCCGCTTCGTGCGCATCAGGATCAATCCCCCGATGAGAAACAGGGCAAGCACGGTCAGCACCCCGAAGCGTTCCTCGCCGGTCATCCAGGTCACGGTGCCGACGAGGAAGGGGCCGACGATGGACGAGAACTTGCCGACGATGTTGTAGAACCCGAAGAACTCCGAAGACGTGCGTTTGGGCACGAGCTTTCCGAAGTACGAGCGGCTCAGCGCCTGTATGCCTCCCTGCGAGGAGGCAACCAAAATCGCGACGAGCCAGAAGACCCGTGTACGCGTTACCATGTCTTCGAAGGACGGCATCAGGAAGGCGAGCACCGCGACGACGCTGTAGACGAAAATGCCGACGAATATCATGCGCCGACCGGTGAATGCCTTCGCGAGCCGGCCGTAGAGAATGGCGAAGGGAAAGGCGGTGATCTGAATCACCAGCAGCACCAGGATCAGCGTGGTCTGGTCGATGCCCATGGACACGGCGATGGGTGTCGCCATGCGGATAACGGTGTTCACCCCCTCGATGTAGAAGAAGTAGGCGGCCAGAAACACGAAGATGTTGCGGTATCGGCTCATGTCACGAAAGGTGTCACGCAACCGCGCAAAGCTGTCGCGAACGGGCGTGGGAGAAGGCTCGACGGCGTAATGCTGCTTCACGTTCCGCAGCATGGGAATCGAAAACAGCGCCCACCAGACCGCGGTCATGAGGAAGGAGAGGCGGTAGACCGCTTCCTGCGACGCGAAACCGAGCGCTTCGTAGTTGAGGATCATGACGATGGTTATCACGAAGGGGATGGTGCTGCCGCCGATATAGCCGAAGCCGAAGCCGGCCGCCGATACGCGGTCCATGCGCTCGTTGGTGGTCACGTCGACGAGAAACGCGTCGTAGAACAGATTCGCACCGCTGAACCCGACCACCGAGAGCGCATAAATCATGATGGCGAAGAGCCACTGCCCCTCCCCGATGAAGAACATCGCCACCGTGGTGCCCACACCGACGGTAAGGAAGAAGGAGAAGAACCTCTTCTTGCGGCTTCGGTAGTCGGCGATCGTACCGAGAATCGGGGCCAGAATCGCGACGAAGAGACTCGCCGCGCTGTTGCCGTAGGCCCAGGTCGCAAGGTAGGTCGCCTCGCTCGTAACCGTCTGGTAAAAGAGGGGGAAGATTGCCGTGGTGATAATGATGCTGTAGGCCGAGTTCGCCCAGTCGTAGAGGATCCAGCTGCGTTCTTCGCGCGTCGGTTTCAGGTACATGCCCCCTCCTTCTCACCGCCTCGAGGCTACCCTATTCCGGCCGTGCAGGTACAGAGGGGCCGGCTCCGGTGGGCCCGCTACAGTGGACAGTACGGCGGCCGCGCGGTTATCTTAACGCCTACATGGACGCCCTCGCCCGACTCGAATCCTCCGGCATCAGATACTATCTTGTTTCCTTTTCGGCGCTCGACCGCTACTTCGGTCACACTCCCGGAGACAACATCTACGTGGCCGTCGACGGCACGCTGATCGATCTCGCAAAGAGCCTGGGCGAGCTCGAGTACCCGGGTCTCGAGGACTGGGATGCGGCGAGCCGTTGGGGCGAGGGCATGGTCTACTATCGCTGTCTGCAGGACGAGCACCAGCCGCGCCGGCTCACCTTTGCAATCATGGACTTCCTCTACGACCCGGCGACCGACACGTTCTTCGACCCGAACGATGCCTACCGTGAGCTACGCGGCAAGGCCGTACCGAGGAGCGCCCCCGGCCGACCCGCCCTCGATGTCGTGCTCGACGCTGCGGTGCTGAGCTCTCGCTACGGCTACGAAATCGCCGGTACCGACCTCCCGGAGCTCGGTCACCTCGACGCCGTGCCGGAGGCCGTACAGCGACGGCTCCTCGTCGATCTTCTCGGCTCGCGGAGTCCCACGCGCGGGCTGCAGTTGCTCCACGATACCGGCGTCGTGCAGCGGATCTGGCCGGAACTTGCCCCGATGAACGAAACCTCGCACTCGAAGGAGCATCATCCGGAGGGCAATGTGTGGGAACACTCCATCGAAACCCTGCGCTACCGCAAGACCCCCGACCTGGTCTTGAGTCTCGGCCTGCTCTTTCACGACAGCGGAAAACCGCTGGCCACACGGACGCGGGATCGTGTGTTCGACGGCCACGCGGAGATCGGCGCGGACCTCGCGCGCCGTGTTCTTCGCCGGCTGGGCTTTTCATCGGAGCTGGTCTCCGATGTCGCGTGGCTCGTCACCAATCATATGTTTCCCGGCGCCCTGCACCGCCTTCCGCCCCATCGCACCGACAGGCTCATGCGCTCGCAACTCTTCCCCGTGTTGCTCGAGCTCTACCGCTGCGACCTGAGTTCCACCTTTCGCGGCCCCGACGGGTACTACCGCGCCTGCCGTATCTATCGCTCATTTCTCAAGAACACCTCCAACCCCTTTCGGGACGCCGCCGGCAAGAAGCTGGTCAGACTGTACGTGGAATAGCCCGCGGAGGCCCCGCGGGAGATACACCGCAGGCGGCCTACTCGCGGAACGTGTCGAGCAGAAAGGCTTTGAGGGCCTCCGGGGTGTTTCGCATCACCGTCGCCTTCTTCTCGAGCCCGAGCACCCGCTCGAGTCGCTCCGGGATGTCGGGACGCATACCGGTAGCCTCCTCCACCACCTCGCCGAACTTCGCCGGGTGGGCGGTTCCGAGCGTGATCACCTTGCCCACCGTCGGATAGCGGTTGGCGACGAAACGCTGGGCCGCGCGCACGCCCGCGGCCGTATGCGGGTCGAGGAAGACGTTCTCGGTAAGCCGGAAGTGGCCGATGGTTTCGAGTGTCTCCTCGTCGCTCACGACCTCACCCCATATCATGGCGGCCATCACTTCCACGTCGTCGGCGAAGATGGTCTTCAGGCGCTCGAAATTGCTGGGGTCACCGACGTCCATGGCGTTCGAGAGCGTACGGATGGAGCTGCGAGGGGAATAGGTACCGGTCTTCAGGTACTCGGGCACGACGTCGTTTGCATTGGTGGCGGCAATGAAGCCGGTGACCGGCAGGCCCCACTTCCAGGCGAGCACACCGGCGGTAAGGTTACCGAAGTTTCCGCTGGGCACACAGAAGAAGAACTCGCCGGGCACCTCCGGCTTGAGTCTGCTGAAGGCGTATACGTAGTAGAACGCCTGCGGAATGAGTCGCCCGAGATTGATCGAGTTGGCGGAGGTCAGGTGCAGCGCCTCGGCGAGCTCGGGATCGAGAAAGGCCTGCTTGACCATGCGCTGACAGTCGTCGAATGAGCCCTTCACCTCGAGGGCGTGGATATTGCCGCCGAGCGTGGTGAGCTGCTTCTCCTGCAGCGGGCTGACACGTCCCGAGGGGTACAGCACCACCACGTCGATGTTGCTCCTACCGTAGAAGGCATGGGCGACGGCGCTTCCGGTGTCGCCGGAGGTTGCCGTGAGGATCACCGCGCGACCGTCCTCACCGGCGAGAAACTCTTCCATGACCGAAGCGAGATAGGAAGCGCCGTAGTCCTTGAACGCGCATGAAGGCCCGTGAAAGAGCTCGAGAAGGTAGATATCCTCGGTGAGCCGATTCAACTCGGGCCGGAAGGGAAACGCCCGCGTTACAACACGATCGACCTGCTCGTCGGAGAGCTCCTCCGGAAACAGGGCGCAGGTGATCGTCTGCGCGATTTCATTGAAGCTCGTCTCCGGGGTCATGCCGAGGAACTCGCTGCGCAGATCCACATCGGCCGCCGGGTGAAACAGACCGCCGTCTGGTGCGAGGCCGCGAAATACTGCCTCGCGAAAGGAGACGAGATGCCTGGTGTCTCGCGTGCTATAGAACTGCATAGAATTCCTTGTAGAGGGTGATACTGACCTCATTATGTGAAATTCGTGTGTGATATGGCAAGGCGCCGCCGATCGCTGTAGCGAAAACGGCCGAAGCCGGGTATCATAAGCCACCGATGGCCTCCCGGACGCACTACGTGCTACTGGTCTCCATCATCGCCGTCACGCTGGCCGGCTGCGCCCACATGTCCCCGGAGCCCTCAGGCCCGGAGCCGGAAGATGATGGGGGCGCCGTTGCGGCCGAGCCGCCCGAGGAAGAGCCGGCGGCCGCCGAAGACCCGCAAGACGCCGAGCCCCCGGCGGAGAGCACGCCGGAGCCCGCCGATTTGGTGGCTGCGGCGCTGGACGTGTCCCCGGCCGGCACCCATCCCATTCGAATGAACACCGACTATCTTGCCGTCACCGTCGATTTCGACGCCAACGGGCGCACGGATGTCGCTCTCCTCACGGTCGGCGCCGACGCCGGAGAGACACCGCCCGACTTCGCGGAGCTGTCCGCACGCGGACGTCTCTCGGGCGAGAGTGCCGCCGTGTCGGAGTTCTTCTTCGAGATCTACCTCAACCGGCCGGATGGTCTCGTTCTCTTCGAGACGCGCCGGATCGGCCGCTTTCCCGTCCTCGAGGGCATGTCCGCCGTAGAGCTCAACACGGAAGGAGAGCTGCCGCGAGCGGTGTCGGTCCACTTCCAGGATGAGATCGGTCGTAAAGAGGTATGGCTCGTGGCCGGCCGCGACGGATTCTCGGATTTCGTTCTCGAGCGAACTCCGGTCATCAAGTCCTCCGCGGTGGATATCGACGAAGACGGCATCATCGACGTGCTCAAAGCACAGACCGCCTTCGAGGAGGGGCGCGGGTACGAGACGTTTCTCACCTGGTACCGCTGGAACGGCCGGAGCTACGCGCCGCATGCCACCGCGAATATCGTGCGGAACCTCAACAACTTTCTTCGCACCCTCGAAGGCCACCTCGTCTCAGGCCGATACGCCCGCTTTCTGCGAAGTGCGGCACCCGAGGCGGAAACGACTTCCGCCGGCGCCTCGGAGGCGACCCTCTACCGAAGCATTGCCGAGCTCTTCGCGCCCGATGTGGAGGCCCTGGAGCCGCCCGAGATCGCCGGCGGCGGTGGAATCGACGAGGCGGAGTCCCCGGCACCCCTCGACGAGATCCTCGCGGAGTACGAGATCGCCGGAGTTGCCTTCCCGGACTTTCTCGAGAATCCGTTCCCGTCCCCCGGAGAGCGCACCACGACCCTTGCCCCGCTGCGAATCGATGTCCGGGACGGCGGCACGTTCTTCTATCGCACTCTGATCGTCATGAACAGCAATCCCTTCGAGGAGCGGCAGTTCCGCCTCAGCTCACCGCCGTAGCCCGGTGGTTGCCGCGGCCGCTGTGTTGACAGCGCCGTCGCTTTTCGACAAGGTTGGCCCATGTTCAAATACGTAGTGGAGGGCGGCCATCCCATCCGCGGAACCGTTCGCGCGAGCGGCAACAAGAACGCCGCGCTGCCCTGCATCGCCGCTACTCTTCTCACCGACGAGCCGGTCGTGTTGAGCAACGTGCCCGACATCGAAGATGTGCAGGTCATGCTGCGGATTCTCGGTCGCCTCGGATCTACCGTCGAACGGCGAAAACACGGCGAGTTTCTCATTACGACGAGCAATATCATCACCAGCGCTGTTCCGGTGGAAGAAGCGAAACGGGTGCGAGCCTCCATCCTGCTCGCGGGCCCGATGCTCGCCCGCACGGGGAAGGTGCTCCTTCCTCCGCCGGGCGGCGACGTCATCGGGCGGCGGAGACTCGATACCCATTTCATCGCCCTTTCCGCACTCGGCGCCCGCGTGGAGTTGGACGGACTGTTCACGCTTTCCTCGAACAAGCTTATCGGGACCGAGATCTTCCTCGACGAGGCGTCGGTGACTGCGACGGAGAACGCGATCATGGCCGCCGTGCTCGCCGACGGAGAGACCGTCATCGAGAACGCCGCCTCGGAGCCTCACATTCAGGACCTCTGCAACATGCTCAATGCGATGGGGGCGAAGATTCGCGGCATCGGCTCGAATATCCTTCGTATCGAAGGCGTCACCAGACTCCACGGCACCGAGTTCACCATCGGGGCGGACTACATGGAGGTGGGTTCCTTCATCGGCCTCGCAGCGGTAACCCGCGGCGAAGTGGTCGTGGAAGATGCCGCCCCCGAACATCTCAAGATGACGCGCATCGGCTTCGGTAAGCTCGGCATACACTGGGAACGCGACGGCTCGAGCATCCGGGTGCCGGGCGGCCAGGCGCTGCGGGTTGTGCCGGATATGGGCGGAATGATTCCGAAAATCGACGACGCTCCATGGCCCGGCTTCCCGCCCGATCTGGTCAGCATCACCCTGGTGGTCGCGACGCAGGTCGAGGGAACCATCCTCATCCATGAGAAGATGTTCGAATCCCGGATGTTCTTCGTCGACAAGCTCATCGGCATGGGCGCTCGCATCGTGCTCTGCGACCCGCATCGGGCCGTGGTCAGCGGCCCCGCCCGTTTGTCGGGATCGAACCTGACGTCTCCCGACGTGCGTGCCGGTATGGCCATGGTCCTGGCAGCGCTCTGCGCGGAGGGGCAGAGTACCATCCAGAACGTGTACCAGATAGAGCGCGGCTACGAGCACCTCGTCGAGCGTCTGCAGCAGCTCGGTGCGCGGATCGACCGCGCGCCGCTTTCCGATCCCGACTGAGGCGCCGCGTCGGGTACCGCGCCGATTCGGCTACGGCTCCTCCCCGAGCTCCCCCATCAGCTGCTCGTAGGCCTCGCGGATGCGGAGAAAGGCCTCCTCCGCCTGTTCGCGCTGATGCGCCTCCAGCACCCTCGTGCCGTCGGGATGGAACTCCGCTGCAAGCCGACGGTAGGCAGCTCGCACCTGTGCACGGTCGGCATCCTGCGGTACGCCGAGCAACATGCAGGCGCGCTCGTCGAGCTCACCCTCGTGCCGCGCGGCGTCGGCTACGAGCCGCGCGTCGGCGCCGAGACATCGCGCAATGTCGTCGGCGATCCGCCGGGCGCAGGGGCCGACATCCCGCGCGACCCGTCCGGCGAGCCAGGCCACCTCCGCCCGTTCGTTATGGGTCAGCCGCCCGGCGAGAAGCCGGAGAAACGGCTCCGCGTTGTCGGCGTCTGCATCGGCGCGGGCCCTCACCTCCTCCCCCGCGATGTCGATGAGGCGACGTCGGCGGGCACTGGTCGCGTAACGGTCGTACAGATAGTCCCGGACGACGGATATGGCCGCATCCGTGCCGTGTCCCCGGCCACAGCGTGCCGCCCCGGTCAGCAGCACGAGGATGCCCAGGGCGGGGGCTACCGGCTCCAGCTCGGGCGAAACGGCGGCGGTACGAACAAAGCGCCGCGTAAGGCGTCGCATCAGATGAGTCCACAGGAGCTCGTCCACGAGGTGACCGACGACGACTCCGAACACCATCCCGAACACCCCGGCGCTCAGCCCGATGCCGCCTCCGATGATCTTCCCCCACGGGAGATTCAGCCAGGGAATGTGCTCGATATCGAAGCGCGACGGTGACATGCCGCGCCCCGTGAACGGGGGAAGCTTCATGACGATGACTGCCCGGCAAGCAGGGCCAGAGATACGAGCAGGAGCAGCGCCTGTATAAGCACCGTCGCGATGATAAGCGGTGTAAGACCGCCGAGGGGGACGACGGCACCGAGAAACACGCGATGGAGATAGTGGTAGAGGGTGGTTACGATAGACAGAACAAACGGAATCGCGGGAAGCACCACCCATACGAGGATCGGCGGCCGGGCGATGTAGCGGGTGCGCCACGCCCAGGCGGCGGCGACGGCAAAGAATGAGAGGATGACGAAGCTGAAGGGCCTGACCAGACGCATGGCGAGCGCGAGTCGCACACCGGCGACACTGTAGCCGAGCTCCGGGAAGAAATCCTCCATCATCATCAGCTCGGCCACGCTCACCCCGGAGAAGCGCGGCCCGGTATGGCGCAAGGCATGAAGCTCACGGGCGCTCCGCCTCACCTCGAGGTAGGGCGGCTCGTCGCCGTCGGACGCCCGCACGCTGTAGCTGGGCCGATGGACGACACGGCCGGAGCCGCGCTCCACCGCCTGCAGCACGAGGCGTCCGTCCCGCAGCTTCGCATACGGAGCCTGCACCTGCCGACGAATCTCGCCGTCCTCCTCGACATCCATCACTTCCACGTCGCGGGCGTAGGTTCCCTCCCTGCCGCCGGCAAGAGTCCCGATCGAGACGAAGCGGAGATCGCCTGCGACATCCCCGCCGGAGACGGTGAACAGAATATCATTCGAACCGGGAAGGCGCATGTTCCGTTCGATTTCATCGGTGAAGAACGCAATCTCGCGCAATCGGTCTTCGACCTCCGACAGGTAGCGCTGCACGTCCCGGTCGCGAGGAATCTCCTCCTCGAGCTCGGAGAAGATCCGGTGGGCAGTGAAAACCTCACCGTTGTCCATCGCTTGATACGCATCACGCTTTCGCATGTAGAGGGCCCGCTCGCGCTCGTCCAGATTCGAGAGCTCGGGGGAGGTCATGCGCCGGTTTGCCTCGCGCACAATGTCCTGAGCCTCCGGGCGCCCGGGGTCCAGCTCCAGCGCCAGCTGCGCCCAGTAGTGGGCGGAGATGAAGTCGTCTTCCGCCAGCGCCTCCCTCGCTCGCACGACCAGCTCGGCTTCATTTTGGTTGAGAACCTGCTGTGCCGCGGCGGACGTCTCGGGGGCGCGCTGTTCCTCCGCGGCAGTCTCGGCACGCTTCTTCCGGGCTTCCGCGAGCTGGTTTTCGACCTCCGCGTCCGAGGGGACGATGGCCAGATACGCCTCATACTCGGTGACCGCCTGCGCCCAGGCTTCACGCTCATACGCCTCGTCGCCGTGGTTGAGGAAGCTCTCCGCCAGCCGGCTCCGGTGCTCGGCGTCGGCTCGGATACCGGCGAGCATCGGCGCCGCCAGTCCGGCGGCTGCCGTGTAGAGGACGGCCGTCACGATCACGACGACAAGCACGGGTCGGACCAGCGCAAAGAAGGAGAGGCTCGTCCGCGAGCGGGCGGTACGCACCAGAAGCGAGAATGCAAGGATGACGGCCGTCAGCTGTATCGGAATGAGTCGGTCGATGAACAGATACAGTCCGTTGGAAACGGTCCACCTGCGCTGGAAGACCCTTAACACTTCACCGGTCGGGAAATCGTGCAGCGAATACGCCAGGAGCGCACCCAGTGCGAGGAGATACACCACGAGCGTGGTGAGAATGAGGATGCGCGCGCTCCTATGCACTGCCGACCTCTCTGTTCCACTGCGTGAAGGAGGGCATCAGAATCAGGACCAGCAGCAGGATGAGCGCAACCGCCGCGAAGCCGCCGGGGAGGAGATAATCGAGATAGGCCGCCGGAACGACGGCGGCTGCGAACTCCCGCACGCCCTCGCGCTCCACGAGCGAAAAGGCCGCAAACGTCAACCGCACCATGCCGAGGACGAGAATGATGTTGAGCAACGGCCAGCGCGTCGATCGCACGATGGTCCACAGGCTCGTCATGAGAAGCGCGAGCGCCCAGGCAAGAAACAGGAAATCGCGGCTCATGGGACTGTAGCGGCCCTCGAAGGCAGTCGCGGCATTCGACACATCGGCGAGCGTGCCGGACACCTCGGGAGGCGGTTCAAACGCCTGCCGGTAGGCGTTGCCCACCTCGTTCGCGGGAATACGAAGCCCGAGGCCGCGCAGATCCAACTCGGCCGTAGACGGGTCCAGTACGACCTCATCCTCCACACCGAGCCTGGGGACCCGCCCCGCGTCATGGTAAACGACCGAGGTCAACGTGTATCCGGAGCGATCGAACGCGTAGAAATCCAGCGTATCGCTGCGATAGAGCACCCCTGCCTCGAACTTCATGCCGGGGCGCTTCTCGGGGGCGGAGACAACATCGTCAAGACGACGGACTCCGGCAGCCCCGAAGGTAATGCTCAGGCCGGTCACCACGAGCACGGCAATCAGGCCCGCGTGCCGCAGATGCGGCAACCGTAACAGGCTGAAGAGGCTCACCAGTGCTGCGACGAAGACGGCGGGAAGGAAGCTCGGACGTATCGCCTGCACCAGCCAGTATGCCAATACGCGACCGGCGGGGGTCTCGGAGGGAGTATGATACGTCACCCAACGTATGGCCACGATGCCGGCGACAAGGAGAACCAGGACTGTCGCGAACGACAACATGAACCGCACAACGAGGCGTACGATTTCCTTCACTTCGGCGAATCGTAGCACGGCCCCTTTCTCATTGCAACCGAAACACGCGGCCGAGACGCGAGGCGAACCACATCACCCATGGCCCGGAAGGACCGAATCGCGCACAATTTATCCACAATCACTTGGGGCCGATGTGTCTGAATTTTCAGACAGCGCGAGCCGCCCCCGGCACTCACGGATTTCTCAAATTTCGCTAACATTCACATATCTGTATACGGTATATACAGTTATGTGACAAATCGGTATGGAAGGCTCGAATCGCATGCGGCTGCACGGGTCCACAGCCCCGAGCCCCACCGCACTCAATCCGGGAAGTGCGAATATTTCCACAATTTATCCACAAGCACCTATTCTCTTATGTTTCAAGAGAATAGCCATGACCGTACACGGCGCGGAGAGGGTCGGCCGCTCCGCCGGCGGGAAGGACCTCGCGAAGTCGCAGGCGCAGCCGCGAGACGTAGACGTCTACGAGCCGTGAGCTGCCCCCGTCGGTACCCCACAGGGCGTAGAACAGCGCCTCTCGGGACACCGGTTCCCCGGCGCGCCGGATGAGGAGCTCGAGTACGGTCCGCTCCGCCGCCGTGATCCCGGTGCGCCCCGCCGCGCTCACCAGGCGGTCGTGCTCGAGGCGAACCTCCATGCCGCCGACGGAGAAGGCAAGGGGCCGGGCGAATCTCTCGAGGCGGAACTCGAGCTCGTTCCCCTCCCAGGGCGTCTTCAGGAAGTCGGCGCAGCCGCGGAGCACGCAGCCGGGAAGGAGCTGCGCCGCGCCATAGGCGACGTAGGCCGGCGACGGGCGCGTCTCGAGGAGACACTCCCCGCACCGCTCCGCCGGCAGGAGCACGACATCGGCCTCCGGCGGGATGCGGCAGCTGAGACCGGTACTCAGGCTCCACGACAGGCGCTGAGCGATACGATTGCGAACGCGCTCGGTCACGAGGGGATCAGCCGGGATGAGATGCACGCGAAGCGGTCCGTTACTGCCGCTTCTGCTCATCCTCGCGCAACCGTCGTTTCAGCTCCTCGATGGACTCCTCGCCGGCATCCGACCCGGTCTTGTGCTCGATCTCGAGCCGCTTCTTGAAGTCGGAGAGCAGGGAGTCGCCGTCGGAGGCCGTTCCCTCGAGCTTTCGGAACCTGTCCTCGAGCTCGTCCTTGCTCGAGGTACCCTCGAGCTCCTCCATGGCCTCATTCTGAGCCTCGAGCTCGTCCATCTTTTCGGTCATCCGATCGAAGGCTTCGAAGGCCGACGTGTCGTTCATGCCGCCGATGGTTTCGCTCAGCTTCTTCTGGGTCTCCACCCGGCGGGCACGGGCTACAAGAAGATTCCGCTTTCGCTGAGCCTCCTCGAGCTTCTGCTGAAGCGCACGGAGTGCCACCTTCAGCTTCTCCACCGAGTCGTGCTGCTGCGCACGCTGCTTCTCGTACTCCTCGGCGTAGCGATCGAGCTCCTGCTTGCGAAGCAGGGCTTCCTTGGCAAGCTCGTCCTCACCCGCCCGTACCGCGGTTTCCGCCCTCCGCTCCCATTGCGCGGACTGCGCCCGCGTCTGATTGATCTGCCGCTCGAGCTTCTTCTCATCGGCAATTGCGGAAGCGACACTCTTCTTGGATTCGATGAGTTGCCGGTTCATGTCGTCGATGACCTGCTCGAGCATCTTTTCCGGGTTCTCCGCTCGATTGATCATCTCGTTGAGATTTGACTTGATGAGCCGCCTGAAGCGGTCGAATATGCCCACGGAAGGCCTCCTTCGCGGCGAACGCGGTTACAATACACGGTTTCCCTGTTTCCCTGCGGACCGGGTTCCCTACCGGCTAGGAAAGCGCCGACGCGGCAGTTCGTCAAGACCGCAGAGGTACTATTCGATGTCGGAGAGTCCGGTACGATCGTCGTCAGCCGAGAAAGACCTGACCGGAGTTGTCGATAGCGAGGATGGTCTTACACTCCGAGCACCGGAATCTTCCGGCTTTGGTCGCTTTCAGCTTCTTCGAGCAGATCGGGCACTTGAAGATCTTCGGAAAGACCTCGGACTCGGTAGACACCCCGCCCTTCTTGAAGAACTCTACCGCCTCATCGAGGTTGTCTTTGATATTGAAGAACTGCGAAAACCCGAGCAGCTGGAATACCTCGTAGACCTTCGGCTGTATCTCGAGGAGGACAAGGTCGCCGCCCCGGGGCTTGACCGCCTTGAGAAAAGCCGTAAAGGACCCGATGCCCGTGCTCGATACGTAATTCAGCCCGCTACAGTGAAAGATCAGCTTCGTGTAACCGGCTTCGACGGCGCGATTGACGCGTTTCTGAAAGAAATTCGAATTGTACGTGTCGATATACCCGGTGAGATACAGGACAAGGCAGCCGTCGACCGCCTCGATCTTCTGAAGCCTGATCTTGAGGCTTTCGTCCTTTTCCTCATCGAAACCAGGAACGATCTCGTTGTTGCTCATAGCTCCCCTTTTACAGAGACAGATGCAGGCCCGCGATTTTTAGATGAGCGCATCGCCCTTATGGTATGTGTCAGCACGGCCTTTGTCAAACCTCGAACCGTCATCCCAGTCCACCATCGATCGGCACGATAGCGCCGGTCATGCTTTTGTTCCGCCGATTCAGCAGGACGCCCGCCGTCTCGGCTACCTCCGTCGGATCTATCATACGCCCGCCCGGAGCGGCCCTCACCGCGCGCGCGCGGTCCGCATCGTCGTAGTACTCGGTGTCGACGTATCCGGGACACAGCGCGTTGATGCAAATATCGTAGCTCCTCGTCTGCCGTGCGACCGATTTGACCACGGTGCCGAGGCCGGTCTTCGCCGCGGCGTATGCCGCGATGGTCTCGAAACCCCGAATCCGATCGGTTCGTGTACCGCCGAACAGCAGTATGCGGCCGAAGTTCCGCTCCTTCATGGCCGGCAGGCATCTGCCGACCGCGGCCGACGGCATAACGAGGTTGAGCTCCGCCATCCGCCGCCAGGCCTCGGTATCGGTCTCCACCACGGGCGCCCGGATCATCGGACCGAAGGATACGACCAGAATGTCCACCGGCAGGAGTGCATCGATCTCCTCTATTATGTCTTCGGCACACTCGATCGTTCGGATTACTGCGTGTGCGCTCGCGCCACGGGAACGGATGTCGTCGAGCAGCCGGTCGACGCGCTCGTCGTACACGTGCCCGTGAACGACGATCTCCAGTCCCGGTTCCGCGAGCACCCGGGCGATCTCACGCCCGATTCCACCCGTCGCGCCGATCACCAGAGCACGAAGCGTTCCCATCATCGCCCCAATATATCACGAAACGCGCGGGAATCCCGGCGAAGTCGATGTCTCGAGACAAAACGCGGCGCTGCTGCTATAATCCGGCTCAAACGGACCGGGAGCAGTGATATGAGAAACGTAGTGACGGCGGCTCTGATGTTCGTGCTCACGGCAGGTGCCGCGTTCGGCGTCGACCTGTCGGACTTCGACGCCGTGGTGGCCTTTGATGAGTCGCTGAAATCACTGGCGCTCAGCGTCCGCGACGGCACGGATCCCGTTCCCGACGGGCGCCTGCTCATGCTCGACGGGGTAGTCTCCTCAATCGAGGTACTCGATCCGGAGGAAGCGAGCTTCAGCGCACGGATCGAGCTCGTCACGGGCGAGTGGCAGGGACTCGAGAGGGTAGCGCTGTACAGCGCGTACGTGGATATCGCGGGACCGGAGTTCTTTTCGCGGATACCCTCCCGCCGCAATCGATCCGACTCACCCGATACAATAGCCGCAAACGAGCCGGTGCTCGTCGTCGGACGTTTTGAGGGCGTAACCCCCGATCTCGACGGGACGCCCGTTCCGGTCGTCCGGGGGCTGTACATTCGCGCCCTCCCCTAGCCCGCGCGCCTATACGAATATCACGTCGGAGACCCGGATCATGGTGCCGTCGGCCACGAGCGCGGCGCGCTCGATGAGGTTGCGCAGCTCCCGGATATTGCCGGGCCACGAATATGCGCGCAGGGCGTCGAGCGCCGCATCGGTGAATCCGCTCGGTCCGGTTCCGCCGTTTGCCCCGAGAAACGCGTGCGCGAGGATGCCGATGTCTTCGGAACGCTCGCGAAGCGGCGCAAGCTCGATCGAGAGGATGTTCAGCCGATAGTAGAGATCCGTCCGAAATCGACCGGCCTGAACGTCGTCGCGCAGAGGACGGTTGGATGCAGCCATCACGCGTACGTCGATCTGTCGCTCGATGCTGCTGCCGACGCGACGGACCCGTCGCTCCTCGAGCACCCGCAGAAGCTTTACCTGTGAGGAGCGGCTGAGCTCGCCGATTTCGTCGAGGAAGAGCGTGCCGCCGTCGGCCTGTTCGAAGTGACCGGGTCGCTCCACTGCGTCGGTGTACGCCCCACGCGCAACGCCGAACATTTCGCTCTCGAAAAGCGGCTCGGGCACCGCGCCGCAGTTTACCGCGACGTAGGCGCCGCGCCGGCGGGAGGACAAAGCGTGTACGACCTGCGCAAAGAGGTCTTTGCCGGTCCCACTTTCGCCGAGAATCATTACGTAAGCGGAGGATTCGGCGAACAGTCGAGCGCTCCGGCGCTGATCGCGCGCCGCACGACTCTCGCCGACGATCCGGGTAAGGGCCGGGGCATCCGCCGGCTCAACGGCGGCCGGAGCCCGTGCGCGTCGCTCGAGGGCGGAGACCATTGCCGTGGTAAGCTCGTTGAGCTCGAACGGTTTGGTCAGATAGTCCGCGGCGCCGTACCTCACCGCCTGCACCACCATCCGCGTATGGCGGAGCGAGGTCAGCACGAGCACCGGCGGCGCGGCCGGCATAGCGACGAGGGAACGCAGCAACGCGAGACCGTCGAAGTCGCCGAGGTCGATGTCGAGGATCACCAGGTCCGGTCGCTCCGTACGGATGCGATCCACCGACACGGTCGGATCGGCCTGGTGAACGAGTCGGAAACGGTCGGGGAGCAGGGAGCGAAGGGCACGATGTGAACGGGCGTCGCGATCGATGATTAGCACCCGGACCATGCGCGATAAGATACGGGAAGACCGGGAAACCTCAAGTGACCTGCGGTAGTATTTTAGGGACTCTTGTCCGGGATACCGGCGTGCCTGCATAGTGGGAGAGTTCATGCACAGGACGAAGGGCCTGCTGAGACTGTTTGAGCCCGGCTTCGTATCACGCCTGTTTCTCGCGCTCCTCCTTCTCTCGATTCTCGGCATCGCCGACGGCTACATTCTGCTGACACTGGGCGAGCATTACGGCAAGTACCTGGTTCTCGCGGCGACCGCGTCTACCGGACTTGCGGCGCTCTTCTTTCTGGTGAACTCCGCCGGGGACACCCTTGCCCGCATCCGGCGTGAGGTCTCGGCGGATATCTACCCCGGCCGAGAGTACGCGCGGCTCGCGGGTCTCATCGTCGCCGGTGTCCTGCTCCTGCTGCCGGGCTTCTTCACCGATGCACTCGGCCTCGTCGTTTATCTGCCGCCGATCCGACGTCTCACCGGTCACGCGTTGACCGCGCGCCACGGTACGTTTCTGCGCGAGGCCTACGAATACCTGAAGATCGGGGATGTATAGACTCAGCGCAGCTTGAAGATGCGGTAGACGAGCAGCAGGACACCGTACCAGAGATAGGTGAGCGCGCGCACCATTCGCCACGGGCGGGTAAGACCGTGTGCCAGGCTTCGGGCGAACGCGCCGAATCCCGTATCCTTCTGTCGTGTCCTGCGGTCGGCGAATATGTCCAGCACCTGCGGTGCGGCGAGGTACAGGCCGTTGTTGAGCGATGCCTTATTCCGCTGTATCCAGCGCTCACCGCGCGGCACCCCCGGTCCCACGAGCAGCATGCTCGGGGAAGCCTTCTTGATGGCGGTGATGATGTCCCGTTCGAGGCCCCGCGGGTAGTACCCGGGATATCTCCCGACCAGACGCAGGCCGGGAAAGGTCTCCCGCAGGTTCTGCTCCACCTGCAAGAGGTAGCGCCGCCCGAGACCGAAAAGATAGAGGGAGGCGGACTTCTTCTCGAGGATACCGAGAAGGCGAATGACGAAGTTGAAGGGCTCGTAGCGCGTGGGCTCGCCATGGCCGAGAAACCGGGCACCGCGAACGATACCGGGCGTCGTCGGAATGATCAAGCGGGCGTTCTGTACCAGGCGCCGGTATTCGGCGTTGCGCCGCGCCCGCATCAGGTCGCGGAGCGTAAGAAACACAAGCTGATCCTGCCCCGGGTCGGAAAGCATAGCCCCGATGACCTCCTCGAGGTGGTCGGCAGGTATGATGTCGACGGGCACGCCGACTACGCGAATGCGGCGCACGCGCTCCAGGTTCGCTACTGTTTCCACGCTACGAGCTCCCGATACACCGATTGTACCGCGGCGATGGCGTAGATGGCCGCTGTCTCGGTGCGAAGTACGTTTGGTCCGAGCGAAACGGGGTTGAAGCCGCGGCGCTCGAGGATCCCCACCTCATCTTCCGACAGGCCGCCTTCCGGTCCTATAACGACGGCAACCCGTCGCGGACCCGCACTAAGATAGCTGCCAATGCTGCGGTCTGCAAGCGTTTTCTCGTGGAACAGCAGACCCAGTTCGGAGTCTTCGGCGTCGACGGGCGGCAGCTCGGGAAGCTCGCATACCGGCTCAACCGCCGGTATCGTGGATCGTCCGCTCTGCTGCACCGCCTCTTCGGCAATGCGCCGCCAACGCTCGAGCTTGCGCTGCGAGCCCTCGCCGGCCTCGAGCCGTTTCACTACGCGGCGGCTCGCCACCGGAACGATCCGGGTTGCTCCGGCCTCCACCGCCTGCCGTACGATCTGGTCGAGCTTGCGCCCCTTGGGAAGGCACTGGTAGAGCACGATATCCGGGGTCGCGGCGGCCCCGGCCTCCGCGTCGGCGGCAGCACCCGCGGCCCCGGCCTCCGCGTCG